>JAEUHV010000059.1 GCA_016794485.1 Planctomycetota bacterium
CAGTTCGACCAGGGTGGCTGGCCGATCGTCGCCGACGACGCGCCCGCCCCCGGACCCGAGCCGCGCCAGCGTCCGGTCGCGACCGCGCCGGCGAGCGGCAACAAGCCGTCGACGGCTGGCGAACGCGGCGGCAACGGCGGCGTGGCGGGCAACCGTTCCGGTGCGCGCGGCGCCAACGCCGCACCGCTGCTCGCGTCGGGCATGCAGGCGGGGTCGCCGCTGCTCGAGGTGTTCCAGGGCACGCGGCCGCCGGGATCCTGGCGCGCGATCGGCGGTGTCGTGGTGTCCTGGCGCGTCACGATCCACGGCACGTCGGGCGAGACGATCGGCGTGCGTGAAGTCGTGCACACCGCCGACACGACCTTCGCCGAACGCGATCGGCTCGAGTACACCGACAACCGCGTGTTCGGCCGCGTCGGCGCGCAGGTGTTCGCCGAACGATCGGGCATGCCGAGTCCCGGCCAGATCGACCAGGCCGCGGCGGAGCTGCTGCTGTTCGGCACGCAGTTGCGCTGCCCGTGGCTGTTCGGCGACGCCAACGCGTTCGCCGTGGTGCAGAAGGACGTCGAGGACCGCGGCGGCGAACGGTTGCACAAGGCCGTGCTCGAACGCCGCCCGCCGGTGGCGCTCGACCTCGCCGGGCCGGAACTCGACCCCAAGCCGCGCGACCGGTTCGAGCTGCTGTACGATCCGGGCACCGGCATGCCGCGCGAACTGGTGCAGCGCTTCGCTTCGAGCCGCGAGGCGCGGCGCGTGTTGCTCGAGGACTGGCGCGAGTGGGAAGGGGTGCAACTCGCGCACCGGCGCGTCTACGTCGACGAGTCGCTGCGGCCGACGACCGTGCTGGAGATCACGCGCATCGAACGCCAGCGGGTCAGCGAACGCGACTTCCGGCTGCACTGAGCCACGCGCGCGGGCTCAAAATCCCGCACCCGCTTCGATCCAGGCACGCAGCGCAGCCAGTTCGTCGGCGGTCGGCTGCTTCTTCTCGGCCGGCGGCATGTGGTCGTCGTGGTCGAGCGGCAGCAGGCAACGCGCGAGCAGCGGGCTTTCGTCCGGCTTGCCGGCGACGACGACAGCACCGTTCTCGCCGCCCTTCCGGATGCCTTCGGGCGTCGTCAGCAGCAGCTCGCCCTTCTGCTTGTCCGGGTTGTGGCACGACGTGCAGACGCGATCGAGGATCGGAGCGATCGTGCGCGTGTACTCGGAGGCCGGGGGGGGCGTGCCATCGGGTCCCGGGCCCTTCGCGGGCGGCTTCTTGTCCCGCAACGGAGCGAACAGGAAGTCGCTGCCGTGGGTCATTTCGCCGCCGAGGTGGCCCGTGGGAAACATCGCTGCGCAGGCGAGCACCAGCGCGATGCGGAACGGGCCGCGCGACGAGGCGAACGCCAGCACCGCCACGACGAGGCAGAGTCCCGCCAGCACCAGCCCGGCGATCTTGTGCTGGCCGAGGGTCGGGCTGCCGTCGTTGCTCTCGCCGGCCCAGACCAGGCCCGAGGCGGCCGCTGCCGCGGCCGTCAGTGCACACAACCACGCCAGCGCCAGAACCGCTCCGCGCGGCGGCGGGCGACGCAGCAGCACCGCACCGAACTCGAGCAAGGCGAGGCCGGGCAGCAGCCCGAGCGGCGCATGCAGCAACACGGGATGGGCTCGGCCGAAGACGGCGAGCCACGGCGACGGGTCGGCGAACGTCATGCGAGGATCAGGCGAGCAGTTCCTTCACGACGCGACCGTACACGTCCGTGAGCCGGTAGTCGCGGCCTTGGTGGCGGAACGTCAGCCGCTCGTGGTCGAAGCCGAGCAGGTGCAGCAACGTGGCGTGCAGGTCGTGCACCGACACCGCGTCGCGCACGATGTTGTAGCCGTGGTCGCAGGTCTCGCCGTGCACGTGGCCGCGGCGAACGCCGGCACCGGCGAGCCACATCGAGAAGCAGCGCGGGTGGTGGTCGCGGCCGTAGTTGTCGCGGCTGAGTCCGCCCTGGCTGTAGACCGTGCGCCCGAACTCGCCACCCCAGACCACGAGCGTGTCGTCGAGCATGCCGCGACGACGCAGGTCGGTGAGCAGGGCCGCGATCGGCCGGTCGACCGCCGCGCACTGCTGCCGCATCTCGCCGGGCAGGTTGCCGTGCTGGTCCCAGCCGCGCATGTAGAGCTGGACGAAGCGCACGCCGCGTTCGCACAGGCGGCGCGCGAGCAGGCAGCTGCTGGCGAACGTGCCCGGCTTCCGCGCGTCGTCGCCGTAGAGGGCCCAGGTCGCGTCGGTCTCGGTCGACAGGTCGACCAGATCCGGCACCGACATCTGCATGCGGAACGCCATCTCCTGCTGGGCGATGCGGGTCTCGATCTCCGGATCGAGCGCGCGTTCGTATTCGGCCCGACCGAGCTTCGTCACGAGGTCGAGCATTGCGCGGCGGTCGCTGCGGGCCACGCCGTCGGGGTCGCGCAGGTAGAGCACCGGATCGCCGCTGCTGCGCAGCTTGCAGCCCTGGTGCTGGCCGGGCAGGAAGCCGTTGCCCCAGAACCGCGCCGCGAGCGCCTGCATGTTGCCGAAGCCCTGGGTGATCAGCACGACGAACGTGGGCAGATCCTGGTTGTCGCTGCCGAGCCCGTAGCTGGTCCACGAGCCGAAGCTCGGCCGGCCGGGCTGTTGCGTGCCGGTCTGCGCGAACGTGATCGCTGGTTCGTGGTTGATGGCCTCGGTGTGCATGCTGCGCACGATGCACAGTTCGTTCGCGACGCTGCCGAGGTGGGGCAGCAGTTCGCTGATCTCCGCGCCGTCTCCGCCGTTGTCGTGCCGGGTGAAGCGGAACATCGACGGGGCGATCGGAAAGCGCGTCTGCCCCGACGTCATGCCGGTCAGGCGTTGGCCGTTGCGCACCGACTCGGGCAGGTCCTTGTCGTACCAGTCGTGCAGCTTCGGCTTGTGGTCGAACAGGTCGAGCTGGCTCGGGCCGCCCTCCATGTGCAGGTAGACGACCCGTTTCGCCTTCGGCGCGAAGTGGGGACCGATCGGCGCGTCGTCGCCGTGCGGCTTCGGGCGTGGGCTGCTGGCGGCCAGCGCCGTCGCGCCGAGCGCTGCCGAGAGACCCTGGGCCGAACGCGCGAAGAAGCGGCGGCGGCTCTGCGTGAGGAACTCGTCGTGCGGGTGGGGCATGTCGGTCCTGGTCAGTCGATGCACAGGGTCGCGTCGAGGTTGAGGAAGGCGTTGGCGACCAGCACGTGCGCGGCGAACCCGGCTGGGTCGCTGGTCGCGGTGGCACCTGCGACCGCCGTCGCGGCCGCGGGATCCGTGGTGTAGCGCGCCTGCAGCGTGCGCCAGGTCTGCATCGCCGACGCCAGCACGTCGGCGGTCGGTTCGTGGCCGGTGCACGCGGCGTACATGCGACCGATGCGGTGCTCGTCGTCGCCGGCGTCGGCGAACCGCTGCGCGAGGGCGCGCGCCGCGACCACGAACTGCTCGTCGTTCCACAACACGAGGGCCTGCAACGGCGTGTTGGTGGTGGTGCGCCGGATCGTGCAGAACTCGCGGGTGGGAGCGTCGAGCACGAGCAGGTTCGGCGGCGGGCAGGCCCGCTTCCAGTAGGTGTAGAGGCTGCGGCGCCGCAGGTCGTCGCCCGCGCCCGGCGTGTAGACGCGAGTGTTCGACTGGACCATCGCCACTTCCTGCCAGAGCCCCGCGGGCTGTTGGGGCTTCACGCTGGGGCCGAAGCTGCGTTCGACCAACAAGCCCGACACGAACAGGGCCTGGTCGCGGATCGCTTCCGCGGCCAGGCGTCGCCGCGCGAAGCGGGCCAACAACCGGTTGTCGCGGTCCGTCGCCAACAGGTCGGGGGTGGATCGACTCGCTTGCCGGAACGCGTCGCTGGTGACCATCAGCCGGAGCATCGCGCGCACCGACAGGCCGCGGGCGCGGAACTCGAGCGCCAGCCAGTCGAGCAGTTCGGGGTGGCTCGGCCATTCGCCCTGCAGGCCGAAGTCCTCGCTGGTGCGCACGAGGCCGCTGCCGAACACGAACTCCCACAGCCGATTGACCTGCACGCGCAGCAGCAGCGGATTGCGTTCCGAGACGAGCCACCTGGCGAGGCCCAGGCGGTTGCGCGGGGCGTCCGGCGGCAGCGTGCCGAACATCGCCGGCAGTTCGCGCGTGACCGGGCGGGTCTGGTCCGGCTTGTCGTATTCGCCGCGCGTCAGCACGAACGTCGGTCGTGCCTCCGGCGTCTCGTCCATCACCATCGCCCGCGGCACCGAGCTGCGCAGCTCGGCGAGTTGCTGCTGCAGTTGCGCTAACGCCGCGACGTTCTCCTTGTGGTGCGGGCTGTGTGATTCGCGGTAGGCGCTGGCCGCGCGCTGCAACAGGGCGGGATCGAGGTCGGCGCCGGGCAGCAGCAGCAGGCGCAGGTCACCCTGCAGGGCCCCGTCCGCGGGCAGGTGGCGCAGCGCGAAGCCGCCCTGCCCCCCGGTGTTGACGACCTTGAGCACCAGCGTCGAAGGGCCGGCCGGAAGCTCGAACGCGGCCTCGTCCTGGTCGAGCGCCACGCCGCGGTCGATGCGACGTTCGGCGACCTGCGTGCCGTTCACGAACAGCTGGAAGCCGTCGTCGCTGCCGAGCTTCACCCGGGTCGGGTGCGCTGTGGCGGCGAACAGGCGCTGGCCGACGAACGTCGCGTTGCGTCCTTGCGGCAGGTTGTCGTAGGCCGTGGCGGTCGCCAGGTTGGCATCGAAGCGCCACACCTGCTTGCCCTTGCCGAAAGCACGGCCGTGTTCGATCGCACCGCTCTCGGGACCGAGCTGGTTGGCGTACGGGTCGGCGCCGTCGACCGCGAACGGACCGGCGAGGTGCAGGCCGCTGGTCGCGAGCGGCAGTCGGGCGTGCACCGCAGCCGAACCCGTCGCGACGTGCACCCGCACGCGGCCGAACACGTGCTGCGCGTAGACGGAGTCGTAGCGCAGGGTCACCCGCAGCTCCGCCCCCGCGGCGTCGCCGAACGGGGCTGCGGCGAGGAGGGCGGCGCGCACCGGGCGTGGCTCGTGCTGGTGTGCGGCGACGGCCCAGCCGCGCCGGTCGTCGTCGATCAGGTTGGTGGCGGTGAAGTCGCCGTCGGGTTGTTCGACGTCGGCGGCGGCCCACAGCCAGGCCACCGGCTGCCAGCCCGCACCGGGGTCGGTGCCGGCGGCGGCAGGTCGGCGCCATTCGAGCCGCACGTGCTGCAGCACGGCGTTGCCGTTCGGCGCCCGCCCGACCTTGCCCGCCGGCAGTTTCGCGTCGGGCAGCGCTTCGATCGCGAGCCAGCGCAGGTCGGCGGCGTCGCTGCGCAGCTCGATCACGTGTTCGTCCTGGGCCGGGTTGTCGCCGGCCGCTTCGACGCAACCGTCGCCGGTCACGGCCAGCGTGGCGCCGCGCGTCGACGTCGCCCGCGTCACCTCGGGCCGCAGCCAACGCATGGCGCGATCGAGTTGCAGTTCGGTGCGGAACGCCGCGAACTCCGCCGCCTCGGCGGGGCTCGGTTCGCGCACCTTGCGATCGGCGGCCGCGATCGCCGCTTCGAGTTCGGCCTGTCGCCGCTGCTGCTCCGCGGTGGGGATCTCGAGGAACGGCTCCAGTGCGCGGTTGCTGTCGGGCACCTGCGAGTAGAGGCCGGGTTCGCGGTTGCTGTTGAAGAACGCGAACAGCCGGTAGAAATCCTCCTGCCGGACCGGGTCGTACTTGTGGTCGTGGCAGCGCGCGCAGGTGAGCGTGAGCCCGAGGAACACGCTGCCCACGGTGGCCGTGCGTTCGGCGGCGTACTCGACGCGGTATTCCTCGTCGATCGCGCCGCCTTCGTCGGTGGTCACGTGGTTGCGCAAGAAGCCGGTCGCCACGCGCGAATCCGCGGTCGCGTCGGGCAACAGGTCGCCGGCGAGCTGCTCGACCACGAACCGGTCGAACGGCATGTCGTCGCGCAGCGCGCGCAACAACCAGTCGCGCCAGGCCCATGCCTGCCGCCCGGCGTCCATGTGGATGCCGCTCGTGTCGGCGTAGCGGCCGGCATCGAGCCACATGCCGGCCAGGTGCTCGGCGTGCCGGGTCCGGTACGGTTCACTGCCGAGCAGGCGGTCGACCAGCTGCTCGTACGCGTTCGGGTCGGGATCGGCCACGAACGCGGCGAGTTCTTCGGGGGTGGGCGGCAGGCCGGTGAGCACGAGGAACACACGGCGGGCGAGGGTGCTGCGGTCGGCGGCCGGGCTCGAACCGAGGCCACGGGTGGTGCGAGCGCGATCGAGGAACCGGTCGATCGGATGCGGTGCCCGGCCCTCGGGCAGCGGCACGGCGGTCGGCGGTTCGAACGCCCAGTGGGCTTCATATGGGGCGCCAGCGCGCAGCCAGGCTTCGATCGTGGCCAGTTCGGCCGCACTCAGGGCCGGCTTGCCGCTGCTCGGCGGCGGCATGCGTTCGTCGTCGCCGTGGGCGCGCACCCGCTGCCAGAGCTGGCTCGCTTCGGGGTCCCCGGGCACGATCGCCGGACCACCGTCGCGCGCGGCGGTCGCCGCGGTGCGGTCGTCCAGGCGCAGGTCCGCTTCGCGCTTCTGCGCGTCGGGGCCATGGCAGCGGAAACACCGGTCCGCGAGGATCGGCCGGATGTCGCGGCCGTAGCGCAGGTCGGTGGATGCCACCTGGGCCTCTTGCGAGCCGAGACATGCGGCGAACAGGGACGCGACGAGGAAGCGCATCGGCGGGGCGGGCGGGGCGGGCAGGCCACAGATCTTGGACGCCGCCGCCCGGTGTGTCACGGGGGCCGGAGAACTTATGTTGCGCCGGCCGGTGGCCAGCCGATGAAGGCTCGTGCCGTCCTCCGAGGCCGTCTACTCTGCGCTGCGGTCCGACCCGTCCATGTCCTCGTCGTCGCCCGCCATGCCTCGCCCGCCCGCCGCGCCCGCGCCGCCCTTGCCGCGCTTGTTCCGGTGTGTGTTGCCGTGGCTGCGTCGCGAGTGGCCGATGTGGGGGCGACTGTACGCGCTGGCCGGGGGCAACGACGCGCGCCGCTTCGCCGACATGGGCGTGCGCAACGTGGTCGGCAAGCTGCACGGCTACGTGATGCCGCTGGACCTCGCCAACTGGTCGGAACGGTTGTCGTGGTCGCTGGCGAGGTACCACGACCTGCCCCTGCAGCTGGCCCTGCAGCACGTGCTTCGGCCGGGGGACTGCTTCGTCGACATCGGCGCCAACATCGGCATGGTCACGCTGTTGGCGCGTCACCTGGTCGGGCCATCCGGCCACGTGATGGCCTGTGAGCCGAACCCGCGCCTGCGGGCGCGCCTCGAGGACCTCGTGGCCTTGAACCGGCTGGCCGGGGTCGAACTCGTGGCCAAGGCGTTGGGCGAGGCCCCCGGCACGGCGGAACTGCGCGAGTTCGCCGGCCACACCGGATGGGGATCGCTCGCGGCGCGGGGGCCGGACGGGGCCGCCACCACCGCGGTCTGGCAGGTTCCGGTCGTGCGCGGCGACGACTTGCTCGCGGCGGCTCCCGCCGGGCCGATGGTCGTGAAGATCGACGTCGAGGGGTTCGAAGTGCCGGTCTTGCGTGGCCTGCAGACCACGTTGGCGAAGCGGGCGCCGGCGGTGCTGGTCGAAGTCGCCGATGCGCACCAACGCCGGGCCGGCCACTCCGCCGCGGCGCTGCGTGGCGAACTCGAACGGCTCGGCTACCGCGGCTACGAGTTGCGCACCCAGCGGCGGCTCGGGTTCGCGCGGCGCCTGCAACTGGTGCCGCTCGCGGCCGAGGTGCACGGCGAAATCGACGCGTTGTTCCTGCCGCAGGACGGCCCGCTGGCCGCGCGCGGGCTCGGCTGATCGGGCCGCGCTAGAAGCTGTTGCCGAAGGCCAGCGTGAAGTTGGCCCCCTCGTCGCAGAAGCCCCAGTCGATGCGGAACACGGCTTCGCGCGAGAACGCGAGGCGGAACCCGAAGCCGTAGCTGTCGAGGTGGCGGCCGTCGTGCAGGTTCTCGACGCCGTCGGCGACGGTGCCGTTGTCGTAGAACACGCACAGCCCGATGCGTTCGATGCGCACGGTGTCGGTGAAGGCGATGCCGCGGGCGATCAGGTTCACCCGGTACTCGGCCGAGAAGTGCGCGGCGGCCCGGTCGGTGAAGCGGTTCTGGATGTAGCCGCGCAGCGTGTTCGTGCCGCCGAGCGTCGGCAGCGAATAGAACGGCAGGTCGCCGACGGTGTCCTGCACGAACGCCCCGAACGCGAGCACGTCGGTCGGCGGGTTCTCCTCGCTGCCCTCGGCGCCGCGGTGGAACACCGGCGGCAGCGCGAACACGTGCTGGCCGTCGACACCGAGGATCGCGCCGAACTCGCCGCCGCTGCCGCAGCAGACGTTGGCCAGTCCGCCGATGCGGATGCCCTCGTAGGCCTGGTGCATGCTGTCGCGCGTGTCCCAGCCGAACGTGTTCAGCAACCACGCCTGGTCGACGCCGTCGCCGTCCTCGAACTCGGCCGCGAACGGCACCTCGGTGCTCGGCACGCCCAGCACGCGACCGCGCGACAGGCCGTGCCGTTCGAGCTGCAGGTCGGTGCGCGCGACCCAGTCGCTGCCGGGATCCGGCAGCGACAGGCGGATGCCGGCGCCGACGTGGGTGAGTTCCTCGGTGTAGCTGGTCTCGTCGGCGGCGCGCGTGCGGCTGCCGAAGCCGAAGAAGCGCCGGGTCAGGGTCTTCTCGTAGCCGACGCGGCCGTAGACGCGGCTGCGCTCCTCGCGCAGCACGCCGCCGTCGGGCAGCTCGCGGTAGTTGAGCCAGCGTTGCCAGTTGATCTTGAAGGCCTGCTGCCCTTCCTCGCTGTAGGTCGCCAGGATGTTGGCGAACTCGCGGTAGCGCGCTGAGCGGAAGTCGACGTCGGTCAGCGCGACACCGCCGCCGAACCCGATGTCCTCTTCGCGGAACACGATCGGACTCACGAACGAGCTGACCAGGAACCGCTCGAACACGTTGCCCGGCTTCATGCGCGCTTCGGGCGTGTAGCGCCACCGTTCCGGATGCGGGACGTCGGCCGGGATCCGGGGCTTCGGGATGCGGCCGTTCTGGTCCATGCCGCGCAGCGGGTCGTAGACGCTCGGGTTCGGCGGGCCGCCTTGCTGCTGGGCGGCGAGTGGAACGGAGAGCAGCAGTGCGGACAGGGCGGAGGAACGGCGCACGCGGTCGATCGTCGCGGTCGGCACGGCGGCTGGCAACGATCCCCTGGCGGTGCTGGCGCGGGTGCGGTGCAATGCCGCGATGCTGCTCGCGCGCGGTGCCCTGGTCGCCAGTCTGGTCGTTGGTGCTGCGACCGCACAGCAGGAACGGTTCGACCAGCAGGCCCTGTGGGCCCGCATGAGCGCGCTCGACTGGTGGTACCGCCCGCCCGTTCCCGGCGAACGCTGTGTGCAGTGGAGCAGTTTCGACCGTGCCGCGAAGGACGGGCCCAGGAACCCGGCCGCGTGGTATGCCAACGACGACCGCGGCAAGTACGTGCGCACCGTCACGCGCGATGGCGTCGCCGAACACGTGCTCGTCGATGCCGTGGGGCCGGGGGCCGTGGCGCGCATCTGGTCGGCGAACCCGTCGGGCACGCTGCACTTCGACGTCGACGGTGCGCGCGTCTGGAGCGTCGACTTCGCCGCTCTGTGCAATGGTCGCGTCGACGGCGTGGCCGAACCGTTCGCCGGCATCCGTGCGCGCGGTGGCACCGTCTACCTGCCGATCCCGTTCGCGCGCTCGCTGGTCGTGGCCGCCACCGCGGCCGACCTCTACTACGCGGTCGACGTCGTGCAGTGGCCCGCGGGCACGCCCGTCGCACCGTTCGATCCGCAGCGGCTCGCGGGCAGCGCAGAGCCGCGCCCGCCGTTCGCCCACGAGCGGATCGGCCCGTACAACACCGAGATCTGGTTTCCCGTGCGTCGCCACCCGGTCGGACGCGGCCAGGTCGTCGTGCAGATCACGGTGTCGTTCGACGAGGCGCTGCCCCGCGCCGACCAGGTCGAGATCCTGCGCCACACGCTGCTCGTGGTGCGCTGCGGCGACGAAGAGACGGTGCGTGTGCCCGCCGCGGACTTCTTCGCGCTCGGTTCGGCGGCCAACCCGTTTTCGGGACGGTGTCTCTCGGTCACGGCGGATCGGGCGGTGTGCACGTTCCCCATGCCGATGCCGGATGGCGGCAGCATCGAACTCGTGCCCGAACTCGACTACGGGAAGATGGGGCCGAAGCTGCTGCGCGTGCAGTGCGAGCCGCTCGCGGCGAAGGACCCGCTGCTGTTCCGTGCGCACTACCACCTCGCCAAGGCGACGCGGACCCGGCCGTTCTCGGACCATCTCGTGCTCGACGCCGTGGGCACGGGCCGCTTCGTCGGCTGTTCGCTGCTGGTGCGCAACCCGGTGCGGATCTGGTGGGGCGAGGGCGACGAGAAGATCACCGTCGACGGCGAGGCGTTTCCGTCGTGGTTCGGCACCGGCACCGAGGACTACTTCGGCTACGCGTGGTGCGATCCGACGCAGTTCTCGGCGCCGTTCCACGCGCAGGTCGAGTGCCAGGGACCCGGCAACTTCGGCTTCACGCAGCTGCACCGCACGCACGCGCTCGACGCGGTGCCGTTCCAGCGTTCGTTCCGGTTCGAACTCGAACGGTGGCACTGGATCGAGGACGTCGCGATCGACTACGCGACGGTCGCGTACTGGTATGGCGCCGCCGACGCGACGGCGCGCATGCCCCAGGTGCCGGACGCCGTCGACCGGCAGCTCGACCGGCTCGACAGTCCCGAGGTGTTCGTCGCCAAGGATGCGCTGGAAGGCGAGGCGCTGCGGGTCGTGTCGTGCAGCGGCGGTCGGCACGAAGTGCAGGACCTGTCGGTGCTGCCCAACACGTTCTCGCGCGACGCGCATCGGTGGTGGCGCGACGGCAAGGTCGGCGACGCACTCGTGCTCGCGGTGCCGGTGCCCGAGCGTGGCAGATACCGCGTGGTCGCCGGGTTCGTGGAGGCCATTGACTTCGCGACCGTGCAATGCAGCCTCGGCGGCAATCGGATCGGCGCGCCGTTCGACGGGTATGCGCCGCGCATCGCCGCGTCGGGACCGGTCGAGCTCGGCGTCGTCGATCTGCAATCGCTCGAAGTCGAGTTGCGGCTCGAACTGGTCGGCAAGCACGCCGATGCGAAGCCGGGCATGATGGTGGGACTGGACTGGTTGCGGCTGGAGGCCGTGCGATGACGACGAAGAAGACGCCGACGCGGGAGAAGTTCGCCTGCCAGCACTGCGGTGCCGACGTGTTCGTGGGCAGCGCGGTCTGCCGCGAATGCGGCAGCGACGCCAGCACGGGGTGGCAGTCGGCCGAGGAGATCGACTACCAGGGGTTGGACCTGCCGGACGGCTGGCGGGAGCCCGACACGGCGTCGGAGCAATTGCCGCCGGCGCACACGCCGGCCTGGGTTCGCCTCGTGGCGCTGCTGTTTGTCGTGGCGTTCCTCGTCGTGCTGGTGGGGCTGCGTTTTGCCTGATGCCGTGCGGCCGCCGGTCCGGGTCGGACGCCCGGATTCGCGGATCCTGGATTTGCTTGGCCATTCCCCGCGAAGCGGCGCCTGTACATCTCTTCCCATGGTCCACACCACCCACACTCTCGGGGCGCTCGCCCTGTTCCTCGCCACCTCCGCCGCGACGGCCCAGTGGCAGCTGGCCAGTCCGGCCCAGTCGCCGCAGGCCCTCAGCGGCCACGGCATGACGTTCCATCCGCCCAGCGCCAGCGCCCTGTTGTTCGGCGGCTACGCCGGGTTCTCGGCCAGCAACCAGACCTGGAGCTACGACGGTGCGACCTGGACCCTGTTGGCGCCGACGAATTCGCCGACCGCGAAGGCCGGGGTCGAACTGGTCTACGACGCCGCGCGCGGCGTGGTGGTCATGTATGGCGGCATGAACACCAGCTTCTTCGGCGGTCCGTCCGTCGACCAGACGTGGGAGTTCGACGGCGCGACCTGGACCCAGGTGTTCCCGGTCACGACGCCGGGAGGACTCGGCAACTACGGCGCCTGCTACGACTCGAGCCGCAGCCGCTACGTGCTCTACGGCGGCAGCGACAACAGCTTCTTCCCGATCGCAGTGAGCGGGACGTGGGAGTGGAACGGCACCAACTGGGCGCTGGTCGCGACCGCGACGAGCCCGGGCCCGCTCGAACGGCCGGCGATGTGCTTCCACGCCGGCATCGGCCGCACGGTGATGTTCGGCGGCATCGACCCGCAGATCGGCGGTGTCGACACCACGTGGCTCTACGACGGCACGAACTGGTCCGCGGCGCCCGTCACCGGCAGCCGGCCGGCGGTGCGCACCGGCGCGAAGATGGTCTACGACAACCTGCGCGGGGTTTGCGTGCTGACCGGCGGCGCCGACCCGACCAACGGCAACGCGATCGTCGACACGTGGGAGTTCGACGGAGTGGGGTGGACGCAGGTGGCGAGCGCCACGACGGGGCGCATCAGCGCCGGCCTCGCCTACCTGGAGAGCCAGCGCCGCGTGGTGCAGTTCGGCGGCTCGGTGCCGACCACCGGCAGCGCACTCGCCGACACCTGGGACTACTCGCGCGCGGCCGTCGTCGGCAGCGGCTGTGCCGGTTCGAACGGTACGCCCAAGCTGGATGCCGCCGCGGGACCGCGGCTCGGCCAGAACTACGTGCAGACGCTCGCCAACCTGAATCCCGCGATTCCGGTCGCCGTGTTCGTGCTGAGCGTGACGCAGCTCGCGCCGACGTCGCTCGCGCCGATCGGCATGCCCGGCTGCGTGGCGCACGTGTCGCCGGACGTCCTGCTCAGCGCCCCGGCGGCCGCTGGTGGCTCGAGCTTGACGTTCGCCGTGCCGAGCTCGGTGAGCCTGGCCGGCATTTCGTTGTTCGCGCAGGGCCTGTCGCTCGACCCCGGTGTGAACGCAGCGTCGTTGACGGTGTCGAACGCCCTCGACGGCCGGCTCGGTTCCTGACCACACGGTTCCTACCATGCGCCGAAGCCCCCGTGCCGCGTTGCCGTTCGTCGTGTCGTTGTCGGTGGCGGCGCTGCCCGCCCAGTGGGGGCCGGTTGCGACCGGCGCGGCTCCGGCCCCGCGGTCGGCGCCATTGCTCGCATTCGACCTGCTCGGGCCGCGTGTGTTGATGTTCGGTGGCAACGGCACCGGCGAGTTCTGGAGCCTTGCCGGCGGCGTGTGGACGCAGCTCACGCCCGCCGTGCTGCCGGGACCGCGCCACCGCAGCAACCTCGCCACGAATCCGGTCAGCGGCGAGATCGTGCTCTACGGTGGCATCGACGGCAGTTCGCAGTTCGCCCTCGACGACACCTGGAAGTGGGACGGCACCGTGTGGCAGTCGTTGGCCCCGGCCGCATCGCCCGGCGGGTTCGCGCGCCACGCAATGGCGTACGACGTCGCACGCCAGGCCGTCGTGTTGTTCGGTGGCCGCAACAACCTGTGGCTCACCAACCAGGCATCGAGCCAGACCTGGGAGTTCGCTGCCGGAACCTGGACGCTGGCCAACCCGGTGCAATCGCCGAGCGGCCGCGTCGATGCGGCGCTGGCGTTCCACCCCGGCCTCAACACGGTGCTGCTGTTCGGCGGCCAGGATTCGTCGGGCAACGCCAATGACGACACCTGGACCTACGACGGCACGACGTGGACCCAGGTCGCCACGGCCGGCCCGAGGCCGGCGGCGCGCGTCGGTGCGGGCCTCGTGCCGGTGCTCGGCCGGGGCATCTGCGTGTTGTTCGGTGGGCGGGATCCCGTGACCCTGCAGATCTTCAACGACACCTGGGAGTTCGACGGCAGCGTGTGGACCCAGGTCGCGAACGTCTACGGCGGCGTCTATCCGCCGCGCGCCGAGTTCGGCATCACGCACGACTTCGTGCGCGACCGGCTGGTCACGTTCGGAGGTGTCATCGCCAACGGCTCGCTGCGCGACGACACGTGGGAGTATGGCGCGCAGTGGACGCCGTTCGGCCTCGGCTGCCCCGGTAGTGCCGGCGTGCCCGCCTT
>JAEUHV010000150.1 GCA_016794485.1 Planctomycetota bacterium
CCCTTCTGGTTGATGACCGCGATGCGCTTCATGGGTGCCTCGACCAAGGATGGAAGCGCGGTGTTGCAGGCGTTACCAGTGCGGTTCGCAACTGTCGGCGATTGCGGTCTGCAGCGGCCTGACTGTCGCAGGGGTGCATGAGAACATTGGCTTGATTGCTCGGGTGGCGCGCGGCTCGAGGATGGAAGGCGAGCGCAATCATCGTCGACCGGACGAGTCGAGCACCCGGCGGCAGCGTGACGTGAGGAGCTCCACGACTCGATGCAGCTTGGGAACGGCGAAAAGACGCCGATCCCGCTCCACCAACCACCGGGCGCGTTCGGGCAACGTCGCCGCCAGTTCGCACAGCCGCTGCTTCACCGCCGGCGGCGCCAGGCCCACCGTCGCCGCAAACCGCGCCCAGTGGCCGGCCGTCACGTCGTCGAACCCATCGCAATCCTCGATGCGCATCGCCAACCGTGCCGCCCGTTCGCCGTGCACCAGCGCACACTTCATCGCGAACGCCGGCCCGAGCCGCATCGCCGCGCCGTCGCGCACCAAGGCCGTGTTCTGCGCGTGCGCGTTCGCATGGCCGAGCAGGAACGAAAACAGCGTGCGCTGCAGCAGTGCCAGCCGGTCGAGCGCACCGCGCGCCGAGTGTGCACTCAGCAGCCCGAACATCGCGGCGAACCCCGGCCCGCCGTCGCGTTCGTGCACCGCGGCGCGCGCGATGCCGAGGGCTTGTGCCACGTCTTCGCGCAGCAGCCGCCGCACGGTGCCGTCGCGGTTGCGCCGCCGATCGAAGCGTTCGATGAGCAGGAACGGCAAGCCGTCGATCTGGCGCAGGTCGGCCTTTGGTGCATCGATGCCGACGGCGGCGGCGAGCTCCAAGGCGAAGAACTCGTTCGCTGCATTCGCTTCGACGGCCGGGTCGGGCACCTTCACGAAGTGCGTCGACGCCGAGCGGGCTGTCGGCAGCGCGAGTCCGTGCGGGTGCTCCACCACCGCGAGCAGCGGCCGGACGTGGCCTGGCGACCGGTCCGGATCGCGCAGCAGCGCCACCAGTTCGCCGTCGCCGAGGGGCCGCAGTGGTGCGTCGTCGGCGCGTTCGTCTGGTGGTTCGTCGGGCGGATGCAGCGACAGCGAGCCCGCGAACTCCTGCCCCACGGCGAGCGGCAAGAAGCCTTCGAACCACGCGCGCGTCGTCGCGTCGTCGAATGGTTGCGGTCGCAGCGGCAAGGACAGCGAGATCGGGAACGTGGTCGGGTCGCCGAGCCAATCGGCGCGGTAGGCGAACTCGAGCGAGTCGTCGACGCGTTGCCGCAGGTCGCCGACCGCGCGCGGGCCGAAGTGGACGACCAGCCGTCCGGTCATGGCTGTGGGGTCGGTCCGAGCGTGAGCCGCAGCCCGAGCAGGTTCAGCACGTGCAGGACCTTGCCAATCTGGGCGGTCGGTTTGCCGCGTTCGAGTTCGACAATGAACCGCACGCTGGTGCCGCACGCGGCGGCGAGGTCGGGTTGCCGCAGGCCTTGTTCCTTGCGGGCGGCGCGAACGGCGGCTCCGATCTGCTCGGTGGAATAGACGATTTCCAATGTCGATGTCCCGATCGGGGCATTCATCTCAGGATGCAACGGTCGATAGTGCAGAACTTTCCCGAGCGGGAAATGGAAACGCAAGCCTTTGGCAGTCTAGCGGGTCTTACCCGAGCAGGCCGAGCAGGTCGGCGACTGGCAGCGGTCCGTCGGCGACGAACGGCTCCCCGGCGCGCACCCCGATCGAAGCCCCGTGGAACTGGTCGCGGACCAGCGCGCGCTCCGCGACGTCGAGGCCGAGCGTCAGGTGCGAGCGGTCGGGCGGGTTGAGTTGCGAACGGAAGCAGCGCACCACGTCGGCCTTGGCCGATGCGACCGGGGTGATGTCGACCACGAACGTCGCCGGCACCGGCCGGTTGCCGGGGTAACGCAGCAGCACGCGCGGCCGGTGCGGTGCGCCGAGCTGCGGCTCGTAGTGGCGCAGGCCGGCGAGGAAGCACGCGCGCCCGGCGAGCTCGGCGACTGCGGTGTGGTCCGGGTGCACGTCGTTCGCGTGCGGTGCGAACAACAGCCGCGGCCGGATCGTGCGCAGCACCGCGACCAGCGCGTTGGTCGCTGCGTCGTCGACGCGCACGCCGGTGTCGGGCAGGCCGAGGTTGTGGCGCGCGGCGAGGCCCAGCAGCTTGCCGGCCGCAGTGGCTTCGGCATCGCGTTCGGCGGCCGAGCCGCGCGAACCCTTCTCGCCGCGCGTGCACTCGACGATGGCGAGCGACGCGCCCTTCTGCCGCAACAGCAGCAGCGTGCCGCCGAGGCCGATCTCGACGTCGTCGGGGTGCGGGCCGAGCGCCAGCACGTCGCACGCCGGCAGGTTCATGCCGGCCCCAGCTCGAGCACGGCGTGTTCGATGCGGAACGGATCGGCGGCCTCGACCAGCATGTCGCCGAACCGCGGTCCGTAGGTCGCGAGGTACGCCAGCGGGCCGAGCACGCGTTCCTGGATGCGGTTGCGCGGCCGCAGCGTGCTGCACAGCCGGCGCAGCTGCTTGATGCCGGTGCCTTCGCGGTTCTGGCGCGCGTTGCGGACCTTCTGCTGCAGCCGCTCGATCTCCTCGAGCGCCTTGCTGCGGGCGCGGTCGAGCGCGCCGAGCATCGAGCTGTCGAGCGCGCCGAGCTTCGTCGTGATGCCGTCGAGCGCCGCGCGCACCTTGCTCTGCAGGTCGTCGAGCGCGTCCTCGATGTCGTCGCCGTCGTCGTTCTGCAGCAGCTTCTCGGCGAGCTTCTCCGGCGGCTGGTCGAGGTCCGGCAGGTCGAGCGAGAAGCGCGTCAGCAGGCGCTGCATCGACGGCTCGACGACGGTCATCGACGCGCGCGGCACGAACACCGGCAGCGGCACGCCGAGCAGCCGGTAGAGCGGCGCCACCGCGCACAGGTAGGCGAGTTCGCCGGGGCCGACCACGAAGCCCAGCGTCGGCAGGCAAGCGTCCTGCCACAGCGGCCGCAGCAGCACGCCGGGACTGAGGTCCTGGGCGCGCCCGGCTTCTTCGCCGTCGGCGAGCGGCGTACGCACGCCACCCGCGAGTTCGAACATCATCGTCGTCTGCGGATCGAGCGTGATGTCGATGCCGAGGTCGGCGAGGTCTTCGGTGGCCTGCTTGACGCGGTCGCGCACTTCGTCGCTCTTGTCCCACCAGCGGGTCAGCGGGTCGAACGCTTCCGGCGGCAGGTCGCGCGGCTCGATGATGCACAGGCCGTGGTGGCCGAACGTCGCGAACAGCAGACGCGCCATCTGGTCGCCGAGCGTCTCGTCGGGGTGGCGCGGCTTGCACAGATCGAGGACCCACTGGCGGAACTCGCTCTGCGGCAGCAGCGCCTCGCATTCGGCGAGCACCTTCTCCATCTCGCGGCCGCAACCGATGCCGCGCAGCGGTTCGTTGCTGCGGTGCAGGTCGAGCCGGAAGCGCTGGACCTCCTGCGACTGGTTGACCAGGAACAGGCGATTGGCTTCGTCGAGGTCGTGGTCGTCGCTGTGGTTCCAGAACACCGGCACCGCGCGCGGGCCGCCGTTCTTCTGCGCCTCGGCGTTGATCTCGCGGCACAGTCGGATCGCGGTGGCGACCTTGTGGAAGGTGAACAACGGCCCGCCCATCATCCCGGGTTGCTGGCCCGTGACGACCACGTGCACGTTCGGATCGAGCAGCGCTTCGGCGCTGGCGAACACTTCCGGCGGGGCCTTGTGCCGTTCGGCGTAGGCGCGCAGCGCCTGCACCAGCTTGTCGCGCGGCAGCAGCCGGCCAGCACCGGTCGGCGCGCGGCGCAGCAGTTCGGCGACGGAGCGCGCGCGCATGCCGAGGAAGCCGCTGAGGTCGCGGTCGTCCTCGAGGTAACGCTGGTGCACTTCGGAAGTGCCGATGCGTCGGAACGAGATGTGGCGGAGGGTCGAAGTCACGGGTTGCCTTGCACGGAGGAGCGGCCCTGGGCCATGGCGACGGCGCGGCATTCGAGAGCGAATGCACGCGCGGCCGAGTCGATCCGATCGAGCCAGTCGGCGTCGGCAGGCTTGAAGCACTGCATGACACCGCGACTCTGGTTGACGAGCGCGCCGAGGCCCTGCGCGTCGAACGCGGCGGCGAGGTCCTGGACCTTGCCGCCCTGTGCGCCGACGCCGGGCAGCAGCAGCCACGCGTGCGGCAGCAGCGCGCGCAGCCGCGCCAGTTCCTGCGGCCAGGTGGCGCCGACCACCGCACCGACCGGCGAGTAGCCGTGCTCGAGGCCGAGGTCCTTGCCCCAGGCGGTGACGGCGCGCGCGACGCGGTCGCACAGCGGTTCGCCGTCGACCTGCAGGTCCTGGAAGTCCTTGGCGCCGGGGTTGCTGGTGCGCACCAGCACGAACACGCCCTTGCCGCCGTGTTTGCTCGCGCAGTGCTTCAGGAACGGCTGCACCGAGTCGAGGCCGAGGTAGGGATGCAGCGTCACCGCGTCGGCGATCGCGAAGTGGCCTTCGGCGTAGGCCTCGGCGGTGCTGCCGATGTCGCCGCGCTTGATGTCGGCGAGCACCAGCAGGCCGTGCTTCTTCGCGTCGGCGCACACGGCCTCGTAGGCGGCGTAGCCGGCACTGCCGAAGCACTCGAAGAAGGCGATGTTCGGCTTCACGCACGGCGCATGGCGCGCGACCACCGGCAGCGCTTCGCGGTAGAACGCGACGATGCGTTCGGCCGGCGACTTGCCGGCGGCGACGCCGTTCGGCAACGCGTCGAGGCGCGGGTCGAGACCGATCACGACGGGCGCGTGACCGGCGCGCACACGTTCCGCAAGACGACCGACGAAGCTCTGCATCGAGTCGCTGAGACTAGCTGCCGCGTGCGCCGGTGCGAGATCGCGCCCGCCGTTTCCGCCGCGGTCAGCGGCGCACGGTTGCGGCGCCGATCGCGGCGAACAAGCCGCCGACGAGCACCGTGAAGCCGAACGGCCAGAAGAACGACTGTGCCATCGTCAGCAGGAACAGCGCGTCGGCCGGGTTGGACTCGGGCGGACCCTTCGCGAAGTGCGTGTCCCAGCCATTCTGGATCGAGAAGTACTGCGCCGCGACCACCGGGATGCGGGCCAGGAGGCCGTAGGCGACCAGCGTGAGCCACGCGCGCCGCCAGGCGGCGAACAGGAACAGCCCGGCGGCGACGGCACCGCCGTTCATCAAATAGGCGCGCACCGTCCAGTCCTTCAGGTGGTTGATCACCACGTACATCACGCCGGCCACGACGGCCATGCCGACGATCGCGAACAACATCGTCTTGCCGACGTGGGCCGGCCGGTGGCCGTTCGCGGCGAGGCGCCGGCCGAACCAGAAGCCGAACGGGATCACCAGGAACGTGATGCCGAACCACGCGTTCGGGCTGCCCGGATCGGTCCGGAACACCTCGGGCGCCCACTTCTGCACTTCGCCGTAGAGCCGTAGGGCGGTGATCGCGAGCGAGACCACGGCGGCGATCAGCACGGCGCCGAGCACGGAACGTCCAGGGGAGGAACTCATGTGCGCAAGCATCGCCACGCCCGGGACTGCGGGCCAGCGCGCAATGTGCAAGCGACAGGAGACGGGAACGTCGGGCTACTCTGGGCACCGCCAACCCGATGCGAACCCTGATTGCGGCGTCTTCTCTCGGTCTTCTGCTCGTCGCGTCGGGCCTGCAGGCCCAGGAACACATGGAACCGCCGGCGGCGCGGTTGCTGTTCCGGCTGGAAGCGGATGGGCCGGCGGGCTGGCGGACGAAGTTCGCGCCGACCAACCTCGGCGTGATGCTGGCGAGCGAAGAAGGTGCCCGCCTGTGGCAGCCGCGGTTGCAACCGTTCGACCTGGCGCTGCGGCGGTTCCTGGCGGGCACGACGGATGGGCCTGGCGATGGCGCCGCGCGCGATCGCTGGGTCGGCTACAGCGGTCGGATGGAGTTCGTGCTGTGGTCGAGCGAGCCGAAGGACCCGAAGGAACGAGCCGTGCCGTATTCCGCACTGCGGTTCCACGGCGACGGCCGCACCGATCTCGATGCGCTGGCGAAGGACCTGGCCGGCATCCTGGCGCGCAACGGCGACGCGGTCGGCAAGCTGCAAGCGAGCCAGCCGACGCGCGACCGCGACATGGTCGTGGTGCTGCTCGGCGATGCGGCGACGTTCGCGACCAGCGCTTCGTTGGCGAAGGACCTGCCGCCGCCGGACCCGATCGCGGCGAAAGGGCCCGCGTTGCGGATGGTGGCGCACGGACAGGACGTGGATCGGTTCCTGCGCGGCTTCGACGAAGAGGTCGCCGGGGTCTGGAAGGCGCTCGGCTTTGGCGCGACGCAGCACGCGGAGTTCGGCATCGGCACCGCCGGGCCGTTCGTGCAGTTCGAGTTCGCCGCGCAGTTCCACGAAGGCGACCGCGGCATGTTCGGCGCGTTCTTTCCGGACGCCGAAGCAGTGCCGCCGCTGCTGCAGTTCGTGCCGGACGACGGCACGCCGTGGAAGGCGGGACACTTCGATCTCGCGGCGCTGTGGCGCACGGGCTGTGCCGTCGCCGATGCGACGAGCGGCGAGCCCGCGGGCAGTGCGGCCGCGGCGGTGGCCAAGGCCTGGGGCGTGGATCCGCTCGCCGATGTGTTCGCGCACATGCACACCGACTACCTGCTGCTCGGCATGCCCGGCTACAGCAGCGAGGACGGGTTCGTGGTCGACGGACTGTTCGTGTTCCGGTTGCGCGACGCGGCGAAGTTCGCAGCCGGCTTCGAACGCATGCGGCAGAACTGGAAGCCGCACGTGCAGAAGGCGAAGGAAGAGGACCACGACGGCGTCACGATCACGCACTTCAGCACGATGTTCGTGCCGCTGCAGTTCGCGGTCGCACACGGCAACGCGTTCGTCGCGATCGGTCCGGGTGGCGCCGACCGCATCCGGGCGGCACTCGATCGCAGCAAGCTGGCGGCCTCGGCGAAGCCCGGCGAGGCATGGACGCCGTTGTTGCGCCATGTGCCGGCGGGCCACAACGGGGTCGGCGAGATCGACCTGCACCGCGTGCTGACGATGCACGTTTCGACGGCGTTCGCCTTGCTGGCGTTCGTGCCGCAGGACAACCTGCCCGAGTTCCTGCAGCACATCGACGGCGATGCTCTGGTCGATGAGTTGTCGCCGTTGCTCGAACGGCACAGCCTGCGCACGCTGCGGTCGGCGACGGGGTTCCGCGCCGGTCGGTGGCACCACCGGATGTTCTGGTGAGGCGTGAGGCTGCTGGAGGGCACGGGAGGTACGCCCGGGAGCCTGCCGCCCGGCCGGGAAGTCCGTAGGCTGCCGTTCCCAAGCAAGGAGCCTGCCATGCGCGTTCGTGCTGCTGTCGTCGCCTGCGTGCTGCCGTTCGTTTCGATGGTGCTGTCGGCCCAGGATGCCCTGGCCCCACGTCCGGCGAAGGACATCCTGCGCGACTTCGACCGCGTGCGCATGCCGAGCATGAGCGACGGCAGCGATCCGGAGAGCGTGCGGCGCTTCAAGGCGGCGATCGAAGACGGCTGTGCCAGGCAGGCGGCCTTTGCCCTCGAGCTGCAGCAGGGCCATCCCGACCATCCGCGGCTGCCGGCGGTGCTCGACATCCGCTGGGCCGGCATGTCGAACGCGCGTGGTCTCGCCGACGAGGTGGCTAAGGAAACGGCAGCGCTGTTGGCCAAGGAAGGGCTGCGCGCGGACGTGAGGGAAATGGCGTTGCTGGCGCGGGCGCGGGCCGTGGTCGCCTCGGACGACTTCACCGACCTGGAACGCATCGACGCGGTGCGCGCGACGATCGCGATCGAAGGCCAGGACGATCGTCTGGCGCACGGGATCATCGAACTCGTCGAGCGGCACATCGCCGATCCGGCGACACAGCAGACGCTGTTCGAGGTCGTCGTCGACACCTGGCCGAAGGCGAAGTACGGCACGCGCGACGCCAAGGCGCTGCTGCGGCTGCATGCGGCGATCGGCAAGCCGTTCGTGGATCTGCTTCCCGAAGCCAACCGCGCGTGGTTCGCCGAGCAGACGAAGGTCGCGTGCGAGTTCACCGTGGTGCAGTTGTGGATGGGCTGGCTCGACCGCGAGGGCAAGGACGAGGACTTGACGGCGATGCAGGCGATGCGCGAGCAGTACGGCGATCGCTTGCGCCTGCTGGGTCTCGTGAACGGTGATCTCGACGAGCGCATGCCCGAGCTGAAGCAGGCCGGTGTCGATTGGCCGCAGGTTCCGATCGAATCGCCGGAGCCGATGCGCAATCCGTTCGGGGCGCCGAAGTGCCACCTGTTCTTCGTGCTCGACCGCAGCCTGAACATCGTCGGCATCGTCGGCCGCGCCACGCTCGTGGCCGAACGTCTCGACCAGCTCCTCACCCCAGCGAAGTGACCACCATGTTCATTCCCCTGTTCGCGTTGGTTGCAGGCATCGGTCTGCTGACGATCGTTCCCCAGGATCCGCAGCCGTCGGTCAAGACGGTGGACAAGGCGCCCAGCGTTGCCGCTGCGGAGCTGGTGAAGAAGTGGGATCCCGCCGACCTGAAGAAGATGGACTGGTTGTGCGGCACCTGGGTCAGCGAAGACGGCGGCAGGACCACCGAGGAGCACTGGCGGCCGTTGCAGGGCACGACGATCCTCGGCTCGTCGCACACGTTCGACGCAACCACGACGCACTTCTTCGAGCACCTGCGCATCACCGCGCGCGGCGGCTCGATCGCCTACCTGGCGATGCCCGGCGGCAAGCCCGCGGTCGCGTTCCTGTTGGTGACGCTCGACGACGGCGTGATGGTGTTCGAGAACCCCAAGCACGACCACCCGCAGCGCATCCGCTACGAACGCACGAAGGACGGCGTGACGGCGACGATCAGCCTTCTCGATGGCACGAAGGCGCAGTCGTTCGTGTTCAAGAAGAAGGCTTAGCGGCGCGCTTCGCGCGTTCGACGTCGCCGGCGACCGCCTCGGCGGCCGACTGCTTCTTCGGGGCCGGCGGCAAGGCCGGTGCTGTCGGGGCGGGCGGCGGTGGCGGGGTGTCGGCGAGGCCGACGAGCGCCTTCAGCGTGGCTTCGACGCCGCGCTCCGACCAGGTGCCGTTGAACCAGCGGATCTGAGCTGGCGTGAGGCTTTGGCCCAGGTCGGCGTCTTCGGCGTCCGGATACAGCACCGGCTCTTCGGGCACGCCGTAGGCCAGCGGCGGCAGGTCGCCGTCGGGCTCCGTCTGCCGCACCTTCGCCAGCATCGCCTGCAGGTCGACGCCGCGCAGCATCAGGACTTCCCACGGCCGCTCGTCGAGCCGACGCGCGAACAGTTCGTGCAGGGCCAGGACGTGACGGCACGGCTTCTCGGGCAGGTCGCACGAGCACCCGAACGTCACGCTGCGAGCGTCCGGGAACAGCGGCTCGCCGACGATGCGCGCGACCAGGCGGTCGAAGCTGCGCGGCACACGGCCGTTCTCGAGGGCCTCGACGATCGACTTGCTGCGGCGCAGCACGCGCACCAGCGTGTTCCAGTCGCGTGTCGGCAGCGTGCGGATCTGCAGGCTGACCTCGTGGATGCTGCCCATCGTGCCTTCCATCTCGCAGCGGATGGAGCCGGCGCGGATGCGCACCATCGGCTTGCGGATGCTCGGCAGAGCTTCGAGTGCGGCGGCCAGGCGGGCGTCGTCGACGCCGCGCGTCGCCTCGCGGCGCCAGCGTTCGCCGAGCGACACCGACTTGCGATCGGCGGAGTTCATGCGAGCGC
This sequence comes from Planctomycetota bacterium, assembly GCA_016794485.1. Classification (GTDB taxonomy): domain Bacteria; phylum Planctomycetota; class UBA1135; order UBA1135; family UBA2386; genus UBA2386. Next base: position 9,739 of record JAEUHV010000150.1, read on the forward strand.
TTCCTTGCGATCGAGCGTGAGCAGGCGCTTGAGGTCGTCGTTGCTGAGTTCGGTCAGCCAATTCTCGCCGGCGGCGAGCAGGCTGTCGGCGACCTCGCGCTTGCGATCGAGCATCATCTGGATGCGTTCTTCGAGCGTGCCGCTGCAGACGAACTTGTGCACGAACACGTTGCGCTGCTGGCCGATGCGGAAGGCGCGGTCCGTGGCCTGGTCTTCCACGGCCGGGTTCCACCAGCGGTCGTAGTGGAACACGCGGTTGGCGGCGGTGAGGTTGAGGCCGGTGCCGCCCGCCTTGAGCGACAGCACGAACAGCTTGGGGCCGTCGGGCCGCGACGCCTGGAAGTCGGTGACCATCGCGTCGCGTTCCTTCTGCGGCACGCCGCCGTGCAGGAACAGCACCTGGCCACCGAACAGGTTCTCGAGGTGGGTCTTGAGCAGCGACCCCATTTCCTTGAACTGCGTGAAGATCAGGCAGCGGTCGCCTTCGTCGAGCGACTCTTCCACCATCTCCGACAGCAGGTCGAGCTTGCCCGAGCGGCTCGGCAGCACGCTGCCGTCCATCAGGTAGTGGGCCGGATGGTTGCAGACCTGCTTGAGGCGCAGCAGCGTGGTGAGGATCGCGCCGCGCCGCTGGATGCCCTCGGCAGCCTTCTCGACTTCCTGCAGGCCCTTGCGGACCACGGACTCGTAGAGGATCGCCTGCTCGCGCGAGAGCGTCGCGGTGACGATCTGTTCGGTCTTCTCCGGCAGGTCGGCGACGATCTCCGGGTCGGTCTTCAGGCGACGCAACACGAACGGCCGCACCAGGCGCGCCAGCGCCGACATCGAACCCTGGCGGCGCTGCTTCACGATCGGATGCTCCAGCGTCTGCATGAACTGCGTGCGCGAGCCGAGCAGGCCTTCGTTGAGGAAATCCATGATCGACCACAGGTCGAGCGGCCGGTTCTCCAGCGGCGTGCCCGTGAGTGCCAGGCGGAAGTGGCCGCGCATGCCGCGCGCGACCTTGGACTGGCGCGTGGTCGGGTTCTTGATGTTCTGCGCTTCGTCGAGCACGACGCCGTCGAAGGTGATGTCCTTCATCACTTCTTCGTCGCGCTGCAGCAGGTTGTAGCTGGTCAGCACGATGTCGGTGCCGGCCAGCATCGAGCGGAAGTCTTCGGGTGTCTCGGCGCGGCCCTTGCCGTGGTGCAGCGTGACGCGCAGCGACGGAGCGAAACGATTGATCTCGCGGCGCCAGTTGCCGAGCACCGATACCGGACACACGATCAGGATCGCGCCGTGTTCGGGCCGGTGCTTCTTCCAGTCGAGCATCACCGTGATGGCTTGCACGGTCTTGCCGAGACCCATGTCGTCGGCGAGGCAGGCCCCGAACCCCTGGTCGACCAGGAAGTGCATCCACGCGTGGCCGCGTGACTGGTACGGGCGCAGTTCACCGAGGAACTCCGTCGGCAGCGGCCGGTTCTCGACGGCACGCGCCTGCTCGAGGTTGTGCAGCAGGTTCTCGAGGCGCGGCGTGCTGGCGATCGACTCCATCGCGAGGCCGTGCAGGTGCGAGGCGCCGCCGAGGCGCAGCCGCAACGCTTCGAAGAAGCTGATGCGCTCGCCGCCTTCCTCCATGCGAGCCTTGAAGTCCTTCAAGGCGGTGCGGTCCTTCGGCGACAGCAGCACCGGCCGGCGGTCGATGAACACCAGTGGTGTCTTCGCGTCGACCAGTTGTTCGAACTCGGATTGGCTGAGTTCCTGGTCGCCGACGGCGAGGCTCCAGCGGAACTCGAACCACGGCCGCGGGTCGCCTTGCTGGCCCTTGCCTTCGACGATCGCGACGCGCGCGGACAGGCGCTGCATCGACTCGACGCCGGGCAGGGTCAGCTCGAAGCCTTCGGCCTCGAGCAGCGGCATGTGGTCGAGGATGAGGTCCAGTTCGGCGCGCGTGAGGCTGGCGCGTCCGTCGGCGAGGTTGCGGGCGCGGCGCAGCGACGGCAACTTCTCGGCGGTGCGGTCGATCGTCTGCTCGACCTTCACGATGGCGTCGACGGCGATCTCGTTCCGGAACGGCGAGGCGGCGAGGCGCTGGTGCAGGCTCTCGATGGTCTCGGTGAATGCGATCGTCGGGATCGGCCGCACCAGGATCTGCAGGCCCCACGGTGCGCCTTCCTCGAGCGGCTTGTCCGGCACGAGGATCTCGAGCACCGGCACCATCGGCGTCTGCCAGAACTCCTTGGGCAGGCGTTCGGCCTTGGCGAAGCGAGGGGCCGGCGCCTGGCCGGCGGCGGCCCGCGCCTGCACGATCGAGTCGAGGGCGTGGCCGACGAAGCTGACGACGAAGTTGCGCGGCGTCACCGCGTAGACGGGATCGTCCGGCACCGCGAACCGCGCCGTGCACGCCATGCCGGGCACGAGGTCGGCGACGGCGGCGAGCACCCATTGCGTGTCCGTGCTCCAGTGCGGCGCCCACTGCATGACGCCCGGTTGCGGCGCCGGGGCATAGTCACCCCGGGCGACGAGCTTCATCACCAGCTGGGTGAGCGCTGCCAGTGCGCGCAGGCCGGCGGGTTGGCGCGCGGCGTCGAGCGAAGCGAGCCAGGGCAACGCGTCCTGCAACGGCAGGCCGAGGACCGGAACGGTCCACATCGCGGGTGCGATTCGCGACGGTGGTCGGTCGTCGTCGTCACTATCGGCTGCCGCCGTCAGTACGAGCGGGCGCAGCGTCGACTCTTCGCTGGGAATCAGGAGCTGTGCTTCGACGGGCTCGGCCCGAGCGAGCAGCTCTGCGGGCAGCAAGCCACCGACACCCGCGGTTCCGTCGTCGGACCAGAGGGCGATCCGCGCGTCGGCGGGCTGTCGGGAATGCAGGTAGACCGCGTGCAGACTAGTGGTTCTCGGTCTTGCCGGCAGCGGCGTGCGGGTACTGCTTGAACACCCACTGCTTGTCGACCTTCGACTTGGTCGCGTGGATGTCGTGGTCGATGCGGCGGGTCGCCTGGTCGGCCAGCGTGAAGACGAACAGCAGTGCCAGGAAGATGAACGAGCTGAGGAACACGATCTTGTTGATCGCCGTGTCCCACATCACGTGCATGAAGAACAGGATCACGAGGCTCGCCTTGATGGAGGCGATGAACATCGCGATCAGCATGTTGGCCGCGCCGAAGTCGATGCGCGACGTGCCGACGGTGATCACCGTCAGCACGAGCAACGTCAGCAGCACGTTGGTGAACATCGCCGTGCTGGAGACATGGTGATGGCCCATCTGCAGCTCGCCGTGACCGTGGTGGTCGGCGTGACCGTGGGCGTGGTGTTGGATTCCGTGTGCGCTCATCACGTCACGTAGGGGTCAGGGAACGAGGTAGAGCAGGGGGAACAGGAAGATCCAGATCAAGTCGACCAGGTGCCAGTAGAGGCCGACGAGGTCGACCGGCAGGAAGTAGCCGGAGTGGAAGCGGCCCTTGGCGACGCCCTTCATGACCCACACGATCAGGCCAGCACCGATGATGACGTGCAGGCCGTGGATCGCGGTCATCGTCAGGTAGATCGCGAAGAACATGTGGCCGTGCGGCACGTTCGCCATCTCGGTGCCGTGCGGCTGGAACCAGGCCAGCTGGCCGGTGGCTTCGTCGTACGGCGCGAACAGGTTCTTGAAGACGATGAAGCCGTGTTCGTTCTTGGCGCTGTACTCGAAGAACTTGACGACCATGAACGCCGCGGCGCCGAGCACCGTCAGGCCACAGAACATCAGGGTCTTCTGCTTCTGGCTGGTCTGGGCCGAACGCACGCCCATCGCCATCGTCCACGAGCTCGCCAGCAGCACGGTCGTGTTGAGCGCGCCGAGCTTCCAGTCGAGCTGGTGCCCGCCGACCTTGAAGGTCTCGGGGTACATCTCGTGGTAGTAGAAGTACGCCGCGAAGAGTCCGCCGAAGAGCAGGATTTCCGTCGCCAGGAACAGCCAGAAGCCGAGCTTCGCCGCCTGGAACTCCTGCACCGGCGTGTCGAAGTGGTGCGCCACCGTGTGGGGAACGAACTCGGGTCCCGGCGCCGGGACTACGACCGAGTGGTGACCGTCATGACTCATGGGAGATCCTGTCGTGCCGTGCGGTTGCGAATGTCTTTGATCGGGGCGCGCTCAGCTGATCGGGCGCTGCATCGAGTGCAGGTCGAGCGTCGAGTAGTCGTAGACCTCGTGCACGACCTTCGGCGGGGTGTGGAAGTTCTCGAGCGGCGGCGGCGTGGGCGTCTGCCAATCGAGGGTGACACCACCCCATTGGTTCTCCATCGCCGGCTTGCGCTGCAGCAGCGACGCGACGAGGTAGTAGACCATCAGCGCGACACCACAGCCGAGCAACATGGCCCCGCACGTCGAGGCCATGTGGTAGCCGGCGAACTCGGGCACGTAGGTCGCATAGCGACGCGGCATGCCCTGGCTGCCCATGATGAACTGCGGAATGAAGGTCGCGTTGAAGCCGACGAAGATGATGCCGCAAGCGATCTTCGCCAGCGTCTCGTCGTACATCACACCGAACATCTTCGGCCACCAGTGGTGCAGGCCGGCGAAGAACGCCAGCGCGATCGAACCCATCATCACGTAGTGGAAGTGCGCGACGACGAAGTAGGTGTCGTGCAGGTGGAGGTCGACGTTGAGCGAGCCGAGGATCACGCCGGTCAGGCCGCCGATCGCGAAGATGATCAGGAACGCCAGCGTGTAGAGCATCGGCGAGTTGAGGGCGATCGATCCCTTCCAGATCGTCGCCACCCAGCTGAACTCCTTGATCGCGGTCGGGATCGCCACGAAGAACGTCAGGAACGAGAACGCGAACATCGCGTACGTCGACTGGCCCGACGTGAACATGTGGTGGCCCCACACGAGGAAGCTGATGATCGCGATGGCGATCGAGCTGAAGGCGATCAGCTTGTAGCCGAACAGCGGCTTCCTGCTGTGGACCGACACCAGCTCGCTGATGATGCCGAAGGCCGGCAGCACCATGATGTAGACGGCCGGGTGGCTGTAGAACCAGAAGAAGTGCTCGAACAGCACCGGGTCGCCACCGAGGCGCGGATCGAAGATGCCGATGTGGTAGAGGCGTTCGAACGCGACCAGCAGCACCGTGATGCCGAGCACCGGCGTCGCCAGCACCTGCAGGATCGACGTGGCGTAGATCGCCCACACGAACAGCGGCATGCGGAACCAGGTCAGGCCCGGCGCGCGCAGCTTGTGCACGGTGACGATGAAGTTCAGCCCGGTGAAGATCGAGCTGAAGCCCAGCGTGAACACGGCGAGGCCGATCGAAACGACGGCCTGGTCGGTGTAGAGGCTGTAGGGCGTGTAGAAGGTCCAGCCGGTGTCGAATCCGCCGAGGATGATCGCCAGCGTCGCGAGCACCGCACCGGTGATCCACAGGTAGAAGCTCAGCAGGTTCAGGCGCGGCAACGCCACATCCTTCGCCCCGAGCATCAGTGGCATCACCATGTTCCCGAGCGAGCCCGGGATCGCCGGGATCACGAACAGGAACACCATGAACGCGCCGTGCAGCGTGAAGACCTGGTTGTAGGTCTCGTTGGAGAACAGCATCCCGTGCGGTTCCCACAGGTGCAGGCGCACCAGCAGCGCGAACAGGCCACCCGCCAGGAAGGCGATGCCCGTCCCGATCAGGTACATGAGGCCGATGCGCTTGTGGTCGAGGGTTCCGGCCCACGACATGAAGCCGGCGCTGCAGTTGAGGTAGTTCTTCGGCAGGCTCGGAACGGCCGGGTGCGCGTCGATGACTGGGACGTTGGTGGTCATGGCTGCCTCACTTCGCATCCGCGAGGGACTTCATGTACTGGATCAGGCCCTTGATCTTCCGTTCCTCGAGGGTCGGGAACGCCGTCATGGCGTTCTTGACGTAGGGCTCTTCGGCGACCTTCTTCTGGTCGGGCTTCTGGATCGACTCGGTGATGTAGGCGTCGTCGACGGTGATGGTCTTCTTCGCACCGCCTTCGACGACTTCCCGCTGGCGGCCCACGTAGTTCTCACCCTGCTTGGTGAACATGCCCTTCCAGCTCGGACCGACGCTCGGCGTGCCGTTCACGGAGTGGCAGCTCGCACAGATCTGCTTGTAGAGGCTCTCGCCACTCGCCGCGGCTTCGGCCGGGGTCGCGTCCTTCCACTGGTCCCAGGGCCGCGTGTCGTAGACGGACTGCTTCACGACGTGCACCTTCGCATACATGCGGGAGTGGTCGTCGCCGCAGTACTCGGCACAGAACAGGTGGAACTCGCCTTCCTTCTTCGGGTGGAACCAGACCGTCTGCAGGCGGCCCGGGATGACGTCGCGCTTGACGCGCATCGACGGCATGTAGAACGCGTGCAGCACGTCGGTCGACTCGAGCACGAACTGGACCGGCTTGTCGACCGGGATCCAGACCTCGTTGAAGCTCTGCGACGGGTCGTTCGGGTAGTTGAAGGTCCAGCTCCACTGCTTCGCGGTGGCCTTGAACTGGTTCTGCGACGCCGCGTGCGGCGCATAGTGCATGTCCATGCAGCCGTCGAAGCCCCACGCGAACATCACCATCACGATGATCAGCGGGATCACCGTCCACACCACTTCGAGCGGTGTGTTGTGCGTGACGTTCGAGGCGGCGGGCTGGTCGAAGGTCTTGCGGTGGTACTTCACCACCGAGAACAGCAGCACGCCGACGATCAGCACGAAGAAGAAGATGCAGACCGCGTAGGTGAAGTAGAACAACCCATCGACGTGGCCGAACGTGCTGGCCAGCTCGGGAAGTTGTCCGAATGCGTCGAGCGTCGGCGCCTTGGCCGGATCGGCGACGTAGTTGATCTTGGCAGGGTCCTGGGTCAGTAGGGCGAACACTTGGGATCCTGGGCTGCTTGACTCGACTGCGGGAAGTTCGGGGTTCAGGCGACGGCGGCAGCGTGCTGCTTCCGTTCCTTCTTGAGCATGATCCAGATCATCAACGCGAGCACGACGACGGTGACGGCGCCGGCAACGCGCATGATGGTCATGGCGGTGAGGGAATAGGTGTTGGTGCGCGGATCGAAGGTCAGGCAGTTGAGCTGGACCTTGTCCCACACGGTGCCGAGGGTGCCTTTGCTGGCTTCGACGAGTGCCAGTCGAACGTCGCTCGCGTCGAACTCGGTGTTGACGATGACGCGGCTGACCCGGCCTTCGGGCGTCAGGAACACCAGCGACGGCGGATGCGCGTACTGCTTGGTGTGCTCCGACCAGTAGAACTGGAAGCCGCACTGGTCGGCGAGCTTCTTCGTGTTGGTTGCGTCACCGACGAGCAGGCGCCAGGCGTCGTCGCCGCCGGCCTTCTGCAGGCGCGGCAGGAAGACGTCCTTGCGCGCCTTCGCCATCTCCGGGGTCTCCTTCGGGTCGATCGAGACGCTGAGGATGCGGTAGTCGGTGCCCGGCCGCAGGTCGACCTGGCTCAGGGCGCGGAACGTCGCATCGAGCACCTGGCCGCACATCGCCGGGCAGTGGTAGTAGCCCAGCATCAGCACGACCGGCTGCTTGCCGGGGAACAGCTGCTTCAGGGTGAACGGGTAGCCGCGGTCGTCGGTGAACGCGAGGTCGCGGTCCACCAGCGTGTCGATGCTGTTCGTCTGCGACGCCGCCTCGTCGCGCGCCTCGATGGTGCGCGACGGCGACATGCCGGGCTGCTGCGCATGCAGCAGGCCGGTCGCAGCCATCAGGAACAGGAGGAAACGCTTCACGGGAGGGTGGTTGGGGATCGACGCGGGATTACTTGCGCAGGCCGGCGACGACGTCGGCGATCTTCTTCTTCTTGGGGTTGCCGCCGTTGAGGAACTCGGCCTCCTCGGCGCGCACGTCGATCAGTTCCGTGTTCGGGGCCAGGTCGACCTTCTGCTTGAGCTCGTGGTCGAGCACGCGCATGAAGATCGGGACCATCAGCCACAACGACAGGAAGATGACGATCGCCGAGCCGACGAACCAGATGGTCGCCGATTTCGCGTCGATGTCGCGTTCCGGGTCGATCGGCAGCGGGTCGTGCGTCTGGCCGGGCGCGTGGTGATCGTGATGTGCCATGGGCGTGCCTCGATCAGATGTTCTGGAAGTGGAGCGACTCGGCGAGCCGCGGATCGCGAACCGGCAGCAGGTTGGCGCGGCGCACGTTCCACAGCACGAAGCCGAGGACCAGTGCGAGCACGCCGACGAAGCAGCCGAAGTCCGCCCAGTGCAGGTGCGACAAGTAGGCGCCGATGCCTTCGACGTGGTGGTCGGCGGCGGCGCCGGCATCGGCCGGTGCGTGGCTGTTGTTCGGCAGGATCAGGAACTGCATGTCGATGCAGTGGATCACCAGCAGGAAGATCGCACCGACCGCGAGTGCCACCGGGTTGCGCTTCACGTGCCGCGACATCAGGAAGGCGAACGGGATGAAGAAGTGGCCGAGGATCAGGATCTGGCCGACTGCCGCCCAGCCGCCGTGCTTGCGGTGCGTGAACCAGGCCGTTTCCTCGGGCAGGTTCGCGTACCAGATCAGCATGTACTGGCTGAAGTTCGCGTAGGTCCAGAAGACCATGAACGCGAACATCAGCTTGCCGAGGTCGTGGTAGTGCTCGGTGCTGACCGCGTCCTTCAGGTAGCCCTGCGTGCCGAGCCAGCGCGTCAGCAGGATCAGGACGGCGAAGAACGCCATGTAGCCGCCCGCGAAGTAGGCGATGCCGAAGATCGTGCTGAACCAGTGCGGGTCCAACGACATGATCCAGTCGAACGACGCGAACGTGGTCGACAGCGCGAACAACAGCAGACCCGGCGCGGCGATGCGCGACAGCTTGAGGTTGATCGCCGGATTGCCGGTTTCGTCCTGCTTCACCGAGCCGTTGCGGAACACGAACGCGAGCCCGATCCAGATCGCGAAGTAGATGCCGACGCGGGCCAGGAAGAAGCCCTTGTTCAGCCACGCCTCCTTGCCGGCGAGCACCGCGTCGTAGCTCGGGTCGGTGGCCGGAATCGCGGCGTGCGTCACCTCGTCGACGTTGGCGTGCGCCCAGTGGTGGAACAGCTCGTCGAAGTTGACGAGGATCGGGATCCACAGCAGCAGCATCAACGGCAGGGCCGCCGCGATGTTCTCGGCAACGCGGCGCACCACGACGCTCCAGCCGGCGCGCGTGATGTGCTGGATCATCACGAAGGCGAGCGCGCCGAGGCAGATGCCCAGCACGCCCATGTAGCCGACGAGGTACGACCAGGCGAACGACTTGCCACCGGTCGCCCAGGCGGCACCGACCAATACGGCGCCGACGGCGAGCAGACCCATCTGGGCCTTGGCGAGGTCGCCGTCCTTGACCTTCGGGACGACGTGCGGGGCGAGCTGTTGCAGGCTCGGCGCAGTCAGGGGAGCAGTTGCGGTCATGGCCAGTTCGTCAGGGGCTCGAGGGTCACTTGCTCAGGGACTGGAGGGCGCGGACGTAGTGCACGATCGCCCAGCGGTCTTCGACCGACAGGCGCGCGCCGTACGACGGCATCGTGTTCTTGCCGTAGGTGATCACGTCGAACAGTTCACCGTCCGTCAGGTTGGCGACGCGGTTGTCCTTGCCGTCGACGAAGTGGAAGTTGGGGATCAGCACCGGCCAGCGCTTGCCGACGAGGCCGTGGCCCGCCGCACCGTTGCCGCCCTGGCCGGAGTAGCCGTGGCAGATCGCGCAGTGGATCTCGAACCGTTCCTTGCCGCGATCGATCGTCGCGACTTCCCGGCCGAGCACGGTGAACTTGTGCGTCAGCGGCAGCGGGTTCGACTTCACGAAGGCGCCGGCGGCGTCCTTGTGCGCCAGGGCCGCGTTGGGCAACGAACCGCGCGCGACGACGAGCGTCTTGCCGAGCGGATCGGTCGAGACCGGATCGCGCACCGGCAGGCGGCTGCCGCGGCCGTCGGTCCACCCTTCGAACTCCGTCTTCGACTGGGCCTTCAGCTTCGGCTGGAAGTCCATGTCGAGCACGAGGTGCACGGGCGGCAGTTCGGACACGCCTCCGCGCATGCAACCGCCGAGGCTCAGCGCCCCGGCCAGCAACGCAATCGCGACTTTGAATGGGCTCATCGGGTCAGTCCTCCACGATCGCGACGTGCTTGCCGCCGATGCTCTCGAGGAAACGCGCGGTCTGCACGCTGTCGAACTTCGGGTCGGTGGCTTCGATCGACAGGAAGAACCGGTCGTCCGTCACGCGCCAGAAGGTCGGGTGGTTGAAGATCGGGTGGTGGTGCCGCGGCAGGCGGTTGATCGCGAACATGCCGAACACCGCGCCGAAACCGGACAGCAGGACCATGCACTCGAACGTGACCGGGATGGTCGACGGCCAGGCGTAGGGCTGCTTGCCGGAAACCCAGATCACATAGTCCTGGGAGTTCATCCACCACATCATCAGCTGCGCGAGGCAGATGCCGGTGATGCCGCAGCACACCACGAGCCAGCCGAGCGGGCTCGGACCCTGGCGCAGGGCCTTGTCGAGACCGTGCACCGGGAACGGCGTGTGCGCGTCGACGCGCTGGTAACCCTGCGCGGTGGCCTTCTCGGCCGCGTGGTAGATGGCTTTGGCCGAGTCGAACTCGGCGACGATGCCCCACTTTTGCGTGTTCGCCATGGGTGTGCTCCTCAGTGGTGCGCGGCGTGCGCGTGGCCGCCGTGTGCGGCGTGGCCGTGGTGGTCGTCCCCGTGGTGCGGGTTCGCTTCCGGCATGACGCCCTTGACCTCGCTGATCGCGAGGATCGGCAGGTAGCGGCAGAACAGCAGGAAGAAGGTGAAGAACAGGCCGAAGCTGCCGCAGTAGGTCAGGATGTCGATCAGCGTCGGCGAGAAGTAACCCCAGCTCGACGGCAGGAAGTCACGGTGCAGCGACGTGACCGTGATCACGAATCGCTCGAACCACATCCCGATGTTCACGAAGATCGAGATGACGAACAGCACCATCGGGTTGCGCCGCAGGCTGCGGAACCAGAAGAACTGCGGGCTGATCACGTTGCACGACACCATGATCCAGTAGGACCACCAGTAGGGACCGGTCGCGCGGTTGATGAAGGCGTACTGCTCGTATTCGACACCGCTGTACCAGGCGATGAAGAACTCCATGCCGTACGCGTAGCCGACCATCGTGCCCGTCAAGAGCAGGATCTTGGCGATGTTGTCGAGGTGGTTCAGCGTGATCAGTTCGTGCAGGCCGAGCCATTGGCGCGCCGGCACCATCAGCGTGATGACCATGCCGAAGCCGGAGAAGATGGCGCCCGCGACGAAGTACGGCGGGAAGATCGTCGTGTGCCAGCCGGGCACGTTCGACACGGCGAAGTCGAACGACACGATCGAGTGCACCGACAGCACCAGCGGCGTGCTGAGGGCGGCCAGGATCAGGTAGGCCTTCTCGTAGTGGATCCAGTGCCGGTTGCTGCCGTGCCAGCCGAGCGCGAACACGCCGTAGAGCTTCGCGGCGAGCTTGCGACCGGCCTTCGCGGCGCGGTCGCGGAACGTGGCGAGGTCCGGGACCAGGCCGACGTACCAGAACAGCAGCGAGATCGTGAAGTAGGTCGAGACGGCGAACACGTCCCAGAGCAGCGGGCTCTTGAAGTTCGGCCACATCGACATCTGGTTCGGCAGCGGGAACACCCAGTAGATGACCCAGATGCGGCCGACGTGGATCGCCGGGAAGATGCCGGCCGCCATGACCGCGAAGATGGTCATGGCTTCGGACGCGCGGTTGATCGACGTGCGCCACTTCTGCCGGAACAGGAAG
>JAEUHV010000188.1 GCA_016794485.1 Planctomycetota bacterium
CGGCGGCGCGGGCCGCCAACATCCACGATTTCATCGTGTCGTTGCCGAATGGCTACGACACCGTCGTCGGCGAACGCGGCAGCAACTTGTCCGGGGGGCAGCAGCAGCGCCTTGCGATCGCGCGCGCGATCGTCCGCGACCCGGCAATCCTGTTCCTCGACGAAGCTACCTCGGCGCTGGATTCGGAGAACGAACGCCTCGTGCAGCGCGCGCTCGACGGCTTGCGCAAGGGCCGCACCTCGATCGTGATCGCGCATCGCCTGTCGACGATCGTCGGCGCCGACCAGATCGTGGTACTGGAAAAGGGCCGGGTCGTCGAACGAGGCACGCATGCCGAACTGTTCGCGCAGAACGGCGTCTACCGGCGCATGTTCGAGGCCTACACGGCGGGTTCAGGCCGGTCCGAGTAGCGCCACGACGGTCGCACGCATCGCCTCGCCGCGGCCGATTGCGTCGACCTTCTCGCCGGTCTTGCCCTTGATGTTGACGCGGTCGACGGGCAGCGCGAACAGGTTGGCGAGCGAGGCGCGCATCTCGGAACGGCGCGCCTTCAGTTTCGGTGTTTCGGTCTCGAGCACGCAGTCGAGCGACAGCACCCGCAGCCCCCTGTCCTTGACCAGGAGCATCGTCGCGCGGCAGAAGTCGGCGCTGGGCCGGTCCTTGTTGATGGCGTCGCGATCGGAGAACAACGTGCCGAGGTCGTCCAGTCCGGCCGCACCCAGCACTGCGTCGCAGGCGGCGTGGAGCACTGCATCGCCGTCACTGTGGCCGAGAGGGCCGGCGTCGGCGTCGAACCGCACTCCCGCGACCATGCACGGTCGTCCGGGTGCCAGGCGATGCACGTCGATGCCGAGCCCGATGCGCGGAAGGTCGTTCATGCGAGGTTCGCGGCCTGGATGGCGTGCGCCAGCGGCAGGTCGTCCGGGTGGGTGATCTTCAGGTTGGTCGGTGAACCGCGCACCACCGCCACCGCTTCGCCGAGGTGTTCGACCAGGGACACGTCGTCGGTCCCGACGAAGCCAGTGTGCTGGGCGTGCTGCACGGCCCGCACCAGCAGGTCGCGCCGGATCACCTGTGGCGTCTGGGCCTGCCACACGTCGGTGCGGTCGAGGGTCGCGGCGACCCTGCTGCCGCTCACTTTCTTCAGCGTGTCGGGCGTGGGCAACGCGAGCAGGGCGGCGCCGGTGCGTGCGGCGGCGAGGATGCAGTCGCGGGTCGCCGCGATCGGCAGCAAGGCTCGCGCGACGTCGTGCACCAGCACCAGGTCGACGTTCGGGTGGCACGCGGCCAGTCCGTTCGCCATCGATTGCTGGCGGGTGGCGCCGCCGTCGACGAGCTGGAACGGCACCGCGCCGAGCACCGCACGCAGCTGCGGCAACGCCTCCTCGACGTAGGTCGACCGGTCGTCGGCGTGCACCAACACGAGCACTTCGGCTTGCGCGTCCGCCGGCAGGGCTGCCATGAGCCGCTCCGTGCTGGCGACCAGCAGCGAACGGCCGTCGAGCTGCAGCCAGGCCTTCGGCACCGGCCCGCCAAAACGTGAGCCGCGCCCGGCGGCGAGCAGCAGCATGGCGATCTTCACGGGTCGAGACCTTACACTCGGTACCGTGGCGGTGGTTCGGATTCTGGGCATCGACCCGGGCACGCTCGTCGTCGGTTTCGGCTGTCTCGAGATCGGCCTCGACGGGGCACGGTCGCGGGATGGCAACGCCCCGATGGCGCTGCGCGCGAGCAACGTCGTGCGCAGCGGCCCGGCGAACGTGGGGCCGGTGCGGCTCGTCGGCGCCGGAGTGCTGCGCCTGGGGGGGCGCACGCAGGAACTGCCGGAGCGGCTGTGGTCGCTGGCCGTCCAGTTCCGCGAACTGCTGTCGCGGTTTGCGCCAGCGGAGCTCGCGATCGAGCAGGCGTTCCACGGCAAGAGCGTGCAGGCGGCGTTGCGCATCGGTGAGGCGCGCGGGGTGGTGCTGGCCGAGGCGGCTGCGGCGCGGCTGTCGGTGCACCAGTTCGCCCCGGCGCGGGTGAAGCGGTGCGTGGCCGGGCACGGGGCCGCTGCGAAGGAGTCGGTGGCGGCCATGGTGCGGCAGTTCGTGCGCGTCGAGGAGCACGTGCTGGCGGCTGACGTCCCAGCGGACGCCACCGACGCGGTCGCGGTCGCGTGGACCAGGCTCGAGGAGCGCCGATCGCCCCTGCTGGCCAGTGACCTCGATGGTGCCCGGTAGGTCCGACATTCGAAGATCCGCAATCGCAGCATTGCAATCGATGGCGGACCCCCATGTAATGCGGCCTACCGGTTAGTGAGGCATCCACCCCTTGTACCAACCCACGCGGTTGGCGACGGCGGGCAGCGACCGCCGTTCGTCACGGGCGCGCCCGCATTCGATGCGCTGGCGCCAGGGGCTGCTTTCTCTCCAAGTCGACCGGTCTGGCCCTGGCGGAGGTTGCCCATGATTCGTGGTCCGGTTTTGCCGCAATCGCGTGAGAGCCTGTGGTCGTTGGTCGCCGGCCGCCTCGAGTCCATCGAGCAAGGCCTGCACCTCGTGCTCGAATCACTCGACTGCAGTCATGGGCAGCTCGGTGCGATCGATGGTCTTGCGCGGGATGCGGCCAACGGTCCCGTGCTGGTCGTCCTGGCGCATGACGGCGATCCGCTCGTCCTCGCGCGCACGCTGGGCGCGCTCGATTTCTTGGCTCGGGTAGGCGACGCGCTCGCTGTCGCGATTCCGGAAGCCCAATTCGCGTCGGGCAGTGAGGGGCGCGTGCTGGTGGTCGGCGCCGACCATTCGGCGGCGACGCTCGAGCAGGTCGGCCGGCAGCCGATGGCCGGACTCCACGTCTGCCGGCTCGAGCCGTTCCGCATCGCCGGGTCGGAGCGGTTTGCCGTGCGTTGGTTGCGTCGCGGAACCGAAGGAATGGGGGCGACGGGGCCTTTGGTGATGGCCTCCGCCAGCGCCGTCGAGTTCGCGGCTCCGCCCGCCCTTGCCTCCTTGTGGCAGTCATTGCGCGAGCTGTGCTTGCGCATCGACGGCAGTGTTCGCATCGACGGGGACCGTTTCCGTCGGCGCATCACCTGGCATGGCCACCCTCTCGCCGAGGTCGTGGTCGTGGCGGGCAACCTGATTGGAACCTCTGGTGACGGCCGGTCCATCACGCTCGCCACGGCGATGGACCTGCGCACCTTCTCGGACCGGATCCTACGCGTTTACGCGCAGCGAGCCGGGCTTGCGATCGAACGTCCGGATCCCGTCGCCGCGTCCGAAGCGGCCGAACAGGACACTGCGCCTCGCCACGCAGGAAGCGGACGCAACGGAGCCGTTGCCCGCAGCGACAGCCTCCGTTCGGTCGCTGCGGCAGCCCGGCTGTCGCCCGAAGAGTATTCCGCGCTCGGCAGTCCGACCTCGGCGGTCGGCGGCGAGGCCGAGGGCGCGGCGGTTGCCGACGACGTGGCGAGAATCGTCGCGGCGCAAGAAAGTCCGTGGGCGCCACGCGGGCGAACGGACTGATCGACTGCGCGCAAGGGCGCAGGCGGTGCCGAGGTGAGCTTGGAACCAGACCTGAACGCCGGACCGCAGGGGCGTGGCTTCCTGCGACGGTGGTTTCGTCGGGCGAATGCTGTCGAGGTGCACCCCCGGGAGGCGATCGTCGTCGCGTTCGCAAGCGGCAAGGGTGGCACGGGGAAGTCGTTCCTCGCGACCAACACCGCGATCGCGCTGCATGCGCGCGGTCGACGTGTGGCCTTGGTCGACTGCGACTTCGGCCTGGCCAACGCACACCTCCTGTTCGGTGTCAATCCACGCTACTCGCTGCAGCATCTACTCGAGGGAGGGGTGCCGGTGCAGCAAGTGCTGACGCGCACACCCTACGGCCCCAACCTCGTGGCCGGCGGCTCGGGCATCGCCAGCCTGGCGGAACTCGACGCGCGGCACATGCAGTCCCTGGCGCGGGCAATGCACTGGATCGCCGCCAATCACGACATCGTCCTGTTGGACTGCGCAGCCGGGCTGTCACCGCAGTCGCTGATCATGGTCTTGGCGGCCCAGCACGTGGTCGTGGTCACCAACCCGGAGATCGCCGCACTCACCGATGCCTATGCCTTGATCAAGTGTCTGTCGCGACAGGTGGGGCACCCGCTCGTTCACCTGGCGGTGAATCGGGTCGGGCAGCCTGGATTGGGCAAGGCGACCTTCGAGCGCCTGGCCGAAGTTTCGCGTCGTTTCGCAGCCTGTGAAATCCACTACTTGGGCGAGGTGCCAGAGGACCCCCAGGTG
Source organism: Planctomycetota bacterium (assembly GCA_016794485.1). Taxonomy (GTDB): domain Bacteria; phylum Planctomycetota; class UBA1135; order UBA1135; family UBA2386; genus UBA2386. The sequence goes on from JAEUHV010000188.1 coordinate 4,266, forward strand.
ACCCATCGTCGGCTGGGACAGCCCCCTCTGCTCTGCAGCTCTCCGGAATGCACGACGACCAGGACCGTGATGACGATGTGCGAGACCCTGGACCAGCGGGTGGCTGCGACGCGCTCGACGAACGGCGTCGAGGCACGCATGCTGGTCCAGATCCGGCGTTGGTGAAACGACCACCCTTGTTGCTCGAGGTCTGGGCGTACGCAGTCCTGGGGCTGGGGGTTGCTGCGTTCGCGCGCGGTCTCGGTGTCGGCCGCGCGGGACCAGCGTGCCTGGTGTCCCCGCATCGTGTCGACCTGCAGGCGGCGACCGTCGACGAACTCACGGTGCTGCCGGGCATCGGGCGAGCCAGGGCGGAGGCCATCGTGTTGGCGCGGGTTCGGTTCGGGCCGATGCGAAGCCCCGAAGACCTGCGCCGGGTCGAAGGGTTCGGCGAAGCCACAGTTCGTGCGTTGCAGCCCTGGATCACCTTCGGTGGCGAAGTTCTGGACGGCAGGTGACGGACGCAGGATCGCCAGCCCGCCGAGTATCGGTTAGGCTTCACCTGGTTCATGCACACGACCCCCAGCAGCCTGCGCGAAGCCGTTCGCCGTGCTCTGGCCGAGGATCTCGGGCGCGACGATCTCTCCCTGGTTGCCGACGTGACCAGCAGGCTTGCCTTGCCACCCGGTATGCGTGGCAGGGCTCGCATTTTCGCCAAGGCGGTCGGGGTGATCGCGGGTGTTGCGTGTGCCCAGGCTGCATTCGCGCTGCTCGATCCGACGGCCAGGGTCGAGCCCCGCCTCCGGGACGGCGAGGCCCTGCGCAAGGGCGACATCGTGCTCGAGGTGGAGGGTGACATGCGGGCGCTTCTTGCCGCAGAACGCACCGCGTTGAACTTCCTGCAGCGCCTGTCCGGTGTGGCGACCCTCACCCGCGCCTTCGTCGATGCGATCGTCGGGACCGGGGCGCGGATCCTCGATACCAGGAAGACCACGCCAGGACTCCGCACCCTGGAGAAGGATGCGGTGGTGGCTGGCGGTGGCATGAACCACCGCATCGGGTTGTTCGACCAGGTGTTGCTCAAGGAGAACCACTTCGGATTTGCCCGTCCGCTCACCTACGAAGCAGTGGTGCGCCGTTGCGTGGAGATGCAGTCCGCTCCCGTGGTCGCCGAAGCCAGGGACCTCGCCGAGGCCGAGGCTGCTGTGCGCGGCGGCGCGTCGGTGGTTTTGCTCGACAACTTCGTACCCGGGGCACCGCTGCGTGCCGCCGTCACGGCGGTGCAAGTCGCCGCCCGGGCGACAGGCCGCACCGTCGCCACGGAAGCTTCCGGCGGCGTCGACCTGCAGAACGTGCGCGCGTTCGCGGAGTCAGGAGTGGACCGGATCTCGATCGGGGCGTTGACTCATTCGGCTCGCGCAGTCGACCTATCCCTCCTGGTCGAAGGTGTTTCCTGACATGGCCCGTCGACTGACCTTTCCGCCGAAGCCCGGAGTCATCCGCCAACTGCGGGCACAAGTGCGCAAGGTCGCGGTCCTCTTCGGCGCCGAGGAGCGCATCGGCGACAATCTGGCGTTGGTGGTCGACGAACTCGTCAACAACGCGATCGAACACGGCGTCGGCTACCGCAGTGCCGGGCTCGACCTTGCCGTGCAGATCGCCGAGGCTGGTGAACGGTTGCGAATCGAGTTCTTCGACCCGGAGATGCCGTCGAAGACGGTGGATGAAATGGCGTTCTTGTTGGCCCAGTCGGCGAATGGAATGCCGTCGCTGGAGAGCGAGCGGGGGCGCGGGTTGTTCCTGCTGACGGTGTACTTGCAGGATCTCGCTGCCGAGCCAGCCCCGAATGGTGGTCTGCGGCTCGTCGGCCACATTCCGCGGAAGTGACTCAGCGCGGCATGCCTTTGCTCGCCGCGATGGATCGCGTGCTCGCCTGGTGGTGGCGGGTGCCTACCCTGCTGCGGGCGGCGTTGCCCGTGGGTTGCATGGTTACGTTGTGGTGGTCGTCGTCTCGAGAGCCCGCGCCAGCACCTCCCTCGTGGGGCCGGGCCTTCTTGCACAACGGTGCCCACGTGGTCGCGTACGCATCCCTTGCGATGTCGTTGCGGATGGTGTTCGCGCTGGAGCCGAGGATCAGTGTGCGGCGCGATGTCGCGTCGTGGGTGCTTGCACTTGCCTACGGCATCGTCGACGAGTTGCACCAGAGCCATGTACCCGGCCGGGTTTGCTCCGTTAGCGACGTGTTTTCCGATGCTGCCGGCGCCTGGCTGGGCCTGCTCCTGGTTGCCCATGGCGCCGCGAATGGGCCATCCGGAGTTCGCTTCGCGGCGGCCACCGTCGTCTGTTTCGCCTGTGTGGCGATGGCCACATTCGGTTCCTGGTAATACTGCCGTGGGGCCGTGACACACGGTGTTTCGATGCCACTGCACTCGTGTTAGCGACGCGTGCAAGTCGTTTGCCAATCGTAGCCTGGGTTCAGCAACGTCGTGGCACACAGGTTGCGCTGAGGGGCGTGCCATGATGCGATTCCCGCTGTTTCCCGTTGCGGCCGTGCTGCTGGCCGCTGTTCCGGCTGACGCGCAGATCTCGCTCGAAGCCAAACTCGGTCGCCACCTCCGCGGGTCGATCGTCGTCCAGGACCACGGAGTCGACCACGGCCCGTCGCGCGGCAGCCGCGGCCACCGCGATTCCCGCCCCTGCCCGCCGCCCGCGCCGCGTGGCCACTGGGAGACCGTGCACGAGCAAGTGCTGGTCCCAGGCTACTGGAAGGACGAGCATGTGCCGGCTACCTACGGCTGGATCTACAGCTCCTGTGGCCACCGCCACTGGGGCCTGATCGATCGCGGCGGCTGCCGCCGCGTATGGGTCCCGGACCGTTGGGAGACTCGCTGCCGGCAGGTGTGGGTGCCGGCTTGTCGCTGAGGTGGCACGCGAGCGGGTGGCCGGATAGGAAGGCCGCATGGAACGTGGTGACCGCTTCGACCACCCGCTCATCGAGCGTTACGCGAGCCCGACGATGGCTCGCCTGTTTTCGCCCCGCGCGCGCCATGGTGCCTGGCGCGACCTCTGGATCGCGCTCGCCGAAGCCGAACACGAACTCGGCTTCCCGGTCGGAAAGGAGCAGGTTGCCGAGTTGCGTGCGAATCGCGACACGTTCGACTGGGACCAGGTGGCCAAGTACGAGAAGGAACTGCGCCACGACGTGATGGCGCACGTGCACCACTACGGCGACCTGTGTCCGTTGGCACGGCCGATCATCCATCTGGGCGCCACCAGTTGCTTCGTCACCGACAACGCCGACCTGGTGCTGTACCGCCAGGCACTCCGTCTGGTGGAGCAGAGGCTCGCCGCGGTGCTCGCCGCCTTGGCCGCGTTCGCCCGGAATTGGCGCGCGCAGCCATGCCTTGGCTATACACACTTCCAGGTGGCGCAGCCGGTCACGGTCGGCAAACGGGCGTGCTTGTGGGCGCAGGACTTTGCGCTGGACCTGGACGAGGTCCGTCGCATCGCCGCCTGGCTTCCGTTCCGCGGTGTGAAGGGCACCACCGGCACCCAGGCGACGTTCTTGACCCTGGCCAACGGCGACCATTCGAAGGTGGAGGAGCTCGATCGTCGCGTCACTCGGGCGATGGGATTCGAGAAGTCGATCACGGTCAGTGGCCAAACCTACACGCGCAAACTCGACTGGACGATCCACCAGGCACTCTCGGCGATCGCGCAGTCGGCGAGCAAGTTCGCCACCGATCTGCGCCTGTTGTCGCACGAGGGCGAGATCGAGGAGCCGAGCGAGTCGAAGCAGATCGGCAGCTCGGCGATGGCCTACAAGAAGAACCCGATGCGCAGCGAGCGGGTCTGCTCGTTGGCTCGGTATGTGATCGAGACCGCCAACACGAGTGCGCACACGGCCGCGACGCAGTGGCTGGAGCGCACCCTCGACGATTCCGCGGTACGGCGTATCGCATTGCCAGAGTCGTTCCTGGCGATAGACGGCATCCTGATGCTGTGCGAGAACGTCGCCAAGGGGCTCGTCGTCTACCCGAAGGTGATCGAGAAGAAGCTGCGCGAACAGCTGCCCTTCCTGGCAACCGAAGAGATCCTGATGGCCGGGGTCGCTGCTGGTGGAGATCGTCAGGATCTCCACGAGCGAGTCCGGGTGCACAGCAGGGCCGCGGCGCATGCAGTGAAGGCGGAGGGGCGCGACAATCCCCTGCTGCAACTGATCGCCGCCGATCCGGCGTTCACGGCCATCCGCGACAGGTTGCCGCACCTGATGGACCCGGCGCGGTTCGTCGGTCGTTCCGCCGAGCAGGTCGACACGTTCTTGCGCGACGACGTGGCGCCGCGGCTTGCGGGTGTTGCCATCGACAAGCTCGGCGCGGAAATCCGCGTCTGAACCAGGGTCACCACGGTGGTGCGCTGGCCTTTTGCAGTCGAACCATGCACTCGATGAAGTCCGGCGACGGCAAGAGCCTCGCACCGTCGGCGCGGCGCATCGCACGCTGCAGCTTCAGATCGCCATGCGGCGTCCGCCAGTAGAGGTGTTGCGAGATCGCGTTCGGCCCGTCGTGGGACTTGCCCAGCGAAATTGCCATCAACGAGTGCAGGGTCAGCGGATCGAGGGCCTTGTTCAGTGGGTAGCTGAACATCGTGCCGCAGGCCGGAATGCCGATCAGGTTGCCTTCCTTGCCGACGCGAGGCAGATCGGCCGGTTGTCGCAGGATGTGCGTAGCGGCGTGGAAATCGCCGTGCAGCAGGTCGATGCCACCGTCCGCGGTCGGCGGAATGTTGAGCCTGGCCCAGGTCGCGCGACTCAGCTGCCTCAGGTTGGCCATGGCGCGTTGGAACAGCTCCTCGTCGGGGATGCCCCATCCCGCCGCGACGAGCCTCTGCACCGGCATGATCGAGGCCCCGATGTCGACGGCGAGCACCGTGAGCGTCTCCTCGAGGTCGGTGCGCTGGACGAAGTGGTCGCGCAGCTGGCCTTGGAACGCATCCGCCGGATGGATGCGTACGACGAGGCGATCGAGATTCGCGGTCGCCCCGCCACCGATCAGGCCCACGACGGCCGCCGACAGGTTCGGGTCGAACGACTTGGCGAAGTGCTCAGAGATGATCTGTCGCCACATGCGAATCGGATGCTGGTCGCAACTCTGGGCGACGTTGAGCAGGCCGAAAGCGATCGGGCTGCCGGTGATCCGGGCTACGCCGTCGGCGATGTTCACGCCCTCGCCTCGCTTGCCGAGTTGGTCGCGCACCATGTTCAGGAACAGGCGTTCGCGTTCTGGATCGGTGAACGGGAGGCCTGAGGCAAGCGGCGTGGGATTGGGATCGAAACGAGGTTGGTTGTGCATTGACTGCTCTCCTTGCGACCCGCCGGGGCCGCGGCAGTACAAGTGGGAGACCCGGGGCAAGAGCGGGCCGGATTCCCAGCTGGGCGATACCGCAAGAATGGCAGTCTCATTCGATGGAATGCCAATATGGCGCCCTCTCGTTCCTGATCCTGTCGCGGTGATGGTCCGTAACTGATTTGGCATCAGTTGTTTGAAGGAATTCTAGAGTGGGGCACGCGACGTGCATCAAGGCAGGAGAACCCCAGGAGCACCCACGATGGACATGCAGAAACTGACCCAGAAGTCGCAGGAAGCCCTGCAGCTCGCCCAGACCAAGGCCATCACGTTCGGCCACCAGCAGGTCGATCCGAAGCACCTTCTGCTCGCACTCGTCGAACCTGCGGATGGCGTCGTGCGCCGCTTGCTTCAGCGCCTGGAAGTGTTGCCCGACGCGCTGACGGCAGCAGTCGAACACGAACTGCAGAAGCTGCCCAAGGTGTCGGGGCCAGGATTCTCGGCCGACAAGATCTTCCTCACTCCCGATCTCGCGCAGGTGCTGACCACCGCCGAGACGCAGGCGCAGAAGATGCGCGACGAATACGTCTCGGTCGAGCACCTGTTCCTCTCGCTGCTCCAACAGGCGAAGAACGGTCTGCGCGACATCCTGAGGAAGCTCGGCATCGACGAGGGGCGGTTCCTGAACGCACTGAAGGAGGTTCGTGGCAACCAGCGTGTGCAGAGCGCCAATCCCGAGGCGACCTACGAGGCGCTGGAGCGTTACGGCCGCGATCTCGTGCAGATGGCGAAGCAGGGAAAGATGGATCCGGTGATCGGGCGCGACGACGAGATCCGCCGCGTGATCCGCATCCTGTCGCGCAAGACGAAGAACAACCCCGTCCTGATCGGCGAACCTGGCGTCGGCAAGACCGCGATCGCCGAGGGTCTGGCGCAACGAATCGTGCGTGGCGACGTGCCCGAAGGTCTCCGCGAGAAGACGGTGTTCGCGCTCGACATGGGCAGCCTGGTGGCAGGCGCCAAGTACCGCGGTGAGTTCGAGGAGCGCCTGAAAGCAGTGCTGACCGAGGTCAAGAACAGCGACGGACGCATCCTGCTGTTCATCGACGAACTGCACACGATCGTCGGCGCCGGCAAGGCCGACGGAGCGATGGACGCGGGCAACATGCTGAAGCCCATGCTGGCTCGGGGCGAACTGCACTGCATCGGCGCCACGACGCTCGACGAGTACCGCAAGTACATCGAGAAGGACGCGGCCCTGGAGCGGCGCTTCCAGCCGGTCCTGGTCGAGCAACCGAGTGTGGAGGACACGATCTCGATCCTGCGTGGCCTGCGCGAGCGTTTCGAAGTGCACCACGGCGTCAAGATCCACGATCAGGCGCTGGTCAACGCGGCCACGTTGTCGAACCGCTACATCACCGATCGCTTCCTGCCCGACAAGGCCATCGACCTCGTCGACGAGGCCTGTGCCCTGATCCGCACCGAGATCGACTCGTTGCCGACCGAACTCGACACCGTCAGCCGGCGGGTGCTGCAGCTCGAGATCGAGGAAGCGGCACTGGCCAAGGAGAAGGACGAGGCCAGCAAGGCACGACTGCAAGAATTGAAGAAGGACATGGCGGAGCTGCGTGGCCGGGCCGACGCGATGCGGGCCCAATACGAGACGGAGAAGAAGTCGCTCGGCGGCGTTCGGGCCCTGCGCGAGAAGATCGAATCGCTGCGCCGCGAGCAGGACGCCGCGGAGCGGCGTTACGACATGAACAAGGCGGCCGAGCTGAAGTACGGCCTGATCCCGACTGCCGAGAAGGACCTCGCTGCCCTCGAGCAGAAGCTGGCCGGGGACGGCAAGGGCGGCGACCGGCTGCTGCGCGAAGAAGTCACGGCCGACGAGATCGCCCAGATCGTCGCGCGTTGGACCGGCATTCCGGTCACGCGGCTGGTCGAGGGCGAGCGCGACAAGCTGCTGAAGCTCGACCAGATCCTGCACGAGCGGGTGATCGGGCAGGACGAAGCGGTGCAGGTGGTCGCCGACGCGGTGATCCGAGCGCGGTCCGGCATCAAGGACCCCAAGCGCCCGATCGGCAGCTTCCTGTTCCTCGGTCCGACCGGGGTCGGCAAGACCGAACTCGCGAAGACGCTGGCCGCGTCGTTGTTCGACAGCGAGGACAACCTCGTGCGCATCGACATGTCCGAGTACATGGAGAAGCACGCGGTGAGTCGCCTGATCGGCGCCCCGCCCGGCTACGTCGGATACGACGAGGGCGGGCAGCTCACCGAAGCCGTGCGGCGCAAGCCGTATTCGGTGGTGCTGTTCGACGAGATCGAGAAGGCGCACCCGGACGTGTTCCACGTCCTGCTGCAGATCCTCGACGACGGACGCGCGACCGACAGCCAGGGCCGCACGGTGGACTTCAAGAACACCGTCATCATCCTCACTTCGAACATCGGCGCACCGCTGCTGCTCGAAGGCATCACTCGCGAAGGCACGATCCGCGAGTCGGCGCGCGACCAGGTCATGGCCGAATTGCGGCGCCACTTCCGTCCCGAACTGCTGAACCGCATCGACGACATCGTGCTGTTCAAGCCGCTGCAAGCCGCCGAGATCCGCCGCATCGTCGACCTGTTGTTGGTGGCGTTGCGCGGGCGCCTGGCCGAACGGCGCATCACGCTCGACGTCAGCGACGCGGCGAAGACGTTCCTCGGCAACCAGGGCTACGACCCGGTCTACGGGGCGCGGCCGCTGAAGCGCTTCCTGCAGCGCGAACTGGAGACGAAGATCGGCCGCAAGCTGATCGCCGGCGAGATCCCGGACGGCAGCACGGTGGTCGTCGACGTCCGCGACGGACAGTTGGCGATCGTGCGCGGGTCCGCGGCTGCGGCCGCGAGGTGAGTCCAGGCGGCTGGCTGGTTGCCCAGACGCCGATGCTTCGCTGCAATGCGCGCGTGCTCGCTGCCGCTGCCGCCCCCGTCGTTCCCCTCGTCGTCGCTGCCGCCGGTCTGTTGTCGGGTTGGCTGTTCGCGACCCTGTTGCGCCGGCAGGACCACAAGACGTTCGTGTTCGCGCGTGCGCCGCAGTTGCCGGTCCGCGCGCTGGCGGCGCACGACGACGCGTGGCTGCGCGGCGTCGTCAATGCGATCGCGCCGTTGCGCTGCCCTTGGTTCGACGTGCCGTGCGTCGCCTACTCGTACACGATCGAGCGCGAGGTGAAGACGACGCGCAAGGACAAGGACGGCAAGGAGATCACCGAACGCAGCTGGAAGACGGAACGCCACGACACCGAGGCCGTGCCGTTCGAACTCGACGACGGTGCGCGTGTGGTCGTCGACCTGCCGAATGCGACCAACGAAGCGATGACGTCGCTCGGCACCGACTACGAGACCTCGACCCGGCGCCATTCGGCGCGCGTGCTGCAGCCTGGTGCCACGGTCAGTGCTCTGGGCGTGCTGCGCGACGACCGCACGTTCGGCCCTCTGGCGGAAGTCCCGCTGGTCGTGACGTCGGCGACCCGCGCCGAACGCGTCCGCGCCGCGGCCCGCAGCGAGGGTTGGCTGTTCGCGATGGCGCTGCTGTTCCCCTTCCTAGGTGGGAGCGTGGCCGCCGGACTCTGGCTCGGTGGCGATGGTCCGGCCTGGGCCATCGGGGTCGCCGTCGGTGGCGCGGCGATGGCGCCACTGTGGTGGCTGCTGACGTGGAACCGCTTCGTCCGCCTGCGCCAGCAAGTGCAGGCCGCACTGCGCCAGATCGACGTCGACACCAAGCTTCGCTTCGACCTCGTGCCGAACCTCGTCGCCACGCTGCGGGCCGCAGCTGGCCACGAACGCGAACTGCTGACGCGGGTCGCCGAACTGCGCGCTGCCGGCGGCGCCGAAGCCGCCGTTCACGCCGAAGCCACGGTGCTGCAGTCGACGCGCCAGGTCCTGCTGCTGCACGAGCGCCATCCAAACCTGAAGAGCGACGCGCTGTACCGCGACCTGCACGATCGCCTGTGGGCGATCGAGGAGAAGATCGCGCACTCGCGGACCTTCTACGGCGACACCGTCACCGAATGGAACGTGCGCATCGCCCAGTTCCCCGCGTCGCTGGTCGCTCGCGTGCTCGGAGCCACCCCGGCCCCGCTGTTCGCCGCCGAATGCGCCGAAGCGTTGCCGCCGCGACTCGCCTGAACTTGGCCGGATGACGCGCCGGAATCCTCGTCACGCCAGTAGGTCGCCGCGGGCCAGCGCGCGGGCGAACTCGCCGAACGGCAGCACGCGCAGATCCCGCTGCTGCAGCGTCTCCTTCCCGCAGTAGACGCCGAATGCCGCAGACAGCTGGCCTTCCCGGCGCAAGTCGGCAAGGGCACTGCCGAACTCGGGTCGCCACTCGCGGGCGGCTTTCACCTCGATGCCGACCCGCTTCTTGCCGCGTTCCCACACGAAGTCGATTTCCGATCCTCCGGGAGTGCGCCAGTAGGACAGTGCACCACCGAGCCCTTGCACGTTGATCGCTGCGCGCAGTTCGTGCAGGACGAGAGTCTCCAGCAAGAATCCTCGTTCCACACTCTCCAATGGCTCACGCAGCCGGCCGGCGAGCGCACGGGCGACTCCGGGATCGAACAGGAAGAACTTCGGGTGCTGGACCTCTTTGATCCGCGCCCGTGGGCGCCAGGCCGGCAACCACACGCCGATCAGGGTGTCGACGAGGACGTCGAAGTAGCGGGCAACGGTCGGGCGCGCGACGCCGGCATCGCGCGCCACTCCGGCGACGTTGACGACCTGGCCATTGCAGATGGCGGCGATGTCGAGGAACCGCGTGAAACTGCCGATGTCCTTGGCCAACGCCTCTTGCTGGATTTCCTCGCGCAAGTACGTGCCGACGTACGCTTCGAGCACGTCGATCGACGACTTGGGGTCGCTGCGGACCATCGGCAGGCAGCCGGTGGCCAACAAGTCGTCGATGGCGAAATCGAAGTCGAGTTCCGCGGCCGTCAAAGGGAAGAACTGGCGCGTGATGGCGCGGCCGGCGAGCAGGTTGACGTCGAGGCGACGCAGTTTGCGGGCGCTCGACCCGCTCAAGGCGAAACGGATGCGGCGACCGTGCTCGGCATGGATCGCGTGCACCTCGTCGAGCAGCTGCGGCAGTCGCTGGACCTCGTCGATCACCACCCACGACCCCTTGGGCAGGGCCTCGACCCGGCCACGGAACGTCTCTGGGCGGCGGGTCAGTTCGAGCACGAGCGGCAGGCGCAGCAGGTCGAACCAGTGGGCATTGGGCAGTTGTTGCCGGAGCCATGTGGTCTTGCCGGTGCCGCGCGGACCGAACAGGAAGAACGACTGGTCGGGCGGGCTCAGGCTCCGTGCATACATGGCGAGCATTTTGACGGTAAAAATGACCACGAACAATACACCGCATCCGGAAGTCGCGGTTCCCAATGACCCTTGATGGCCAGGTCCCGGCAGTCGGCCGGGCGTCGTCACGCCGATGGCGTGCGGAACGTGACGAGCAGCACGACACGATCGCCGAGGCCGTGGTTCCAGGCGTCGTGCAGGTGGGTGTCGTCGAACACGAGGCAGCGGCCGGGCTGCCACGGCACCACGTCGGCGCCGATGCGCAACGCGACGTCGCCGACCGGAACGCGCAGGGCCAGGTGGCAGCGCAGCACGCCGGCGCGTTCGCCCTGGTGCGGATAGAGGTGCGTGCCCGGCCGGAACAGCGAGAACCCGGCGTTCACGAGCCCGGGTACGGCACGCAAGGCCTGCAGCGTCGCTGGGCACTGCGCCGCATGGGCCGCGTTCGGACCCGTGTCGTCGACCAGCGCGTACCAAAGCCAGCCGGTCTCGTCGTAGCCGTCGGCGACCTGCGTCAGCGAATCGGGGCTCGGCGCAAACGCGTCCGTGGGCAGCCGGTCGAGTTCGGCGCGCACCTGCGGGAACGCGGCCTCGAGCGCGGTGACGAACGGGAAACGGGACGGATCGTGGAGCGGGGGCATCGCCACGAGGGAACGTACCGCCTACTGCAGCGCGAGCACGTGCCAGGTCGTGATCGCCTTGGACGCGGCGTGCTTGTCGTGGGCGCCGTCCCACACCGCGACCGCGAACAACACCGGCGTGCCGACGGCGAGGTCGACCTCGTGCGCGTTGCGCGCCGCGAGGTCGCGACGAAACGTCGCCGTCCAGCGCCCGTCGGTCCACTCGCGCGCGACGTGCAGCGGCAGGCCGCTGCCGGTGGCCGATGGCGCCGAGCCGGCGCCGCCGAGTTCGATCGACTCGGCGCTCGCCGGCGGCCGCACGTCGACCGGAACGTCGAGCCCCGAGTGCCGCATCGCCATGAGGTCCACCATGCCGGCGGTCGCCTTCGGATCGTAGGCGTGCCAGCGCCAGACGTTCACGGGCTCGCGTTCGCTGCCCATCGCGAACATGGGGGGATCCTGCACTTGCGCGAACTGCACCGCGAGACCGTCGCCCATCGCCATGCCCGGCTGCGGCCGGTCGGTTCGCGTCGCATCGGCCCACGACCACTGCATCGCGATCGTGCGGCCGTCGTGCACCACGCGCAGGTTGGCCTCGAACGCAGCATCGTTCCGCCACCACAGGGGCGCCAGCGGCAGGCGCACGGGTTCGACCTTGGCCCACGCCGCGGCGTCGCCGTCGTCGGGCAGTCTGGCGACGCGCACCGCGCGCACGGTCCGACGCCACTGCACGTGGTGGTCGGCAGTCGGTTCGCTGATCAGCGAACGCACGTGGTTGGCGAGCAACGCGGTCTCTGCTGCCGACAGTCGCGAAGGCGGCATGTGTGCGGCCGGCATTCCGGCGCGGATCCGGAACGCGAGTTCGCGCAGGGAAGCGCCGCCACGCATCCAGCCGGCCGACAGGTCGCGCGGCCAGAGCCAGGTGCCATCCGTCGGCAGGCCTTCGTGGCCCGGCAGGCCGCGGCCATCTTCGCCGTGGCAACTCGCGCAGTGCGTGTTCCACAGGCGGGCACCGGCCGCGGCAGCGTCGGCGCCACTCGGCACGGTGACGTTGCCGTCGACATCGGGACCCGGCAGCAGCTGTTGTTCGGCCTGCGCCAGGGCCTGGTCCGGAGCGAGTGGCTGGCCGGCGAGCTTCGCGGTGGCTGCGATCGACTCGGCGCGACCGCGCACCGCGAGCCGGCGCACTTCGCGTGCCAGCAACCGCAGGTCGGCTTCCGGCATCCAGCCCCAACTCATCATGGTCGAACCAGGCATGCCGCGCCGCAGGGTCGCCACGAGGTCGTCTTCGCTCGGCACCCCGTTGGTCGTGCTGACCAGCTTGAACAGGCCGTCGCGGAACGCATTCGGCCGCGGCAACAGGAAGTGCGCGACGGCGGTGTCGCCATCGCCGTCGGGGCCGTGGCAGGCCGCGCAGTGGCGTTGGTACAGGGCCGCGCCGCGTCCGGCCGCGATCGCGGCCCGTTCGGCCGTGGTGGGCGGCGAGGCGCACGTGGTGACGACCGCGGCGAAGGTGGCGACGAGCGGCAGCAGCGGGTAGCGCATGTCCGTACCGTAGGCCACAAGGCGGAGCGGCTCGCTACGCAGTGGTGCCCACACCGGAGCGGTTCATGGCCTGCGCGAGAATCGCAGGTCCGCCAACAACGGCACGTGGTCCGATGCCGTACGCGTCTGCCGGCCGCGCAGCCGTTCGAACGTCTCGACCGCGACGTCGCCGCGCACCCACAGTGAATCGAGCGCGCGCACCGGAGCCCACGCCGGGAAGGTGCGCAGCGGCCGCTCCGGGCCGCGGAACCCAGCCGGTGCCAGCAGTCGGCCACCGAGCGTGCCCCACACGTCGTTGAAGTCGCCGGCGACGACGACCGGGGTGCTGGCGTGGATCGAGCGCAACGCGCGCGCGGCCAGCAGGCGGCGCAGTTGTTCGCGGCGTTCGGATTCGCCGAGGCCCAGGTGCAGGTTGAACACGTGCACCGTGCGGCTGGTGCCTTGCACCGGACCCACCCGCAACTCGGCGTGCAGGCCGCTGCGCGACTTCTTGCCCGGCAGCGTCAGGTCGATGTTCTCGCTGGTCGCGATCGGATGGCGGCTCAGGATCGCGTTGCCGTACTCGCCGCGGCGCGGGCCGAAGCGCACGTTCACGAAGTAGCTGCGGTGGGCGAAGCCGAGCGCGTCGCCGAGTACGTCGACCTGGCGCGTGTTGCCGTACCAGCGGCCGTTCTGCGCGACTTCCTGCAGCAGCACGACGTCCGCCTCGGCTCGGGCCAGGACCGCCGCAGTGCGCGCCGGGTCGTGCCGCCGGTCGAGGCCGCCGGTGCACTTGTGCACGTTCCAGCTGACGACGCGCAGGCTCAGTGGCAGCACGACTGCCCCTGCATGGCGACGACACCGCGCCAGACCAGCATGCCGGCGGCGAGCAGCATCGCCGCTTGCTGCACGTAGCGGAGCGTGCGCGGGCCGAAGCGCTGCGCGAGGCGAACGACCTGTGTCTGGGCCAGGAACAGCAGCGGCAGCGAGCCGAGTGCGAAGCCGACCATGACGGCGCCGCCGTCGAGCGCGGAGCCGGCGATGGTCGCGCTGGCGCAGGCGGCCCACAGCAGGCCACACGGCAACAGGGGCGTGAACAGGCCGAGCGCCCCGGCCCGCGCGGTCGCCGGCCAGGCGCGGGTCTTCGCCAAGGTCGACTGCAGTGCGCGTCCGAGGCCGGGGATCGCGACCGCGCCGCGTTCGCCGAGGAGGGCCAGGACCACGAGGCCCGCAGCGAGCACGAACGCGACCCACGCGGTCGGCGTGCCGAGCTCGCGCGAACCGAGTACGGATCCGAGCCCACCCAGGACTACGCCGATGGCCCCATACGAGAGCGTACGCCCGAAGTGGTAGCTCACTGCTCCCTTGGCGCCGCCCTGGAACGCCAAGGCCAACGGTCCGCACATGCACGCGCAGTGCACCGAGTTGGCGGCACCGAAGATGAAAGAATCCGTCCAGGGGGTCATTGCGAACACGTGAGGCTCCACTCGGCAGTCTCTGCGACAGAATCCCTGTCGCGCCCCGGCATTTCAGCCGAGGACGCGACTCGGGTCGCGCGAGAAGTTGCCGGGTGTACGCACTGTGGCCTAGCGATCCCGGCGGAAAGGCGTAGTTCGCCGTTCTGCTGTGCGGGCTGTGAGGCCGTGCACGGCCTGCTGCGTCAGGAAGGCCTGCTGCGGTTCTACGACCTCGGCGGCCGCGCCACCGGTGCGGTCGGCAGCGTGCCGCGGGCGGCTGCGTTCGACTGGCTGCCCGAACTCGAGCAACGTTTCGCCTCCGGCGAGCAGGTTCGCCTCGTGCTCGACGTGCAGGGCATCCGGTGCGCGGCGTGTGTCTGGCTGCTGCAGACGCTGTGGAAGCGGGTGCCTGGTGCGAAGGCTCTGCACGTGGCGCCTTCGCTCGGCCAGGCCACACTGGTCTACGCGCGTGGCAGCGAGGCGGGGGCCCGGTTCCTGCAGAAGGCGGCATCGCTCGGCTACCCGATGGCGCCACCGAGCCGGAAGGTCGTGCGCGAGACCGGGCTGCTGCTGCGGCTCGGCATCTGCGTCGCGCTGGCGATGAACGCGATGATCCTCGCGGTCAGCATGTACTTCGGCCTCGACACGGCGATCGCCGACGCGTCGCTGCGGTCGTTGTTCGACCACGTCCTGTTCGGCCTCGGCACGGCTGCGGTCGTGGTCGGTGGACCGGTGTTCTTCCGCGCGGCTTGGGCGGGGTTGCGCGCCGGCATGGTCCACATGGACCTGCCGATCTCCCTCGGGCTGCTGTTGGCGTGGGCGGGATCGGTGCATGGCTACTGGACCGGCGGTCCGACCTACTTCGACACCGTTGCGATCTTCGTCGCGTTCATGCTCGGCGGCCGGTTCCTGCAGCAGCGCACGTTGAGCCAGGGGCGCGACCAGGTGCTCGCCGACGACGGCGCCGAACACATGCGCGCGCGCCGTCTGGTCGACGGTGTCGTGCAGATGGTCCCGGTGCAGCATCTGCGCGTCGGCGATCGGGTGCTGCTCGCGCCCGGCGACCTGGTGCCGGTGCGGGCCGCGACCGTTGCGGCCGACGGCAGCTTCTCGCTCGACTGGATCAACGGCGAGAGCGAACCGCGCGCCTTCCACGTCGGCGAGACGGTGCCGGCCGGCGCGTTCCACGCCGGTCGGGCCGCGATCGAAGTCGAAGTGCAGGCCGACTACCTCGGCTCGGGTCTCGCGCAGCTGCTGAGCCAGGAGCCCACGGACCGCGAAGACACGCACGGGCGCGTCACCTTCTGGCACGTGTTGAATCGCAGCTACGCCGTCGGCGTGCTGGTCGCAGCTGCACTCGGCGGCCTGATGTGGTCGTTCCTCGACCCGAGCCGCGCCTTGCCGGTCGCGGTGTCGGTGCTGGTGATCACCTGCCCGTGTGCCATGGGCATCGCGACGCCGCTCGCGTTCCATCTGGCGCTGGCGACGCTGCGCCGCCGTGGGGTGTTCGTGCGGTCGCGCAGCCTGCTCGACAAGGTGCGCTGCGTGCGCAAGGTCGTGTTCGACAAGACCGGCACGGTGACGTTCGGTGGTCTGCGCGCGCGCGCGGTCGAGCCGGTGGCAGCGACGGTGCTGCCGACGCTGGCGACGATGACTGCGTCCAGCAACCACCCGGTGAGCCAGGCGATCCTGCAGAGCCTGCCGCGGGCGCCGTTCCTCGCCGGAGCCGAAGTCGAGGAGGTCGCCGGCAAGGGACTGATCCTGCGTCGCGACGGCGCCGAATGGCGGCTCGGCAGCCGCGGGTTCGCCGGCGTTCCGGGCGAGGCGAGCGAACGGCGCGAGTGCGTGCTCGCCCGCGACGGCGAGGTGGTCGCCGTGTTCGACCTGGAAGAGGACTTCCGCGCCGGGGCCGGCACCGAGATCGCCGAACTCTCCGAACGTGGCCTCGACGTGCACCTGCTGTCGGGCGATCGCAGCGACCGTGTCCAGCTCGCCGCGGCCGCGCTCGGCATCCGTCCGAGCCAGGCCAGGGGCGGGTTGTCGCCTGCCGACAAGGCCGCGGCGGTGGGCGCCCTCGATCGGCACGACACGATGATGGTCGGCGACGGCCTCAACGACGCGCCGGCGTTCGCGGCGGCGTTCTGTGCCGGCACGCCGGCGATGGATCGGCCCGTGCTGCCGGCTCGGGCCGACTTCTGCTTCCGTGGGGCGCAGGCCGGTGCGGTCGCGACGTTGTTCCGCGTCGGCGACCTGCACGCGCGCGTCGTGCGCACGAACCTCGCGATGGCGCTCGCCTACAACGCGACCACGATCGTCCTGTGCTTCGCGGCGGCGATGCCGCCGTGGCTCGTGGCGGTGCTGATGCCCATCAGCTCTTTGGCCCTGGTCCTGCACACCAGTGTTCGCATGGCGCGAGCCCGGAGGTCTCTGTGAGCATCGTTCCCCTGCTGCTGTTCTGCAGCTTGTGCCTCGGCGTCGGCTCGATCGTGTTGTTCGTGTGGTCGGCCCGTCAGGGCGACTGCCACGAATCCGAACGCCTCTGTCTCCTGCCGCTCGAGGACGACGCCGGTCCGCAGCCGTCGTCGACCGAGCCGGCACCCGAATCCACTCCTCTTCCTTCCCAACAACCAAGGTAAGTCGTCATGCACGCTGCCACCGTCACCGAAACCCGCCGGGTCGTCTACGACGACGCGACCGTGCGCGGTTTCGTCTGGTTCAGTGTCGTCTGGGGCGCGGTGGGCCTGCTCGTGGGGCTCGTGATCGCGCTGCAGTTGAGTTTCCCCGCCCTCAGTTTCGACACGTCGTGGCTGACCTTCGGACGGCTGCGTCCGCTGCACACCAACGCCGTCATCTTCGCGTTGGTCGGCAACATGATGTTCGCCGGCGTGTACTACAGCTCGCAGCGGCTGCTGAAGGTGCGCATGGCGTCGGACCTGCTCAGCAAGGTCCATCTCTGGGGGTGGCAGCTGATCATCCTCGGCGCCGCGATCACGCTGCCGCTCGGCATCACGCAGAGCAAGGAGTACGCGGAACTCGAATGGTTCCTCGACATCCTGGTCGCGCTGGTGTGGGTGGCGTTCGCAGTGAACTTCTTCTGGACGCTTGCGGTCCGCAACGAGAAGAACCTCTACGTCTCGATCTGGTTCTACATCTCGACGGTGCTGACGATCGCGGTGCTCTACATCGTCAACAACCTGTCGCTGCCGGTGACGGGACTGAAGAGCTACGGCGTGTTCGCCGGCGCCCAGGACGCGCTGACCCAGTGGTGGTACGGCCACAACGCGGTCGCCTTCTTCCTGACGACTCCGATCCTCGGGATCATGTACTACTTCCTGCCGAAGGCGGCGGACCGGCCGGTGTTCAGCTACCGGCTGTCGATCGTGCACTTCTGGGCGCTGGTGTTCCTCTACATCTGGGCCGGCCCGCACCACCTGCTCAACACCGCGTTGCCCGACTGGGCGCAGTCGCTCGGCATGTTGTTCAGCCTGATGCTGTGGGCGCCGTCGTGGGGCGGCATGCTGAACGGCCTGCTGACCCTGCGCGGCGCGTGGGACAAGGTCCGCACCGATCCGGTGCTCAAGTTCTTCGTCGCCGGCGTGACGTTCTACGGCATGGCGACCTTCGAAGGCCCACTGCTGTCGATCAAGGCGGTCAGCGCGCTGGGCCACTACACCGACTGGATCATCGGCCACGTGCACAGCGGTGCGCTCGGCTGGAACGGCTTCATGGCCGCCGGCATGTTCTACTGGCTCGTGCCGAAGCTGTTCGGCACCAAGCTGCACAGCCAGAAGATGGCCGACCTGCACTTCTGGATCGGCATGGTCGGGATCCTGCTCTACGTCGCGTCGATGTGGGTCTCCGGCGTCAGCCAGGGCCTCATGTGGCGCGCCGAGACCGCGGACGGCGGCCTGCAGTACCCCGACTGGAACGCGGTCATCAACAGCCAGCAGCTGATGTACCTGGCGCGCAGCGTTGGCGGCGGGCTCTACCTCGTCGGCTGGATCATGATGGCGTGGAACCTGGTCGCCACGGCGATGTCGGGCCGCGCGGTCACCGTCGAGACCGAAGTCACGGTCGAGAAGGCGGTGCCGCAGCCCGGTGAGCCGACCACGACCTCGATCCTCGGCAGCAAGCCGGTGGTGATCAGCCTCCTCGGCATGATCGCTGCGACCATGTTCGCGATGCCCAGCATCGGGCTCGCCGTGCTCGGGTTCGTGTTGTTGGCGGCGGTGTTCGCCTTCGCCGGCTCCATGCTGTTCCACAGCACCCACCAGGGACGCCACACCTGGCACGAAGCGATCGAGTCGCGGCCACTGGCGTTCAGCGTGTTGACGCTGCTGGCGGTCCTGGTCGGCGGCATCTACGAGTTGCTGCCCGGGCTCGTCGCCGACAAGGCCGTGCCGCTGACCGCCAACGGCGAGGTCTGCGTGCAGCCCTACACCGCGCTCGAGATCGCCGGCCGCGACATCTACGTGCGGGAAGGCTGCTACGTCTGCCACTCGCAGATGATCCGCCCGTTCCGCAGCGAGCAGATCCGCTACGGCGCGCCGAGCCGCATCGAGGAGTCGATGTACGACCACCCGTTCCAGTGGGGCAGCAAGCGCACCGGGCCGGACCTGGCGCGCGTCGGCACCAAGTACGACGAAGCGTGGCACTTCGACCACATGTGGGATCCGCGCTACGGCGCCGAGTACAGCATCGGCAACGCCGGCCAGTCGATCATGCCGCGCTATCCGTGGCTGTTCGACGCGAAGGTCGACACCGCGGTCGTCGCCGACAAGTTGCGGGTGCTGAAGAAGCTCGGCGTGCCCTACACCGACGAGCAGGTGGCGAAAGCCACCGCGGACTACCGCACCCAGGCCGATGCCGTCGCCGGCCGCCTCGCCGCGAAGGGCAAGAAAAGCGAGCCCGACAGCGAGATCGTCGCGCTGATCGCCTACCTGATGCGGCTCGGCAAGAACCTCGAGCCCGCGCAGGGCAAGACCGCGTCTTTGCAAGGAGGCAAGTGAGCCATGATCCGTGAGTTCTTCGCCAACGGCTCGCTGTTCGTGTTGCCCGTCATCGCGATGGGCATCTTCATCGGCATCTTCCTGACGGTGGTCGTCCGCGCGTGCCAGAAGAGCCGCGCGGGCGTCTACCGCCAGATGGCATCCCTGCCGCTGCAGGACGACGTCACCGGGAGCAACCAGTCATGAGCACCGAAACCACCCGTGGCCACAGCTACGACGGGATCCACGAGTTCGACAACCGCTTGCCGAACTGGTGGCTGTGGACCTTCTATCTGGCGATCCTCTTCTCGGTCGTCTACTGGGTCCATTTCCACACGCTCGGCACGGGCAACCTGCCGGGCGAGGCCTACGTCGCCGAACAGAAGGCGGCGGCCGAACGCCTGGCGGCGCAGATGGCGAGCAATCCGGTCACCGAGGAGATGCTGTTGAAGCTCGCCAAGGAACCTGCGTTCGTCGGCGAAGGCCGGAAGATCTTCGAGGACATGACCAAGTGCGCGCTGTGCCACCGTGCCAACGGGGCGGCCGCGGTGGTCGGCGGCGTTCCGGCGATCGGGCCCAATCTCACCGACGGGCACTGGATCTACGGCGGCAAGCCGATGGACGTCTACACGACGATCCTGAAGGGGCGTGGACCCGATGCGAAGATCGGCAGCGCCGGTGGCATGCAGGCCTGGGAGAGTTTCGGCCAGGACTTCGTGCTCAAGGCCACGGCGTTCGTGTTGTCGATCAAGAACACGAACGTGCCCGACGGCAAGGCGCCGGAGCCGTACGCCAAGAAGGAGTAGGAGTCCTGGGCAATAAGCGACCCGCGGCGGACGTTCGCAGTTCATGAATGCCGGTGATCCGACTCCGTCGTCCACCGGGGGCTCGACGCCCCCGGTTCCGCAGAAGCCCGTGATGCAGAAGGGGCGGCCGGTCGTGCGCCGCCCGGACATCGACTCGCTGTTCAGCGTCAATCCCGACGGGTCGCGCAACGTGGTGCACCCGGCCGATTGCTCTGGCCGGTTCCAGCGACGCAAGCACGTCTTCTACCTCGTGCTGATCGCGTTCTACCAGGTCCTGCCGTGGCTGAAGATCGGCGGCCATCCGGCGTTCCTGATCGACATCGAGACCCGGCACTTCTACGTGTTCGGCCAGACGTTCAACGCGCAGGACTTCTGGTACTCGTTCTTCTTCATCACGGCGCTCGGGTTCACCCTGTTCGTCGTCGCGGCGTTGTTCGGCCGCATGTGGTGCGGCTACGCCTGCCCGCAGACGGTGTTCCTCGAGGGTGTGTTCCGTCGCATCGAGCGCTGGATCGAAGGTCCGGCAGCAGCGCGCGCCAAGCTCGACAAGGCGCCGTTGCGGGTCAAGTTCTGGCGTCGCGGCGCCAAGATGGTCGTGTTCCTGCTGATCGCGGGAGCGATCACCCACAGCTTCCTCGGCTACTTCGTGCCCGTGGAAGTGCTGGTCGAGGCGATGACCCACTCGCCGGCGCTGCATCCGAACGCCTTCACGTTCATCCTGATCTCGACCGCGGTGCTGTTCGTGAACTTCACCTGGTTCCGCGAGCAGTTGTGCATCGTGGTGTGTCCCTACGGTCGATTGCAGGGGGCGCTCTACGACCCCGACACCATCCTGGTCGGTTACGACAAGCAGCGCGGTGAGCCGCGCGGTCCGGCCCACCAGCAGGGAGCCGGAGCCTGTGTCGATTGCTACCGCTGCGTCGCCGTCTGCCCGACCGGCATCGACATCCGCAACGGCACCCAGCTCGAATGCGTCGGCTGTGCCAACTGCATCGATGCGTGCGACGAGGTCATGGCCAAGCTGGGGCGCCCGGCGGGCCTCGTGCGCTACGACAGCCAGCGCGGCTTCGAGACCGGCAAGCGGCGCTTCTTGCGTGGTCGCGTGTTCCTCTACCTGGTGCTGTTGCTGGCGGGCATGACGGCGTTCACGCTGGCCTTGACCCGGCGGCGGCCGTTCGAAGCGCTGCTGGTGCGGGCGACGGGGAGTGCCTTCTCGATCGAAGGCGACCGCGTGCACAACACCTTCAACCTGCAGCTCATCAACAAGCGGCCGGGGCCGCGCAAGTTCCACATCGTGCCGGTCGGCGGCGCTGGGATCGAAGCCACGGTTGCCGTGACCGAGGCCGAACTGCAGTCGCTGGAGGATCGCAAGATCGCGGTGCACGTGTTCGTGCCGCAGGACCGGTTCAAGGCCGGTCTGCGCGTCGAACTCGAAGTGCGCTGTGACGATCCCGACGGCGAACTGGTGCGCCTCGCGACCGCACCCGTGCTCGGGCCGAGCCGTCGCTGACCCGGTTGCGGGCGTGCTTCAGAAGCCGAGCGTCGCCGAGCCCCGATCGCTGAGGTTCCAGTGGCCCGTGGTCGACTCGATCTGCGTGCCCTGGAAGTGCAGTTGGGCGCCGGCGAGTGCGGCCGAGGCAGGAATCGACAGCGACAGCGTGGCCACCGAACCGACGGCGCCGAGCGGGCCCGCGACGAAGTCGGCAGTGACGGTCAACAGGCAGGTCGGGTCGGTCGTCAGGCCGAGTACCCGGATCGGGAACGGCGGCACGGTGCCGTAGCCGATCACCATCAGCGGCAGACCGGTCGGCGACACGTTGCTCATCGCCACCTGCAGCGTCGCGCCGAGCCGCGGCAACTGCGGCGCGGACAAGGCTGGCAGGCCAACCGGGCCCGAACAGCCGATGCCCGTCGTCGCAAACGTCGCGGCGGGGGTTGCGACGCCGGCCCCGCTGGCCGTGTCGAACACCAGTTGGTAGCCGCCGTTGCCGATCCCGCTGAGCCCTGCTGGGCCGCCGAGGCCCGTGGCTCGTCGCCAGGTGCGACCACCGACCGTGGCCACGGACGAGGTCTGCCGGTAGACCGCGAGCAGCTGTTCGAAGTCACGAGCGGCGTACTGCAGACCCGGGGCCGTGGCGACGTCGTGCAGGCTCTTCACCTGGGCGTCGGTGAACGCTTCCGACCAGATCACGGCGTCGTCGACGCTCCCGGGGAAGAACTGGATCAACGTCAGCGGGTTGGCCGAACGACCCAGGACGACCGGGCCGCTCGACGTGTTGACCGTCTGGTTGCCTGAGCCGGTGTAGGCGAGGGCGCCGTCGACGAACAGCCGCACCTGATTGAGGTTGGTGGCGCCCACCGGCAGCACCGTCGTCAGCATGTGCCACTGGCCGTCGTTGAGTGCCGGGCCGGCACCGGTCGTGCGGCCGCCGCTGATGCCGAGTTCGAGCACGCCACCGTTGGTGCAATCGATGTCGATGTCCCACTTGGTGCCGTTGCCGGGGTTGGTGCCGAAGGCGAGCGGTGTCACCAACCCCGAAGTGGCCGTGGTCTTCGCCCAGACCGACACGGTGCGTTCGTGCGCGCCGAGCAGCGGGATCGTGCCGGCGAGCACTTCGTCGCCAGAGGCACCGCCGAGCGTGGCCGCCTGGCCGAGCATGCCCGGCGACTGCGTCACGGTGCCGGCCGCGATGCCGTTGTTGGCCGGGCCGGTCGACCCGGCGTTGGCGAACACGTTGCCCGCGAGCTGGTCGAAGCCGAGATCGACGAGGTGTTCGGTCGGCGTCGGACCACCGTTCACGTAGGTGCCGTACGGCGCCAGCGTGCCGGTCGCCTGTGTGACCCACGAGCCGCCGCCGGGCAAGCGCGTCAGTTGCGCATGGCCCACGTTCTGGTAGCCCTGGGCCCGGGTTGCGGCCGGGATGTCGAAGTTGGCCTGTGGGCGGTTGCTGCCGGTCTGCCACAGGTTGCCGCTGGTCAGCTGCACCCCGATCTGCCGCGAGGTCAGTTCGAGCGTGTTGGCGTGAACGTCGATGCGCAGGTAGTTGATCGGCGTGTGGTTGCCGATCAGGGCGCCATGCACGAGCTGGGTCACTCCGCCGTAGCGCGACAGCGTGATGTCGTGCACCTCACCGCAGAAGTAGAGGTCGACGGCGTGCTGCGACAGCGTCTGCCACAGCAGCGTGTTGTATTCCGTCGCACCACCCTGGTCCTGCACGCCGAGATTGGACGAGTTGCGCACCCGCACCGGGCGCAGCACCGGCATGTGGCCCTGCACGATGATCCACTGGACCGTCGGGTTGGCGCGGCCCGCGGCGAGCACTCCGTCCAGCCACGCCAGCTGGTCGTCGGTGGTCGTGGAGGCCAGGCCGTTGTCGACGGTCCCCAGCACGCTGCCGGTCGAACCGAGGCTCGTGCCCGGGTTGTCCTGGCGAAACTCGTCGACCATCACCATCAGCACGTTCTGGTGCTGGAAGGCATAGGCGGTGTGTTCGTACACGGTGCCGACCGGCCGGCTCACGTAGCGCGGCATGCCGGTCGCGGCGCCGGCGGGCACCTGGGTGAACCAGCGAGCGAACACTTCCTTGTAGGTCGGCACCATGCGCGACCGCGCGCCGCCGGCCGTCCAGTTGTTGTCGCCCAACTCGTGGTCGCCGACCAGCGTGTGCACGGTCATCGGCACCAACGGTTTCGCCAAGGACTGCAGGGCCGCGGCCAGGTGCGTGTTGCGCGCCGGATCGAAGCGACCGAGCCAGTGGTCGTAGTAGAAGTCCGACGCCCTGCGGATCGCCGCCTGCCGTTCGGTGTCGTTGGTCAGCGGGCCGAACACGTTGCGGCCGTCCGAGCTGTATTCCCAGTGCCCCATGACCATGTCGCCGGCGACGGTGACGAACTCCGGCTCTTCGAGTGCGAGGCGCGAGACGATCCAGTCGACCGAGTCTTCGTATTGGGTGGTGGCGCTGTCCCAGCCCGGATCCAGCGCGACGAAGCCGGCTGGCAGCGTCGGGTGGTTGGGAAACTGCGACGCCGGATCGGTCAACGACGCGATGTCGTTGTTCTGGAAGTCGGGGATCGAAACGAACGACCACGACTGCGCCGTGAGGCCCGCCGTTGCGGACAGGGCGAGGCCGAGGCGGGGGAGGAGGTGGGACATGCGAGCCGTTGGGACAGGCGCGAAGTCGGTGGCCGACTCGTCTTCGGGGTGAAGGGGCGCGCGTTGCGGCGACCGATTCAGAACCCGAGCGTCGCGGTGCCTTGCGCGGTCAGGCTCCAGTTGCCCGTGGTCAACTCCAACTGGGTGCCCTGGAAGAACAGTTGCGCGCCGGAGAACGCGCCGCTCGCCGGGATCGGGAGCGACACCGACGCCGTGGACAGGACGACGGGAAGTGGGCCGACGACCGCGTCTGGGCTCACCGTCAAGATGCACGTCGGGTCGGTCGTGAGGCCGAGCGCGAAGATCGGCAGCGGCGTCACCGTCGTGAAACCCATGACCATCAACGGCAGGCCCGTCGGCGACAGGTTGCCCATCGCCACCGTGAGCGTTGCGCCGAGAATCGGCAGCTGCGGCGCCGAGATCGTCGAGACGCCCACCGGGCTCGGGCAGCCAGCACCCGACGAGACGAACGACGCATCGGCGGTCGCGAGGCCGGTCCCCGTCACGGTGTCGAGCACCAGCTGGTAGCCGCCACCGGGGAGCGGGCTCAGGCCAGCTGGGCCGGTCAACCCGGAGATGCGGCGCCAGTTCAGGCTGCCAAGGACCACGTTGGGCTGGTTCTGGCGGTAGACCTCGAGCAAGCGCTCGTAGTCGTTGGCCGAGTAGTTGAGGCTCGGTTCCACCGTGACGTCGTGCAGGCCCATCACCTCCGTGTCGGTCAGCGCCACCGACCAGAGCACCACTTCGTCGACGTCGCCGGGGAAGAACTGGATCTGCGTCAGCGGGTTGGCGGAACGGCCGACGATCACCGGGCCGGCGGTGGTGTTGACGATCTGGTTGCCCGAGTTGCTGTAGAGGAACGCGCCGTCGACGAACAGGCGCACCTGGTTGAGGTTGGTGGCGCCCGCGGGCAGCACCGTCGTCAACATGTGCCATTGGCCGTCGTTGAGCGCTGGCCCCGTGCCGACCGTGCGCCCGCCGCTGATGCCGAGTTCGAGCACGCCGCCGTTTACGCAGTCGATGTCGATGTCCCACTTGGTGCCGTTGCCGGGATTGGTGCCGAACGCCAGCGGTGTGACGATGCCGGTCGTCGCCGTGGTGCGCGCCCACACCGACACCGTGCGCTGCTGGCCGCCGAGCAGCGGCGTGGGCCCGCAGTTGACTTCGTTGCCCATCGCGCCGACCAGGTTGACCGCCGTGCCGGTCGGGCCGGCGACGATGTTGACGGTGCCGAGCGGTGTGCCGTCGTTGGCGACGCCCGTCGATCCCGAGTTCGCATAGGGGCCGGCGGTGGGCAGGAAGTCGTGGTGGACCAGGAAGTCCGGGGAGATCTGCGCGGGCAATGCCACGGTGCAGGACAAGGCGAGGAGCGAGACGAGAGGCTTGTTCATGTCGGGTTCGCGCGGGCGAGACTGAGGTTCTGGTGGCCAATCACGATAACCGAGCCACAGGTGCATGAGAATCGATCCGGTCGCCTCGGGCCGGCCAGCCGAGTCCGCTGCCGGCGACCGCCACGATCTCCGCGGCGGTCAGTCGCCGACCGCGCGTTTCAGCCAGATCGAGAACGTGGCGCCCTGGCCAGGCTCGCTGGACACCCCGATCGTGCCGCCGTAGCTCTCGACGATGCCTTTGCTGATCGACAGGCCGAGGCCGGTGCCGCCGCGGGCACGCTTGGTGGTCACGAACGGTTCGAACACGCGCGTGCCCAGTTCTGGCGGGATCCCGGGGCCGTTGTCGCGCACTTCGAGTTCGACGCCGTCGCCGTGTTCGCGTGCAGTGACGGCCACGGTGCGCGGCCGGTCGTCTACCTGCAGCAGGGCGTCCTTGGCGTTGATCAGCAGGTTCAAGAGCACTTGCTGCAGTTGCTGCGGGCGCGCCTGCACCGCCGGCAACTCCTCAGGAACGGCGCAGTCCACGACGATCGCGTGGCGCTTCCAGTTCTCGCCGATCAGGCGCAGGGCGCGGGCGACGACTTCGGCCAGCGACGTGGGACAGGTGCTGTCACGGTCGTCGCGCGAGAACTGCAACAGGTCGCGCACGATGTCGGCGATGCGCTCGGCCTCCTCCTGGATCACCGCGCAGTTCTCGGTGGCGTCGTCGCCGTCGCGGATCAGTTGCGCGCAGTTCAGCACCGTGTTGATCGGGTTGTTGATCTCGTGCGCGACGCCCGCCGCCAGTTCGCCGACCGCGGCGAGCCGCTCGGTCTGGGCCAGCTTCAGCTGCATCTCCTTGCGTTCGGTGACGTCGCGGATCACCGCGGTGAAGAACCGTCGCTCCGCGGTGCGGCCTTCGCCGACGGACAAGTCGATCGGGAACTGGCTGCCGTCCTGCTTCACTCCGACGACTTCGCGGCCGATCCCGATGATGCGCTTCTCGCCGGTTTCGAGGTAGCGGCGCATGTACGAGTCGTGGGCCGAACGGTACGGTTCGGGCATCAGCATCCGCACGTTGCGGCCGATCATCTCCGTTGCCGCGTAGCCGAACAGTCGCTGCGCGGCGCCGTTCACCGACTCGATCGTGCCGTTCGAATCGATGGTGACGATGCCCTCGGTCGCGGTGTCGACGATCGCCTGCCAGTGAGCGGCGTGGCGCTCGGCGCTGGCCAGGGCCTCGGTGCGTTCGCGTTGGGCGGCCCACACTGCTCCGGCGACCACGCGGTGGTTGTGGCGGCGACACCAGGTGCGCATGCCGACGAGCACGGCGAACCCGACCCCGGCGGCGAGCAGCAGGGCTGGCGGCATCGCGGCCGGTTCGAAGGTCGTGCCGGCTCCGGCCAGGGTCGCACCGACCAGGAGCCAGAGGGCGAGGTCGATCGCGCGCGATCGTCGGGCGGCTGCGGCATCCTCTCTGCGGTTCACGGGATCGTTGATACCCGTGCCCGGGCGGCGGCGTCTACGCCGATGTTCGGGGCCGGTGGTGCGCACAAAGGCTACGGGCCCGAGGGCGGTCCTGCGCCATGATCCGCATCCGTTCGCTCGCCCCCGCACACATCATGGCCAGGATCGTATTGCTCGACGACGAGGCGCGGCTGCTGCAGACCCTCGCCCGCTTTCTCGAACAACAGGGGCACACCGTGGTCCGCGGTACCCGCTGGTCCGAAGTGGAGGCACACGTCCATCCTGGACGGTTCGAGGTCCTGGTCAGCGACATCGTGATGCCGGAGGTCGACGGGCTGAAGGTGCTGCGCGAGGTGGTGGAGGGTCGGCAGTGCCTCGAGCCGGTCATCCTGATCACCGGCGAACCGAGCCTGCAGACTGCTTCTGAAGCGGTGCGGCGCGGTGCGTTCGACTACATCAGCAAGCCGGTCACCAAGGACAAGCTGCTCGAGGCGGTGGCCCGCGGCCTGCGTCACGTCCAGCTGTTGCGCGAACGCGACCAGGCGCGGCAGTCGGAGATGCAGGTGCTGCGCAACCTGGCGGCGCTCGGCGAGTCCGCGTCGGTGTTGAGCCACGAGATCCGCACGCCGATCACGAGCCTGCGCCACGCGCTGCGCGCGGTCGGTGACAAGCTCGGCATCGACGATCGCGTCCTGGTCGAGGAGTTCGTCGGCAATCTCAACAAGATCGAGCGGCTGCTCGGCCAGACGTTGTCGTTCGCCAAGCCGCTGCACCTGCAGCGCCAGGACAGCGTCCTGGCGGTGCTGGTCGAACACGCCGTGCGGGAAGTGGCGGCGTTGCCGGCCGCGGGCCGGATGTCGTTCGACCAGCACGTCGAGCCAGGCCTGCGCCTGCACGTCGACCCGCAGTTGTTCGGCGAAGTGCTGACCAACGTGCTGCGCAACGCGGTCGAAGCGTGCAACGGAGCCGGCCACGTGCAGGTCGATGCCACGTGCCTCGGCGGGCGCCTGCAACTCGACATTGCGGATGATGGCCCGGGGGTGCCTGCGCACTTGGCCGAAGAAATCTTCAAACCGTTCCGTAGTTCGAAGGAGTACGGAACGGGCATCGGCCTAGCCTTCTGCCGCAAGGTGATCGAAAGCCACGGTGGCGCGATCATCGTCGTGCAGAAGGAGGGGGCCGGCGCCTGCTTCCGGATCGACCTTCCTCCGACCTCGTTCGTCACGGGCGGCCCGGCTGCCCAGGGAGCCATGCAGTGAGCGACAAGAAGATCATCACCATCCTGCTCGTCGACGACCAGGCGATGGTGCGCGCCGCGTTCAAGTCGCTGCTGGAACGCAGCGGCCACTTCAAGGTCGTGGGGGATGCTCCCGACGCTCGCACCGGCATCGACCTGGCCCAGCAGCTCAAGCCCGACGTCGCGATCCTCGACATCACGATGGCGGGCATGTCGGGACTCGATGCCGTGGCGCCCCTGAAGAAGGTGTCGCCCGGCACGCGCGTGCTGATGGCCTCGCAACACGAAGGCATGAAGTTCGTGCAGCAGGCGTTGCAGGCCGGCGCCGACGGCTACCTGTCGAAGGACAGCGAGCCCGAGGAACTGACGCTGGCGATCGAGTCGATCCAGCGCGGCGACTCCTACCTGTCGCCCAAGGTCGCGAACGGCATCATGGCCCGCGCCGTGCGCGGCGAGGTTCCGGCGGCCAACGACACCAGTGCGTTGGCGGCGTTGACGCCGCGTGAGCGCGAGGTGTTCCAGCTGCTGGCACTGGGCAAGGCCAACAAGGAAGTGGCGGCCCAGCTCGGCCTGTCGCTCGGCACCGTGAAGAAGCACCGCGAGAACCTGCAGCGCAAGCTCGACTGCCACTCGGCGGCGGAGCTGGCGCGCCTCGCGATCCGCGAGGGCTTGCTCAACGTCTGAGGCTGGTCGGGCCGACGACGGAGTCGCCACTCACGCTTTCGGCAGGCGAACGGTCAGCACCGGGCACTCGGCCAGGCGCACGACCCGCTCCGTCGTGCTGCCGAGCAGCACGTGCGCCAGCCCGGTGTGGCCGTGCGTGCCCATCACGATCAGGTCGGCCTTGGCGTCGCGTGCGGCCGCCAGTACCTGCTCGCGCGCGTCACCGGTGCGCAGGTCGGTGCGCACCACGAGGCCGCTGCCGAGTCCGGCCTTGGTCTGCTCCAAGCGTTCCCGCGCCCGCTGCACCTGCTCTTCCTGTAGCTGCGGCATCACGCCGACGAGCCCCAGGTCGAACACGGGATAGGCGAACGTCTGCACGACGTGCACCAGGATCAGCTCCGCGCCGAACGTGCGGGCCAGCATCGTGGCGCGTTCCAGGGCGGCGGCGGCGACGGGCGAGAAATCGGTCGGGCAGAGGATGCGCTGGAACGACATGGATGACCTCGAAAGGAACAGCAATGCGCCATCGGGGCGCCGGCTGGAATACGGACTTCGGCCGCCGGGCGGCGCCGCGTAGTCTACGGGTCGATGGATCTAGAACCGCTCGGCATCGTGCCACCCGACAGCGATGGCCAGGTCGGCCGCGACCCGGTCGTGCTGAAGATCGAGCAGTTGCTCGACGAGGACAAGCTCGACGAGGGCATCGAGGCGATCCAGGACGCGCTCGCCAACGGGCAAGGCAACGCGCTCGACCTCACCTTCCTGCTCGGCGACGCCTACCTGGGCCTCGGCCGCGCCAAGGACGCAGAGCCGCAGTTCCGCGCCGTCCTGCGCGAGGATCCGGACTGTCCGTCGTCGCGTTGTTGGCTGGCGATGAGTCTCTTCCTGCAGTGGCGCTTCCCCGAGGCGGAGGCGGCGGTGCAGGCGGCGCGCGAGTGCCCGGGCGCCATCGTCGACGCCGACGTGATCCACGCCGCCCTGCTCGAACGGCGCGGCAAGTTCGACGAGGCGGAGCCGTTCTTCCTGCGCGCTGCGGCGGTGGCTCCGGACAAGTACCCGCCGCCGGTGCGCATGGACCGTGCCGAGTTCGATCGCGAAGTGCGCAAGGCCGCGCGCAAGCTGCCGCGCCAGTTCCGCCAATGCCTGGACCGGGTGCCGGTGGTCGTGCAGGACGTGCCACACGAGAGCCTCGCCGAGGACGACGACAGCAGCGAGGTTGCGCCCGACATCCTGGGCCTGTTCGTCGGCGTGCCGTTGCCGGAGACGAGCCAGTTCGACATGCCGCAGGGCAAGCCGAACACGATCTACCTGTTCCAGCGCAACCTCGAGCGCGCGGCCAAGGATCGCGAAGACCTGATCGAGCAGATCCGCATCACCCTGTACCACGAGCTCGGCCACTACCTCGGCTTCGAGGAAGAGGACATGGACGACCTCGGCCTCGCGTAACGCGTCGCGTCAGCGCGCGTCGGCCTTCACCGTCTCGCCGAGGAACGACATCAGCCGGCGCAGTTCGTCGTAGTCGGGGTGGCGCAGCCGGAACCAGGTGTTGACCAGCCAGCCCTTGTCGAGCCCCTTCGTCGGCGTGCCCGGGGTCGGCACCGCGTGTTCGTAGATCCACTGGCCGCAGCGAGCGAACGCCTCCGGCAGGCCACGGTGGCCGACGTAGACGCCGTCGGTGCTCGGTCGGATCTGCACCGAACCCACCGCGAACTTCCGGCTCGGCGACTGTTCGCTCGGGCGCCCGAGGATCGCCAGCGCCCATTCGCGGTAGACGTCGAACTCGTTGCCGACCCCGTACATGTCCCAGATTTTCTCGCCGGCCGGCCGCGCGCCGATCTCGGAGAACTTCAGGCCCTTGGGCCCGAAGAACCACTCCATGTGCGTGGCGGCGTTGCGGATGCCGAGCGCATCGACCACGCGCTTGCCCATCGCGCGCAGCTCCGCGTAGCCGCCTTGGTCGATCCGGTTCGTCACCGCGATCTGCGGCGAGATCCAGCGCGTCTGGTTGGCCTCGAGGCAGCCGGGGAAGTAGTGCGAGGCGAACTCGTGGCGCACGCCCGCGTCGTCGCACATCGTGTCGAAGAAGCCTTCGTGGCCTTCGATGAACTCCTCGATCGCGACCGGCTGTTTCGCCGACGGCTTCAGCTTCGCGAGCGCGTCGTCGAGCTGCTTCTGGTCCGCACACCGGAACGTGCCCAGCGAGCCGAAGCCGGCGACGGGCTTGAGGATCACCGGGTAACCCTCGCGTTCGACGAAGGCCTTGGCGTCGGCCACGCTCGCGACCGCCGCCGACTGCGCACACGCGATCGAGTTGGCGCGCAGGAACTCCTTCATCGCCACCTTGTCGCGGCACAGCTTCGCGGTGCGGAGCGACAGGCCGGGCACGCCGAAGTGTTCGCGCAGCGCCGCCGCCGGTTCGACCAACGGCTCGTCGATCGTTTCGATTCGGTCGAAACCGGGCGTCGCCAGCTCCTGTGCGCACTTCTGTACCGCAGCGCCGTCGAGCATGCGGTCGCAATGGCGGTAGCCGTCGAGCAGGTGGCGTGCCGCCGGCGACAACTTGTCGACCCCGGCCATGCCGATCGCCGACACCTTGGCGCCGAGCGCCTTCATGGCTCGCAGGAAGCCGT
>JAEUHV010000196.1 GCA_016794485.1 Planctomycetota bacterium
GCCAGAATCGCGGCCGCCAGAGTTCGCGCGGGTGGATCGTGTCGCCGCTCAAGGTGACCACGAGATCGGCCAAGGTCGGCCAGCGGTGCAGGGCGCGCAGGAAGGTGCGCACCACGAACGGGTGGCGGATGCCGCGCTGCAGCAGGCGCGAAGTGAACTGGCGCGCCGACAGTTCGCGGTTGCGGGCCCGCACGTAGCCGTCGAGTGCGTCGGCTTCTTGCGCCGGCTCCGCAGCTGCCGAGACCAATGCGGTGGCCAGGGCCTTGGCGGCGAACAAGGCGAAGTAGATGCCCTCGCCCGTCATCGGGTCGACGTAGCCGGCGGCGTCGCCGACCAGGGCCACGCCGGGTTGCCAGACCGCCGTGGTGCTGTGGGCCAGTGGTCCGCAGCCCCGCCACGGCGAGGCGCGGCTGGCGCCGCGCAGTCGTTCGGCCAGGTGGGGAGCACGGTCGAGCCGGTCCTGCACGAACTCGTCCCAGTTCGCACTGGTGCGTTCGCGCAGCTGTCGCCGCGGCAGCACGAGGTTGAAGCTGGTGAGTCCATCGCCGACGTCGGTCGCAGCGCAGAAGCCACCCGGCAGCAGGTGCACGTCGGCGTGCGTTCGTGGGGCGGCGCCACGGAAGTGCGTGACGAGCGCGAACTGGTCGAGCCACTCGGTGCGGCGCTGCACGCCCATGGCCCGCGCGACGCGCGAGTGCACGCCGTCGGCCCCGACGACGAAGCGAGCCTGGAACTCGTGCTCGGTCCCGTTGCGGGCGCGCATGGTCGCGCCGACCACGCGGCCCGACGGGTCGCGGCGCAACCCGGTGAACTCGAGCATGGGCTGGAACGTGGCGCCGGCGTCGATCGCCTGCTGCAGCAGCCTGTGGTCGAACACCGTGCGGCGGATGCCGAACCCGCTGCGGCCGTGGGCAGACCGATCGGGCATCTGGCGGAACCGGCCGGTGGTGCTGCAGCCGTAGCCGGACAAGCGCATGCCGTCCGCGGCGATGCCGCCGAGTTGTCGTTCCGGATCGTCGAAGCCGAGCTCGGCCAGGTACGGCCGGCATTCCGGGCTCAAGAACTCGCCACACGGCTTGTCGCGCGGAAACTCTGCACGGTCGACCACGAGTGTGCGCAGGCCGGTGCGGGCGAGGCGGGTGGCGAGCGAACTGCCGGCGGGGCCGGCACCGATGACGAGGACGTCGAGGGTCATGCTTGTTCCGGCCGGAGTTCGACCGGTTCGCGGGGCTGCGCCGGGCGCCCCGCGGTTGGATTGTCGTGCGATAGCAGCAGCGGTACGACGACCACGGTGCCGAACCACGCGATGGCGATGGTCGCCACCGCCACGATCGCGAACTCGACGGTCGTGCCGAGCCGGCTCGTCGCCGTCGACAGGAACCCGGCGATCAGCACGAGGCTGCTGAGCCGTGTCGCCGGGCCACAGCGGACCAAGGCGGCGTGCAGTGCGTCGGCGGGCGCCAGGCTGCGGCGCAAGACCGCGTGGGTGTGCAGCAGGTGCAGGGTGTTGTCGACGATGACGCCGAGCATGGTGCTGCCGATCAGGGCGGTGGCCACCGAGACCGGCCGATCGCACCACGCGAGTGCACCGTAGATCCACGTCGCCGGCAGCAGGTTCGGCACCAGCGCCAGCAGGCCGCGGCGCCACGACCGCAGGCCCAGCATCATCGCCACCGCGAGCAACGCGATGCTGGCCAGCATGCTCCAGCCCAGACTGTCGAGCAGTTGGTGGGAATCGCGCGCCATCTGCACCGCGGGGCCGGCGACCACGACTTCGTCGAGCCCGAGGGCGAGTGCAGTTCGTTCCACGTCGGCGAACAGCGGCGCGCGCACGGCGCTGCCGCCGGGTTGCAGCAGGAGCGGCACGGCGAGCGCGCCCTCCGGCGAGCGGGCCACCGCGCCGGCGAGACCCGCGATGCCGGGCACGAGGCGCAACTCGGCGAGGAACGGCAGCAGCCGCGACGGATCCGCCGCGGGGCTGTCGGGGGGTACGAGCAGGTGGCAGGTCTCGACTCCGCCGAGACGGGCCGCCAACGTGTCGTGGTCGGCGCGCGCTCGTTCCGTCGTCGGCAACAGGCGCAGCGGATCGTTGTCGCTGCGCAGCCGGCTGAGACCCGTCGCCAACGCCGCCGTGATCGCTGCGGTGCCCACCAGGATCGCGACGCGGTGCCGTTGCAGCCATCGGAACCCAAGCCCACGGTCGGGGGCGACGGCCTGCGGCGATACCGTCGCGGGTGCGAAGCGAACGAGCCACGGCGGCAACAGCCAGAACACGTAGACGTGCGCCAGGGCCACACCGAGTGCGGCGCGGATGCCGAAGTCGGCGACGGCCGGGACGGTGCTGGTCAGCAGCGACCACAGGCCGAGCAGCGTGGTGCCGGTGGCCAGCAGGGCCGGGTGCAGCAGTTCCTGCGTGGCCGTCCGGGCCGCCTCGTCGCGGCTCGCGCCGCGGGCCTCCAACAGCCGGAAGGCCTGCACGAAGTGCACGCTGCCGGCGACGCCGATCGTCAGCAGCACCGGGTCGAGCAGCGTTGCGATCGGGTCGAGTCGGTGGCCGAGCCAGCCGAGCAGTCCGCCCATGGTGACGATCGCCGCCAGTGCGGGGAGCAGTGCGGCCACGGTGAGCGCCCAGTGGCGATAGAACACCGCGGCACAGGCCGCGAGCACCAGCACCACGATCGGCACCAGGGTCTGCCGTTCGCGCGCGATGCGGGCCGCGAGGGTGCCTTCCAGCAAGGGCAATCCGGTGGCGTGCACGACGACCGTCGGCGGGGCCTCGCGGTCGGCCTTGGCGACGATCCGTTCGGCGGTCGCGAACGCATCGCCGGATTCGAGCGACACGGTGCCGACCAACAGGCCGTGGTCGGGCACCGGCCTGACCTGGGCCTCCTGCACTCCGGGCATGCCGTCGATCCGAGCGACCAGTTCGCCCAGCAACCGCCGGTCGGCTTCGGTCAACTCGAGGCCGCCGCGGGTCGCGAACGCGAGCAGCAGCACGGGGTCGTCGGGCACGACCTCGGCCAGTTGGGCGCGGGCGCGGGCGGCCGCGCCGTGGGGGTCCTTGAGGGCCTGGTTCGCGGGATCGACCTGTTGCCGGAGCATGCCGATCGCAGCCAGCCCGAGCAGTGACAGGAACAGGAGCCAGCCGGCTCGCCGGAGCAGTGTTCGCGAGTCCAGGGTCATGCGGGTGGTCGGCAGGCGGGGCCAGCAAGCACACTGCGTGCCAGGCGCGCCGCGCCCGGCGATGCGGCGGACTCCGTGCCGTCGGGCGCGATCCTGCATGCAGTTCCTACCTGC
>JAEUHV010000203.1 GCA_016794485.1 Planctomycetota bacterium
GAACGCATGGCACCGCTGGCGACGTGGTCGTCCGACGCGCGTTGGCTCGCGCATCGGGCCCACATCGGTGCGGTCGACGACCTGCGCCTGGCGATGCTGGGCACGTTTGCGGCGGGCGCTGCGCCGCCACCGCCTGCAGACGGCGAAGCGCGCGGCCGAGCGGCCGCCGTCGCGGTGTTGCACGCATGGCTGCAGCCCGGTCCCGAACCCGCTTCCGCATCCGATTCACTGCTGCGGCGCTGGTCGGCGCTGCAGGCCGAACTGCGCGCGGCGAACGCGACCATCCGCGGTTGTGCCGCCGATGCCGGCGGGCGCGAGGTCGCGCTGCAACAAGCCGCCCGGTTCCTGCATCTGGGGGCACCGACGCCCGAACTGCAGGCCGCGCGCGGCCTGGCCGCCACCGACGGCGTCACCCTCGCGGCACCCGCGACGGCGGCCCGCACGGCGTTCGCGCTGGCGCCGACGTTCTTCGCCGACGTTCCGGCGGTGTGCCGCGACCTGCCGCGGCCGCGGCTGCCTGCCGGTGATCTGGAGGATCTGGCCGCGCTGCCGGCACCGCAGCGGCTCGTCGAGCTGTGCCGCGAGGACACGCCGCTGGCGGTGGCGTTGCGGGTCCGGTTCGCTTCGGCCTGTGCGCAGGCCTTGGTGTCGGCCCTGGCCGCGGGGCCGCTCGGCGACGACGGCAGCCGTGCCCTGCGCGAACTCGCCGATCCGTTCGTGCTGCGCGAGGCCGAACGTGTGCTGGCCGGCGGCCGTGAACGCGAACTGCTCGCCGTGTGGCGCGGCGACCTGCCGATGCCCACGAGCCTGGCTCGGCTCGCGACGCGTGCGCTCGACGACCGCGTCACGTTGGCCAAGGCCCTGCGCGGTCGACGCGATCCGAGCATCGCCCCGGTGTTGGCGACCTTGCTCGAAGACGCCGCCACCGAAGTACGCCACGTCGCGGCCGAGGCGCTGCAGGCTGCGTTCGGGGATCGGGTGCCCTACGATCCGACCTGGCCGCAATCCCAGCGGCACGAAGCAGCGCAACGCCTGCGCTCGCTGCATAATCGAACACCATGACGGGCATCTCGGTCGCCGCACTCACGCAATTGGTCGGAGGCCGTCTGGTCGGAGACGGTTCGCGCCTCATCGTCGGGCTGGGTGACCTGCGCACCGCGGGTCCGGACCGGATCGGGTTCGTGCGCGATGCCCGGTTCGCCGCGGCAGCCAAGACCACACGCGTCGGCGCGGTGCTGGCTGCCGAGGACCTCGGCACGACCGCGGCCCTGATCGTGGTGAAGGACGTCGACGTCGCCTACGCCAAGGTCGCGAACCACTTCCATCCGGTGCCGCGCGCC
This sequence comes from Planctomycetota bacterium, assembly GCA_016794485.1. GTDB lineage: Bacteria > Planctomycetota > UBA1135 > UBA1135 > UBA2386 > UBA2386. The sequence goes on from JAEUHV010000203.1 coordinate 1,341, forward strand.
AGCGAGCACGCCGTGCACCCGTCCGCGGTGGTCGATCCCGAGGCGGTGCTGGAAGCGCCGGTGGTGGTGGGACCGCGAGCGGTCGTGGGCAAGGCGAAGATCGGTTCGGGCACCGTGTTGTCGGCGGGCGTCGTGGTCGGCGATGGTGCCGTGGTCGGGCGCGATTGTTTCTTCCATCCGAACTGCACCGTGTACGGCGGGGTGCAGGTCGGCAACCGCGTCGTGGTGCACGCCAGCGCGGTGCTCGGCAGCGACGGCTTCGGCTACGCCAACGAAGGCGGCACGTGGATCAAGGTGCCGCAGCTCGGGGGCGCGGTGATCGAGGACGACGTCGAGATCGGTGCCGGCACGACGATCGACCGCGGCACGTTGGGGGTCACCCGCATCGGCGCCCGTACCAAGATCGACAACCTCTGCCACGTCGCCCACAACTGCACCATCGGCAAGGACGTCGCGATCGCTGCCGGGGCGGGCATCGCCGGGTCGGCGTCGATCGGCGACCGGTGTGTGTTCGCCGGCAACGTCGGCGTGGGGGGGCACATCGCGATCGCCGCCGACGTGCGGCTCGGCGGCGGCACGATCGTGCTGAAGGACCTGCCGAAGTCCGGCGACTACATGGGGCACCCGGTGCTGGAGAAGCGGCGCTTCCTGCGTCTGTTGCGCGTGTTGCGCGGCCTCGTGCCCAAGCACAGCGAAGCGGAAGAGTGACGCCGCGCCGCCGTCAGGCGGGCAGCCATTCGGGCAGGCGCGCCTGGAGCACGGCGCGGATCTCGTCGCGCGTCCGGCGATACACCGGCAGGTCGCGGCCGTACGGATCGGCGACGTCGAGCGCATCGGGCCGCAGCAGGCGAACCTTGGCGGCGATGTGCGGGAACTCGGCGAGCAGCGCCCGGCGGTGGCTCTGCGCGAGGCACCAGATCTGGCCCGCGCGGTCGACCAGTGCCCTGGTCACCTGGCGACTCGCGTGCTGGGTGAGGTCGACCTGCGACTCGGCCGCCACGGCGAGGCTGCCGTCGGACGCGGGCATTCCGTCCATCGTGCCGGTTCCGGCGCTGGCGAACCAGATGCCGTGCGCCAGCACATCGGCCGCAGCACAGCCGAGCTTCTGCGCGGTCAGTTCGCGCGCCAACGCTTCGGCCAACGGTGATCGGCACGTGTTGCCGGTGCACACGAACAGGACGAGGTTGGCGGCCGTGTGCAGCACTTCGGTGGCGCCGAGGATGCCTTCGCGCAGCACGGTCAGGCGGCGTGTGTCCTGGCGCACGATGGTCGACGCGAGCCCGAGCGGCGACGGACCGTCGTCGACGATGACGGCGAGCCCGGCGCCGAACCCAGCCTCGATCGCCGCCGCGTCGCGCAGCGGTGGCTCGCCGTGCCGGTTGACGCTGGTCAGCCACAGCGGTTCGCCACAGGCCGCGATCACCTCGCGCGTGAAGTCGTGCGCCGGAACGCGCAGGCCCTGCAGGACGCCGGCCCCGTCGGGCGCGAGCACCGTCAACGGACCGGGCCAGTAGCGCGCCACGAGGCGTTCGACGCCGGCCGAGAACGTCGGCACGAGCCGCCGCGCGTCGGCGGTGTGCGCCAGGTGCCAGGTGTACGGCTGGGTGTCGCCGCGGCCCTTCAGTTCGCGGCCCGCCGCGGCGGCGTGCGGGTGGCTCGGCAGCATCGCGATGCCGTACACGGTCTCGGTCGGCAGCACGCACAATTCGCCGCGCTGCAGCGACTGCACCACGCGCTGCACGAGGAGCGGGCGATCGCTGTTGGCGAGAACGTGGCGCACGCAGGGCATCGCCGGGCACGATAGCGAACGTCGGCCGGGAAACCGCCTGTGCGGGCGAGCAATCGGAGCCTGTTCCGCCTATCGTCGCCGGGCCCGATGTCCCTGCCGGTTCGCGAAGAACGCCTGGCCAAGATCCGCCTGCAACGCCTCGCCCGCCTGGGCACGTTGCTCGCCGGCTTCGCGCACGAAGTGCGCAACCCGCTGAGCACGATCGGCCTCAACCTGCAGCTGGTCCTCGAGGAGTTCCGTGAGCCGGAGACGCCGCGCGACAAGCGCACGCAGAAGCGCCTCGCGACGGTCGAGGGCGAGGTGCGCCGGCTGCAGAAGATCCTCGAGGAGTTCCTGTCGTTCGCGCGTTCGCCCGAGCCCAAGTTCGGGCCGATCGACCTGAACGCGAAACTGGCGGCGATGGTCGAGTTCAACGAACCGGAGATGCGCGAACACGGCTTGTCGCTGCGGTTCTTCCCCGGCCAGGACGTCGAACCGATCGTCGGCGACTGGAACCACCTGCAGGCCGCGATCGGCAACCTGTTGCGCAATGCCAAGGACGCGACGCCGCCCGGCGGCGAGATCATGGTGTCCACGCAACGCGACGGCACGGGTGTGCTGGTCCGGGTCACCGATACCGGCGCGGGGATTCCACCGGAGCTGCGGGCGCAGGTGTTCGAGCCCTACTTCAGCACCAAGAAGGCCGGTACCGGCCTCGGCCTGCCGACCGTGCGAGCGGTGGTGGAGGAGCACGGCGGTGGGGTGACGTTGCAGTCCGAGGTCGGCAAGGGCACGCAGTTCACGCTGCACCTGCCGGCCCGCAGTGGCGGAGTCGACGGAGAGCCAGTGGCATGAGGACGGACCCGATCCTGGTCGTCGACGACGACGACGCGTTGCGCACTTCCCTGGTCGAGGCGCTCGAGGCGTTGCCGGTGGAGATCACCGCGGCGGCCGGCGGCGCCGACGCGCTGCAGCGGCTCGCCGAACGGCGGTTCGCGGTGGTCGTCACCGACCTGGTGATGAAGGGCGTCGACGGCTTCGCCGTGCTCGCCGCGGCGAAGAAGGGCTACCCGAACTGCCGCGTCGTGATGCTGACCGGCCACGGCGGCCGCGACGTCGCGGTGCAGGCAATGGAGCAGGGGGCGACCTACTACGTCGAGAAGCCGGTGGACCTCGGCGATCTCCGCGCCAAGGTCCGCAAGTGCCTCGAAGACCACCAGAAGGACGTCGCCTACGACGACCTGCGCGGCCAGCTCGAACGCCAGACCGGCATCGACGGCATCGTCGGCCAGGACCCGAAGGTGCAGCGCGTGCTCGCACTCGTGCGGCAGATCGCCGGCACCGCCGCGTCGGTGCTGATCCTCGGGCCGTCGGGCACCGGCAAGGAGATGGTCGCGCGCGCGATCCACGCCCAGTCGCCGCGCAGCAAGCGGCCGTTCGTCGCGATCAACTGCGGCGGCATGTCGGAAGGCACGATCGAAAGCGAGCTGTTCGGCCACGTGAAAGGCGCCTATACGGGGGCCGTCGCCGACCGCGAAGGCAAGTTCGAGTACGCCGCCGGGGGCACGCTGCTGCTCGACGAAGTCGGCGAGATGCCGTTGCCGACGCAGGTGAAGCTGCTGCGCGTGCTCGAGGAGCGGGCGGTGACCCGCCTCGGCGACAACCGCACCCGGCCGGTCGACGTGCGCGTGCTGGCCGCGACCAACGCCGACCTGATGCAGAAGGTCAAGGACGGGTCGTTCCGCCAGGACCTCTACTTCCGGCTCAAGGTCGTGACCATCGACCTGCCGCCGCTGCGCGAGCGGCGGTCCGACATCAAGCTGCTGGTCGACCACTTCCTGCAGCACTTCCGCAAGCTGCACGGCAAGGACGTCGAGTCGATCGACCGGGACGCGCTGGTGGCGCTGGTGCAGTACGACTGGCCCGGCAACGTGCGCGAACTGCGCAACGCGATCGAGTCGATGGTGGTGCGGGCCCGCGGCAACATCCTGACCCGTGCCGACCTGCCGCCGGAGATCTGGGCGCCGCTGCCGGTCGACCAGGACGGCTGGCAGTTCCTGGCCGGGCGCACCTGGTCGGACGTCGAACGCAACCACATCCGCGTGACGCTGGAGCTGTGCGGCGGCAACCGCCAGAAGACTGCCAAGGCCATGGGGCTGTCGGAGCGGACCCTGTACCGCAAGATCAAGGAATACGGCTTGTAGACGAGGCTTGGCCCGGCTGGGCCGGGCCGTCTACATTGCCCGCCCTCTCATGACCGAACCCTCCGCCAAACCCTCGGTGCAGGACGGCCTCGCGTTCGAGCGACCGCTCACCGACCTGCAGACGAAGATCGACGAACTGCGCAAGCTGAACACCGGTTCGCACCTCGAACTCAGCAGCGAGATCGAGCTGCTCGAGGAGCGGCTGCGCCGGCAGACGGCCGAGGTCTACACCCAGCTGAGCCCTTGGGAACGGGTCAACGTCGCGCGGCACGCCGACCGGCCGCTGACCAGCGACTACGTGCAGATGATGCTCGACGACTTCGTCGAGCTGCACGGCGACCGCGTCTTCGGCGACGACCGCGCGATCGTGACCGGGCTCGCGACGATGGGTTCGCACCGGTTCCTGCTGATCGGCCACCGCAAGGGCAAGACGGTCAAGGACCGGCTGGCGTGCAACTTCGGCTGCGCCCACCCGGAGGGCTACCGCAAGGCGATGCAGAAGATGCGCATGGCCGAGAAGTGGAAGCTGCCGATCGTCACGTTCATCAACACCCCCGGCGCCTACCCGGGCATCGGCGCCGAGGAACGTGGCCAGGCCGCGGCGATCGCGACGAACATCCTGGAGATGTTCGCCCTGAAGGTCCCGGTGGTGTGCATCGTGATCGGCGAGGGTGGTTCGGGCGGCGCGCTCGGCATCGGCATCGGCGACCGCGTCGGCATGCTGGAGAACAGCTACTACTCGGTCATCTCGCCCGAGGGGTGTGCGGCGATCCTGTGGAAGAGCGGCGACAAGGCGCCGGAGGCGGCCGAGGCGCTGAAGCTGACCAGCAAGGACCTGCTGCGCCTGGGCCTCGTCGACAAGGTCATCGACGAACCGCTGGGGGGGGCGCACCGGGACCCCAAGGGGGCCGTGGACCGGGTCCGCGGGCAGATCGTGGACTGGCTCGACGAACTCGCCCGCATCCCGATGCCGGAGCTGCTCGACCAGCGCTACCGCAAGTTCCGCCGCATGGGCGTGCCGCTTTCGGGCTGACGCGACGGCGATGCGGGCGGGAATCCCGCCCGCGATCTCACCGGTCGCAGCACTGCCTCCGTAGAGGGGGCGTTGTCGGGCCACCCCCGGCCCGGCTAGCTTCCCACCCGACGATGCTGCGCAGAGTCCAACCGCTTGCCCGTTCCGAGCCGTCCCATGGCGTCGCCGCGTCGCCGGCCCAGGGGCCGGCGTCGTTGCCGCCGGGGCTGCCCCAGGCCGTGCTCGAGCTGGCGCAGGACACGGCCGTGTCCGACGCCGAGCTCGTGCGGCGCACCTTGGCGGGCCAGCACGACCCGTTCTCCGCGCTGGTGGCGCGCTACCAGAAACGAGCCTTCTTCATCGCCTGGCACGTCGTCGGCCGCACCGAGGACGCGCGCGACGTCGCCCAGGAGGCGTTCGTGCGGTTGTTCAAGTCGCTCGACAAGTACGACTTCGCGCGCAGCTTCTACACCTGGTTCTACCGCATCGTGATGAACCTCGCGATCGACGCGCTGCGCAAGATCCGCAGTGCGCGCGGCAGCAGCCTCGACGACGTCCTCGGCGGACTGCCGGACGAACGCGAGGTCGCCGGCGACGTGCCGCTGCAGCGTGGCGAGGAGAGCGGCCAGGTCTGGTCGGTGCTCGACCAGCTCGATGCCAAGTTCCGAGCCGTGCTGGTGCTGCGCGACATCCACGGCCTGAGCTGCCGCGAGATCGCGCCGATCCTCAAGGTCACGCACGCGACGGCGCGTTGGCGATTGCACCGCGGGCGGCAGATGTTCAAGGAGCACTGGGAACGCAAGCACGGAGGCTCCGAGCTGTGAACCCGAGTTCGTGTGCGGCGGTGCGCGAGGCGCTGCCTTGGTTCGTCGGGGGCGATCTCGACAAGGTCCATCTCGACGAGGTGCGCGACCACCTGCGCGACTGCGTTCCTTGTCGGCGCGAGGCGGCAGCGCTGCAACAGGGTGTGGCCCGCCTGGCGCGGCACCGCGACGTTCGTCCGGCGGCCGTCGACGACGATTTCTTCGCCGCGATGCACGCCGGGATCGTGGCCCAGGTCGAAGTTGCGGCTGCGGCCACCGGGGCGCCGCCGGCGAAGGGGCTCGGGCGAGGTCGTCTGCGGCCGTGGTTGCCGTTGGCGGCGGCGGCGGCGCTTCTGGCATTCGGGTTCTGGCTCGGCCACGGCGGCGAACCGGACCTGTTCGTGCGCCCGGCTCTGCACTCCACGCCGACTTCGTTGCGAGAGCCGATCGTGGTGCCGTGGTCCGGTCCGCGGTTCGAGATGGTCCCGCTGGGGGCCGAAGTCGAGCCGGTCGACGGTCTCGAAGGTGGCGAACCGGCCGGCTGGATGGCGCGTTCGCGCCTGCACGACCTGGTCGACGAGGGCATGGTGCTGCCCAGGAATCGTTGATCGCCGGGCTGGTGCCGGCCGGAGTCTTTCGCCGGGGACGTCGTTGTCGGGCCTCGCCGGGGCCGAGCCCCGCGGAGAACCCGATGAAGCACATTCCTTCCTTGTTGTTGTCGATGGCCGCCGCAGCCGCGGCCGGCCTTGCCACCCAGGACCCGCAACCCACGCCGCAACCCGCGCCGCCGGCCGTTGCCAAGGAGAAGGCGACCCCGGCCCCAGCCAAGGACGTCGGGGCGTGGATCCAAGATCTCGGCAGCGACAGCTACCGCACGCGCCTGGACGCCGAAAGGGCGCTGCGCAAGCTCGGCGAAGCCGCCCGGCCCGCGCTCGAGCAGGCCGCGGCGAGCGCCGACGACGCCGAGGTGCAGTGGCGCGCGCGGCGTCTGGTGCGGCAGTTGGGGCGCGCGGGCGACAACCAGCTGGAGCAGCGCGACCGCAAGCCCGAGGCGGGGCCGGAGCCCGAGGTCGATTCCCCGGTGCCGGACGGTGCCAAGCCGCGCGAGCAGAGCCGGCGCGTGGTGCCGTGGTTCCGCTCCGATGCGCCAGTCGACCCGGACGGCATGCGGGACCGGTTCGACCAGCTGTTCGAGCAGTTCGAACGCGACTTCGGGGTCGACATCCCGCGGGCGCGGTTCTTCCAGGACGACTTCTTCAAGGACCTGCAGGACCAGCTCGGCAAGGGCACGCACCGTGGCCAGGGCATGTCGATGCAGATCGGGCCGGACGGGGCCGTGAAGGTGCAGGTGCAGGAGAAGGGCGAAGACGGCAAGGTCGAGACCAAGACCTACGAAGCGCCCGACCTGGAGACGTTCCAGAAGAACCACTCCGACGTGCTGCAACAGAACGGACTCGGCATGGGACTCCTGCGTGGCAACATGCTGCACGGCCTGTCGCCGCTGCGTGGCTTCCGGCTCGACGGGCCGCACACGGGAGGCGGCTGGCAGGTGCTGACGCCCGGCTCCGATGTGCCGATCGACGGCTTCCAGCAGGCGACTCCCGCTCCGACCCCGCCACCCGCGGGCAAGCGCCTCGGCATTTCGATCCGCGAGGCGATTCCGGACGAGGTGCGCAGCTACCTCGAACTCGACGACGGCGTGGGACTGCAAGTCGAGAGCGTGAGCCCGGGCTCGTTGGCCGAGGCCCTCGGCCTGCAGCGCGGCGACATCGTCACGCACGTTGCCAAGAAGCCGGTCGGCTCGCCCCAGGACGTGCAGCAGGCGCTCGGCCCGATCGCCAAGGGCGACCAGGTCGTGGTCGAGTTCGTGCGCAAGGGCGTGGCCAAGACCGCGACCGCAGCGAAGAGCGAGGCCAACGAGGAGCCGACGCCGCTGGAGAAGGCGCCGCGCCTCGAGAAGCGCCGCGGCACCGGCGAGATCCGCTGACCGGGGCCCAGGCGCCGTTCAGGCGCTGGTTTGCGTGCGCAGCCGCAGCTGGCCACACGCCGCGGAACGGTCGGCACCGCGCTGGCGCCGCACCGTGACCTTGAGGCCGCCGCTGCGCAGCAACTCGGCGAACGCGTCGACCCGGGCCGTACCCGGGCGCCGCAGGCCACGCTGTGCCGCGATCTCCTCGACCGGATTCCACGGGATCAGGTTCACCGTGCAAGGCAGCGCCCCGAGCGTTTCGACCATCGCCTCGGCGTCCTGCGGACGGTCGTTGCGGCCTTCGAGCAGCACGACTTCGTAGGTCACCTCGCGCCCCTTCTGGCCGAAGTACCGGTGGGCGGCGGCGACGATCTCGCGGACCGGCGTCGAGGCTGTGGGAACGAGCTGCTTGCGCAAGGTGTCGTCCGCGGCGTGCAGCGACACTGCCAGGTTGTAGGACGGGTCGGCGGCGGCGAAGCGTTCCATCTGGCGCGGGTAGCCCGACGTGCTGACCGTGATGCGGCGGGCGCCCATGCCGATGCCGTCCGCGGCGTGGATGCGCTGCAGGGCCGGCAGCAACGCATCGAGGTTGAGCATCGGCTCGCCCATGCCCATCACCACGAGGTTGGTGATGCTGCGATCGGCCGGCAGTTCGGCGCGTGCGACCAGCACCTGCTCGGCGATCTCACCGGCGGTCAGGTTGCGGCGCACGCCGAACAAGCCGGAGGCACAGAACACGCAGGCGACGGGGCAGCCGACCTGGGTCGACACGCACAACGTGGTGCGATCACCGTCTGGGATCAGCACGCACTCGATCGTCTCGCCGTCGGCCAAGGCCAGCAGCAACTTCTGCGTGCCGTCGTCGGCGAGGTCGCGTTTGGCGACCTGGGTGCTGCGCACCGTGAATGCGGTAGCCAGGTCCTGGCGAAGCCGCGCCGGAACGTTGCGCATCGCCGCGAAGTCGGTGACGCCGTGCTTCCAGACCCAGTGCGACACCTGCCGACCCTGGAACGGCTGGCCGCCGTGGTGTTGCACGGCGGCGGCCAGCTCGGCATCGGTCAGTTCGGTCAGGGCTCGCATCGGCGGCGGCTGGAGGCGGCGGCGGATCAGGCCGAATCGCGCTTGCGACGATCGCTGGACGCCCGGCGAGCCAGCCGTTCTTGCACGTATTCGCCCGTGATCACGATGCGTTCGCCCTTGCGGGCCCCGATTTCGAAGCGCAGGTCGAGCAGCACTTCCTCGAACATCGCCCGCAGCGAACGCACGCCGGTATCGCGCTGCATCGCCTCGTCGGCGAACGTGCCGAGCGCCTCGTCGGTGAACTCGAGCTGACAGCCGTCGAGTTCGAACATGGCCTTGTACTGCCGGACGAGCGCGTTCTTCGGCTGCGTCATCACGTTCAGGATTTCGTCGCGCGTCAGCGACCGCATCGGCACGGTGACCGGCAGACGGCCCACGAACTCGGGGATCATGCCGAAGTCGATCAGGTCCTTCTGGTCGAGGTGCGGGATGAGCCGGTCGCGCTCGGCCTGGCTCGTGACCAGGTCGAGTTCGGACGCAGCGCCTTCCTTCTCCTGGCCGAAGCCGATGACCTTCTGGCCAAGCCGCCGGGCGATGAACTGTTCGATGCCGGTGAAGGTGCCGCCGCAGATGAACAGGATGTGCTCGGTGTTGACCTGGATGTAGCTCTGCTCCGGGTGCTTGCGACCGCCCTGCGGCGGCACGTTGGCGACCGTGCCTTCCAGGATCTTCAGCAGCGCCTGCTGCACGCCTTCGCCGCTGACGTCGCGCGTGATCGAGACGTTGCTGGTGGTGCGGCCGATCTTGTCGATCTCGTCGATGTAGACGATGCCCTGCTGGGCCCGCTCGACGTCGAAGTTCGCGTTCTGCAGCAGGCGCAGCAGGATGTTCTCGACGTCCTCGCCGACATAGCCCGCTTCGGTCAGCGTGGTCGCATCGGCGATCGCGAACGGCACGTCGAGGATCTTCGCGAGCGTGCGCGCCAGCAGGGTCTTGCCCGAGCCGGTCGGGCCGACCAGCAGGATGTTGCTCTTCTCGAGTTCGAGCTCGGGGTTGTGGAAGCGTGCGTGCAGGCGGCGGTAGTGGCCGTAGACGGCGACCGACAGCACCTTCTTGGCGCGTTCCTGGCCGATCACGTACTCGCCGAGCCGCTTCATCATGTAGTCGGGCGACGGGACCTTGTCCTTCATGACGAGGTCCTTGAGGAACGTCGGCGGCGCACCGCCGCCGCCCTTCTGCTTGCGATCCTCTTCCTTGAGGATCGTGTTGCAGATGTCGATGCACTCGTTGCAGATGTAGATGCCGGGCGGACCGGAGATCAGGGATTGCACGTGGTGGCGCGATTTCTCGCAGAACGTGCACCGCTCGACGGTCTTGCCCTTGCCTGCCATGTCTTTGCTCATCGGTGGCCGCCGACCGTGAGGCCGGGAGGCGAAGGCCTCAATCTACACCAACGCGGGAAGGGTTGCGCCGGTTCGTGCGAGTTCCGCACGCCGAACCGGCAACTCACTTGCTGGTCTGCACGATCTCGTCGATGAGCCCGTACGCCTTCGCTTCGGCCGGGCCCATGAAGAAGTCGCGGTCGCTGTCGCGGTGGACGTCCGCCGCGGGGCGGTTGCAGTGGCGGCCGAGGATCTCGCTCAGGGTGGTCTTCAGGCGCAGGATCTCGTCGGCCTGGATCGAGATGTCGATCGCGGTGCCGCCGACGCCACCCCACGGCTGGTGGATCATGATGCGCGAGTGCGGCAGCGCGTGGCGCTTGCCCTTGCTGCCCGCGGCCAGCAGGACGGCGCCCATCGACGCCGCCTGGCCGATGCAGTAGGTGGCGACCGGGCACTGCACGAACTGCATCGTGTCGTAGATCGCGAGGCCGGCGGTGACGCTGCCGCCTGGCGTGTTCAGGAACAGGTTGATGTCCTGGTTCTTGTTCTCCTTCTGCAGGAACAAGAGCTGAGCGATCACCGAGTTGGCGACCCCGTCGTCGATCGGCGAGCCGATGAACACGATCCGGTCCTCGAGCAACCGGCTGTAGATGTCGTACTGGCGTTCGCCGCGGCCGGTCTTCTCGATGACGAAGGGGATGATGTAGTCGTTGGCGATGCTCATGGCTTCGACGGGGTTCTGGGCGTCCTCGGGCCACGGCACGCCCCGGTTCGCCCGGGCCCTGCCGCGACTTCGATCAACTGCCCTTCTTATCGACGATCTTGGCGTTCTCTCTGAGGAAATCACGCACCTTGCGTTCGAGCAGGCCGAGGCGCAGTTCGCCCAGCCGGTTCTCCCGCTCCAGGTGCTCGCGGACCTGCGCCGTCGTGAACTGCACGTTCTCGTTGCTGTTGGCGAGCGCGATCGCCTTCAGCTCCTGCTCCGTGTCGTTCTCGGTGACGAACAGCTTCTGCTGCCGGGCGACTGCTTCGATCAGGAAGAACAGCCGCACCCGCCGCTGGGCGTCCTGTTGGGCCTCGGCCTGCGACTCTTCCAGCTTCTTCTTGATCTCGTCCTCGCTGGCGCCGCCTTCCTGCATGCGGTGCGCGAGCGAACCCAGCGACGCGCGCTGCTGCTCCTCGATCAGCGACGGCGGCAGCGGGATGTCGTGCGCCTGGATCAGCGCCTGCAGGCACTGTTCTTCCTGGCGGTTCTTGCCGAGCCGCTGCTTCTCCTGCGAGATGCGGGCCTTGAGGTCGGCGCGCAGGGCGACCAGGCTCTCGAACTCGAGGCCCTTGGCCAGGGTGTCGTCGATCGGCGGGGGCGTGACCCGGATCACTTCCAGCACGGTGCCCTGCACGGTGCCGGTCTGGCCGCGCACCGCTTCGACCTCGAAGTTGGCCGGGTAGGTGATCGGCATCGAAATCTGCTTGCCGGCCGAGACGCCGATCACGGCGGCGGTGTACGCGGCCTCGTCCACACCGTGGATCGGGATGCGGGTGTTGAGCTGGACGGCCTTCTTGGCCTTGACCACGTTGCCAGCGGCGTCGCAGAACGTGTAGTCGGCCTTGACGAAGTCGCCGTCGGCCGACGCTTCCGAGGTCGGCTGCAGCGTGCGCTTCTGGTGCACGATCTCCTTCAACGCGTTGTCGACGTCGGTGTCGTTGGCCTCGGGCTCGAACGCGTCGACCTCCAGACCCTTCACCGCCTTCAGTTCGAACGTCGGGCGGACATCGATCTTGGCGGTGAACTGCAGCGGCGAGCCCTTCTGCACCGAGAGCTGTTCGAAGCCGTCGATCGCGATGCGACCGACCGGGTTGATCTCCTTGCTCCGGCACGCTTCGCCGAAGAACCGGTTGACCATCTGCTCCTTGGCTTCGGCCAGGATGCTCGCGCCGAACTTCTGCTCGACGATCGCACGCGGCACCTTGCCGGGCCGGAAGCCCTTCATCTGGACCTGCTGCTGCGCCGACGCGAACATGCGTTCCAGGTGCTCGTTGACGAGGGCAGGCGGGACGGTGATGGTCAGACTGCGGCTGCAGGGGCCGGTCTCGGCAACCAGGACTTCCATGGGGATCGGATTTCGGGCGTTGGCGCGGCCGCGGGACCCGAAGGCCCAGCGGGGAATTG
>JAEUHV010000220.1 GCA_016794485.1 Planctomycetota bacterium
GGTCGAGCTCGCGTTCCACGACACGCCCGGTTCGCTCGACCACACGAGCCTGCACGATCCCGATTTCCGCTACCTCGCAGCGCGGGCCTACGCGCGCGGCGTGCTGCGCTATTTCCAGCCGCTGGCACCGTTCCCGCCCGAGCCGCCGACGGCGCTGCGCGTCACCCAGGACGGTGCGCGCGGCCTGCGGGTGGCGTGGGATCCAGCCGCCGGCGCCACCAGCTACACGGTCGAGTGGTCGGACGACGGCAAGGGCTTTCAGCAGGTCGCGTCGGTGGCGACGACGAACTGGTCGACCGGCCCCTTGCCCCACCACACGCTGAAGTCGTTCCGCGTGCGCGCCTGGAACGCGACGGGGCGCTCGTTCCCGACCGAAGTGCTGACCGCGGGCACCGACCATCTCGGCGCGGCCCAGGTGCTGCTGGTGCAGGGCTTCGACCGCCTCGACCGCAACGTGAAGGGGCCGGAGAACACCAAGGACTACCTGCGCCTGCTCGGCGACGCTTGCCGTCGCGATGCCAACGGCTCGCTCGGCTTCGACGCCGCCAGCAACGAAGCGGTGGCGCTCGTGCGCGTGGCGCTGCCGAACTACCAGGCCGTGGTCTGGTGCAGTGGCGAGGAAAGCACTGCCGACGAGTCGTTCAGCACGCTCGAGCAATTCCTGGTGGGCGGCTACCTGGACGGCGGTGGCAGCCTGCTGGTGTCGGGCGCGGAGATCGGTTGGGACCTCGACGCGCAGGGCACCGCCGGCGATGAGACGTTCTATCGCCAGAAGCTCGGCGCGACCTACGTCGCCGACGACGCCGGCGTCTACACCCTGCAGGCGGGGCTGGCCGGAACGGTCAGCGCGGGGCTCGCGGCGAGCAGCTTCGACAACGGCACGTTCGGCACCTACGACGTCAACTACGCCGACGTGCTCGCCCCCACCGACGCGAACAGCACGGTGTGCCTGCGCTACGGCAACGGGATGGTCGCCGGCATCCAACGCTTCGTGCCCGCGACCGGGGCCCGCGTCGTCAACTTCGGGCTGCCGCTCGAGACCATCACCGACGCCACGGCGCGCGCGCGCCTCGTGCAGCAGAGCCTCGCGTTCCTACTCGATGCGCAGCCACTGCAGGCACCGGCGACCGCGACGCTCGGCACGCCGACCCCGATGGCGCTGTCGCTGCCGACCGAGGGCGGGCGGCCGTACCTGCTGTGCATGAGCGACGGCATCCTGCCCGGCACGCTTCTGCCGGGCGGCGCCACGCTGCCGCTGAACAATGGCTTCCTGCTCAGCCTGTCGATCGACCCGGCGAGCCCGTTCTTCCCCGGCTTCGTCGGCGTGCTGTCGCCGACGGGAACGGCGACGCCGACGTTCTTTCCGCCGTACCTGCCGTTCCTCGCCGGCTGGCCGCTGTACTTCGCCGGCTTCACGCTCGATGCGTCCGGCACGCAGGAGCACGTGCTGACCAACTGGGTGCGCTGCACGCTGGCGCTGTAGCACGAGCATCGGTCGCCGGCCTGGAAAGCTGGGGTTGCATGGCACCCATGCAACCCTAGGATGCCATCGGCGATTCTCGCGTCGGTGACCGCGCAACCCACGACGTGCATCACGGCGGGCGGCGACCGCCGCGGACTGCACTCGATCCGCGTCGACGACCAGTGGCGCATCGTGTTCCGTTGGACCGCGGACGGCCCTGCCGAAGTTCGGCTCGTCGACAACCACTGAAGACTCTGGAGTCTTGCAATGCTCCCGCAGCACCGCATCCCGACCCATCCCGGCGCAGTCCTGCGTACAGAGTTCCTGGAACCTCTCGGCGTGCCCCAGGTTGCCCTCGCGGAGCACCTCGAAGTACCGCTGCAACGCGTGAACGAGATCGTTGGTGCGAAACGAGGCGTCACGCCGGAAACGGCCTGGTTGCTTTCCGGCGCTTTCGAGACGACACCGCAGTTCTGGGGGAACCTGCAGACGCTGCACGACCTTGCGCGCACCCGCCCGACACGTGCCGTTCGCCGCATCACGCGCCCGGCCTGATCGGCCCATGCAAGCTCACCTGCAGCTCGGTGTGTTCGTCGTCGGCCTGGCCCCGCTGTTCGCGCAGGCGGTGCACTACGAACTGCGCGTCGCCGATCCGGCGACGCGGCAGGCGGAAGTGCACGCGACGTTCCCGACCGCGGGCAGCGCGGAACTCGTGCTATTCCTGCCGACCTGGTCGCCGGGCTACTACGTGCGCCAGGACCACGCCGCCCAGGTGCTCACGTTCTCCGCGAGCGCCGACGGCAAGGAACTCGCCGTCGACAAGCCGAGCCCGAACCGCTGGCGCATGCCGACCGGCGGGGCGGCGTCGATCACCGTCACCTACACGCTGCGCTGCCAGCGCGGCTCGGTCACCGAGAACCAGATCACCGCCGACTTCGCGGTGTTTTGCGGCCCGGCGACGTTCGTCGGCGAGGTCGGTCGCCTCGACCGCCCGATCACCCTCGCCGTCTCGGCTCCGGCAATGTGGCCCGACGTCGCGACCGGGTTGCCGCGCGGCAAGGACGGCCTCTGGACCGCACGCGACCACGACCTGCTGCTCGATTCGCCGTTGGTGCTCGGCAAGGTCGCGACCACGGCGTTCGACGTGCACGGTGTGCGGCACGAATGGGCGCAGGTCGGCGATCACGGGAACTTCGCGACGGCGGCACTGGTGCCGACCCTGGCGCACACCTGCGAGCAGGTGTGCGCCGCGTTCGGCGACGTCCCGTTCGCGCGCTACGCGTTCCTGGCCACGTTCCGTCGCGCCAACGGCGGCCTCGAACACCTCGACAGCACGCTCGTGTCGATGCACGCGAAGCAGCGCCACGACGACCCGGGGACGCTGTCGTTCCTGGCCCACGAGTACACGCACGCGTTCAACGTGAAGCGGCTGCGTCCGGCGGGCCTTGGTCCGTTCGACTACGAGAACCCACCGCGCACCCCGAGCCTCTGGGTCAGCGAGGGACTGACCACCTGGCTCGGCGACCTCGCCCTGGTCCGCGCCGGCGCGATCGACCGAACGGCGTGGCTCGGGTTGGTGTCCGAGCACGTGCGTGGCCTGCAGGGCGCTGCCGGCCGCAAGCGGCAGACGCTCGCCGACGCGTCACTGGCTGTGTGGGACACCTCGACGTCGGGCGTCGGCGGCGATCCGCGCACGACCATCAGCTACTACGTGAAGGGCCCCGTGGTCGGCTTCGTGCTCGAAGCGCGCCTGCGGAGCGCGTCCGGCGGCAAGCACGGCCTCGACGAGCTGATGCGCCGCGCCTACGGCCGCTGGTCCGGAGCGATGGGCTTCACGCCGGCAGAGTTCGAGGCGCTGGCGACGGAAGTCGCAGGCACCGATCTGCGACCGTTCTTCGACCTGGCCCTGCGCTCGACCGAGGAACTCGACTACCGCGAAGCGCTCGACTGGTTCGGGCTCGAGTTCACGCCGGTGGCCGAGGACGCACCGCGCGCGCAACGCTGGGCCCTGCGGCCGCGCGCCGGGGCGGCACCGGACGCGGCGGCGCGGCTCGGCGCACTGCTGGCACCGTTGCCGGCTCCGACGAAGCCGCGCTGATCGCATACCAGGAAAACGAACACGGGGCCGTGCGGCCCCGTGCGACGTGTTCCTCGTCCCGACGAACTCAGCTCTCGCCGATCGCCGCCGCCACGAGGCAGCCCTTGGCGACCGCGGTCAGGGCCTCTTCACTGCGGAAGATCCGGCCGACCGGGAGCGGGAAGTCGATCTTCGCGAACTCGTCGCGGAAGACCTCGATGAAGCCGCCGATCAGCGACGTGCCGCCGGCGCACGCGATGTCGATCGGGTTCTGGAAGCTCGGCATGTTCTGCCCCGACTCGAAGCGCGTCTTGATGTTCTGCAGCACGTAGTTGATCAGGCTGCGGTAGTAGATCGCGACCGCTTCCTCCTCGCGGCTCTTCGGGTCGCGGATGTCGATGCCGCGTTCCTTGATCGAGGTCGCCTTGCTGCGCGGGCAGCCGAGCACGTTGGCGACGTTCTTGTCGATCCAGTCGCCGCCGCGCGCCACCGAGAACGACAGGCACGGGATCGACTTGTAGGTGATGCAGGCGTTCGCCATGCCACCGCCGAACGACAGGCCGATGCCGGTGAAGTCCTGCTCGGCGAGTTCGGCGAACACGACCGCGTGCGCCTCGTTGATGGCGTGCGCCTTGTAGCCGAGCTTGTTGATCAGGCTCTCGAACAGGCCCTGGTGGTAGACGACGTTGTTGTCGACGTCCAGCGACGGCGCCGGCACGCAGAAGTAGCAGTTCTCGCCCTGCACACGCGGCTCACCCAGGATCTTCTGGATGATCATCTTCATCATCGGCAGCGCGTCCTGCTCGTTCGGGCTGATCAGGCCGTCCATCATCGGGCGGCGCGTCTCGCGGCCGAACACGTTGGCCAGCTCGAAAGCGGCCTCGCCGATCACGACGAGCTTGCCGTTGTGCACGACGTACGGGACCTTGAGCTTCGTCAGCATGTTCTTGCTGTAGACGTCGCTCGGGATGTCGAGGAACGCGTTGCGTTCGACGGTCACCGTGATGCCGCCCTCGGCGTTCTGGACTGCTGCGGCGAGATTCGCCGTGCCGACGTCGAGGCCCTTGCCCAGGGCGATCGCGGTGTCGGCGCCATGATCCTGCGTGGTATTGCTCTTGTTCTGCGTCATTGGTCTTCCTGCTTCCCCTGAGTGGTTTCGTAGAACGGCCTAGCCGCCCTTGAGCTTCTTCAGCCTGGCCAGGTTGGCGGCGATGCCACCACCGGCCTTCTGTTTGACTTCGATGTTCTGCATGTTCGACTCGAGCTCCTTGCCCGAGTCCTTGAACATGCCGCTGAAATCGACCGGCGCGTCGCCCTCGACGGCGGCCGACACGCCCATCTTCTTGCCGAGCTTCTCCAGCCGGTCGTTGAGCGAACCGGTGAGCTTCTCGAGCGCGGCGGTGAAATCGGGTACGGCGGCGGGCTGCGGCTGCGCTTGCGGTGCCGGCTGGACCTGCTGCTGCATCAGGCTCGCCTTCAACGTCGCCATTTCCTGAACCAGCGACAGCAGGAAGTCGGGCGACGGCGATGCGGGCTGGGATGCGGCCACCACCGTGACCGGCGGGCGCGCCTCGGCGGCGGCGGCGGCGGCGCGGGCGGCCTCCGCTTCGGCCTTGGCCTCCTCACATGCCGTCTGCGTCGCGGCCAGCGCGGCTGCCAGGTCGGCGAACCGCTGCTTCAGCTCGGCGAGTTCGGTCTCGCGCTGCGCCAGCCGTTCCTCGGTCTCGTGCGCCCGCTGCACTTCCTGCTCCCGCTCGCGCAGGATCGACCGGAACTCCTGCCGGCTCTTCTCGACCAGCTTGTCGGCTTCCTCGGGAGCGATCAGGCCCGACTGTTCGATCGCGGCATGGACGGCCTCGCTGACCATCGCGGCGACGTGTTCGGCGCGGATCAGGCGGACGCGCTTCTTGCCCTCGTTGCGCAGTTCGTCCAGCGTCGCGGTGCGCGATCGCGCGGACAGGGCTTCCTTGATTTCGTTGACGGATTCCATGCGCTCCGGCGGCGCCGACGAGGGCACCGCGACGGAGGCGTTTTCGGCCGAGCTCCCGCCCGAACTTGAGATCGGCGGCCGACCTGGGCGTCCCGCGACGGGACCGTCAGAACGTGATCTGCATGCCGACGACGAAGTTCGTGCCGAGGCCGTTGCTGCCCGAGCCGTGCACGCGGTAGTCGACGTCGGTCACGTTCTCGCAGGCCAGTTCCAACGTCGTGCGCGGGTCGAGGTCGAAGCCGCAGCGCAGGTTCCAGATCGTGTAGCCGGGCGTGCCGCCGGGCGGGATGCGCTGGGTGTCGCGATTGTCGCCAGCCGAGGTCTTGTCGGCGTCCTCGGCCCGAACGACTTCGGTCGATGCGCGCAGACGCCCCGCGGCGTCCTGCCATCGCAGCCCCACCACCGTGGTGAACGGCATCAGCCGCGACACGAACTCCTCGCCGCGCGAGAGCCCGTTGTTGTTGAAGTTCGAGACCCGGCCGTACTGCCAACTGTTGGCCCCGAACAGCGTGGTGCGCTCGACCACCTCGACGCCGTACTGCAGTTCGACGCCCTCGACGAAGCCGTCACCGACGTTCGCCTTGGTCACGATCGGCTGGCCCGAACCGTTGGTGGTGCCGGTCGGGAAGCGCAGGATCTGGTCGGCGATGTCGGTGTAGAAATACGCGAGCTGGCCGGAGAACCGGTCGCTGCGCACCTTGGTGCCGAGCTCGTAGCCGACGTATTCTTCTTCGTCGAGGCCGGGCGTCGGGACCTCCTGCTCACCGCTGCGCGCCACGTCGAATGCGGTCAGGTCGGACAGGCTCGGTGCGCGGAAGCCCTGGCTGACGCCGCCGTAGAGGTTCCAGTCGCGCACGACTTCCCACCGCAGGTGCAGGTTCGCGGTCACCGCATCCCAGTCGTCCTTCACCGCGATCTTGGCGTTGGACGGGTCGCGCACGCTGTCACTGTCCACCGCGGCATAGGTCCAGCGCACCCCGGCCTGCGCCGCGACGCTGTCGCCGAGCGGGATCTCGTCCTGCACGAACACGCCGAACAGGTCGTAGCGCGAGTCGTTGCCCACCTGACCCTGGATCGGGTCCGAGGCAGCCGGCGTGCCGGAGCGACGGAACCACGAGTTCACGTTGTCGTGGTAGTAGTCGAGCCCGTAGGTCAGGCGGCCGGCGGTGCCGAGGTCGCTCTCGAACTGCGCGAACGTGCCGATCGTGCCGACCTCGAACGCCTGCCAGCGCTGCGAGTTCGTGTTGGTGATGCGGTCCTCGAGCTCGCGTTGCGTCTGCCACGACACCGAGAAGTGCATCGCCTGCACCGGCCCCGACAGCGCGGTGCGGTGCCACTGCAGGTAGGTCAGCCGGCGGTTCTGGTCGAGGTTGCGCTGCAGGTCCGTGCCCACTGCCGAGCCGGCGTAGCTCTCGCCATAGATCGTCGCGTGCGTGCGCGGCACGTCGTTCTGCGCCACCTGCTGGTGCAGGAACACCAGCTTCTCGTCGGCGCCGAGCCAGTGCTCGATCTTGAGGTCGAACGCAGTCTCGTCGTGCGCCGTGTTCGGCTGCAAACCCGTCGCGTCGCCGCCTTCGATGTCGCCGAAGGCGCGCGCGTCACCGCCGAGCAGCACGCCTGTGCGCAGGCCGCCGTCGCGCACGTAGCCGCCGTGCAGTTCGCCCCGACCGGCGATGCTGTCCTCGGCGTCGGCCCAGCGGCCGAGCAGGAGTCCGCCGGTGGTGAAGCCCTGTTTGCCGTATCGATCCGGGCTCTTGGTGAACACCTGCACCGTGCCGCCGACGGCGTCGCTGCCGTACTGGGCCGACGCGGGGCCGCGCAGCACTTCGATGCGGTCGAGGGCCAGCGGGTCGATCGTCGACCAGTACTGGTTCGGGCCCGAGCGGAAGGTCGAGTTGTTGACCCGGATCCCGTCGATCAGCAGCAGGTTCGAGTAGCCGGTGAAGCCGCGCAGGAACGGCGACCCCTGGCCCGGTGCGGTCTCCTGGATCAGCGTGCTGGGAAGGGTGCGCAGGGCTTGCGGCAGGGACCGGTACTGGCCGCTGCGCAGATCGTCGCCGCCGATGACGTCGATCGCGCGCGGGGCATCGAACGGATCCTGCTCGGTGCGCGATGCAGTGACGACCACCTTGGTCCTGCCTTCGCCTTGCCGCACGTTCTGCGGCGTAGGGGCGGACGGATCCTGAGGCGTAGCCGTGGACGGTTGTTGTCCACGCACATGGTCGACCGTGGACAAAAGGCACACACACGCCGCGGCGACGCCGCCAGCGCTCCAGCGAGAGGGGGATTGCATCGATCGACCCATGCAAACCGCAGGCCCGACTTCAGTTCGCTCCGGCGATGGCGCGTTCGATCGCCATCCCGTGCCGCAGGGCGCGCACGTCGTGGGTGCGGATCGCGTGCACGTGGGATCGTGCCGCGTGCAATTCCGCCGCCAAGGTCCCTGCACCACGCCCGTCGACCGGCGCGCCGGTCACTTCGCCGACGAACGACTTGCGCGACACCGACACCAGCAGCGGGCCGAACTCCGCCTCGAGCCTGGGCAGATGGTGCAACACGTGCAGGCTCGGGGCGGCGGCGCGGCCGAGAAAGAAGCCCATGCCGGGATCGAGCACGAGCCGCTCGCGTCCGATCCCCGCGGCGGCAAACGTGGCGATGCGCTCGCGCGCGAAGGCTGCGAACTCGTCCAGCAGGCCAGCAGTGCCGGCCTCGGGTCGTCCGGCGCGCGGCCCGGTGTTGCGGGCGAACATGACACAGAAGCGCAGCCGGTACGCCGTGGCGACCCGGACCACGTCGATCGCCGCGGGCGAACGGCAGCCGTCGACGTCGTTCCACCACGCGATGCCCTCGTCGAGCAGGGCGCGCAGCACGGTCGGCTTGCAGCTGTCGATCGACACTTCGGCCCCTGCCCGGACCAGGTGGCGCACGACCGGCAACAGACGACGCAGTTCTTCGTCGGCCGGCACATCCTCCGCGTCGGGGTGGGTCGATTCGGCGCCGAGATCGACCACGTCCGCGCCGTCGGCGAGCAGGCGTTCGGCGGCGGCGATGGCGGCCTCGGGAGCCAGGAACCGGCCACCGTCGGAGAACGAGTCGCGCGTCAGGTTGACGATGCCGAAGATGCGCACCATGGGACCTGGCAGCATAGATCGCTGCGCGGCACGAGTCGCGCCGGTCAGCGGTCGAACGCGCTGCGCAAGCAGGACTCGCAGCGTCCGCACGGCCGCTCGCCGCCCTCGTAGCACGACCAGAAGTCGGTCGCTGCGAAGCCGAGCCGGCGCGCTTCGGCGACGATCGCCCGCTTGTCGAGTTCGAGTGTCGGGCTCACCACCGCGACGCCAGTCCGCGTACCGAACGCCAGGAACTGCGTCCCGGCGGCCAGGAACGCCGCCGAGTTGTCCGGAAACGTGGCGGCCTCCTCCCGGTTGAAGCCGGCGACCACGCACTCCGCACCGAGGGTTTCGGCGAACGCCGCCCCGATCGCGACGAACACCGCATTGCGGGCCGGGACCCACACGGCGCGGGCACTGGCGAGGTCGCCCGGTGCGTCGGGCGTGCCGTGTGGCAAGACCCCGGTGCCAGGCGCGAGGCGACAGCCGGAACGGGTCGCGAGCTCGGCGAGCCACGGCAACGGCACCACGTGCAGTGGGGCCTGCAGCCGCGCCGCGAGGGCACGCGCCGCCCGTTCCTCGCGGCGGGCGGCCCGCTGGCCGTAGTCGAAGCACAGGCAGGCGAGAAGGGCACCGCCCGCCGCAGCGAAACGAGCGGCCGCGACCCCCGAATCGAGTCCACCCGACAGCAGCGCGACGCCGCGGCACGCGGCGTTCATTGCACGGTGAACACGGTCGCGGCGCCGCGGGCGTAGTTCACTTCGAGCCGGACACGTTCGCCCAACACGCAGTCGTCCGCGGTCGAGCCGGTCACCGTGAACCACAGACGGCCTTCGACGACGACGCTCCAGTTGCCGACGGCGAGCCCGGCCGCACCGGCCGTGACCACGTCGGGGAACTGCACGGTGTCGGTGCCGCCGACACCGTCGCGGTCGGCGGCCAGCAGTCGCCAACGGCGCCCGTTCGCATCGACTGCCGTCACGTCGAAACCGGCCAGCGACTCGGCGGTGGCAGCGGCGTTGATCCCATCGACGAACGTCACGGCCGGCGCCGTGGTGATCGGACCACCCGGCGGAGTGATCTCTGGCAGCGGGCGCGGCCCCGAACTCGGGAAGATGATCGGGAACGCGAGCAGCTCGCGCGTCCGGCTGACCCGGCCGGCCCCGTCCTGTGCGTCGACGACGCTCCATAGTGCCTGCGAGAACCCGAGCAGGCCGGCGGTGATCGTCGTGCTGTAGCTCGGCGTCACCGACCAGTTCGTGCCCGACGGATTGGTCGCGAACCCGATGCCGGCGAGGGCCTGGCCACCGAAGCCGAACAAGGACAGCGTCGTGCGCACCTTCACCTTGCCCCCCACCAGCGTGCTGGTGTCGAGCCCAGTTGCCGCCGCGAGGTCCCACGTGTAGCCGCTGGCAAACGTCGTGATCTGGCCGGCCGATGGCAGCAAGGCCAACGACGCCGACGATTCGGCGCCAGGCGCGGTCGGCGCCCCGGGCGGGCTCGGCTCGAGCAACGTGGTGCCGAGCATCACGGCACCATGCGACGAGAACTCCGGCGCCGCGGTCGGTTCGAACGTGCCGGCGAAGCCGGTGATGCACTGCAGCCGGTTCGGCACGATCGCCGTGTCCGGGATCGTGTTCGGCGCGGCGTTGGTGGTGCGCACGCCGCTGACGCTGCGATCGGCGACCGCGGTGTTGCCCACGATCGCGGTGACGCCTGCGCCCGGCGTGAACGCCACGGCCCCCTTCATCGTCGCGGTGGCCGCGCTGGTCGTGCTGGACACCAACGGCAGCGACATGAACGCTGCCTGCCGCGCGTATGCGGTGACCAGGTCGTAGCCGGCCCGGACGATCGTCACCGTGTACTGCGCCGGAACGAGCGCGGTGAAGACGGCGCGGCCGGTCGCATCCGTGGTGCCCACCAGCTGGCCGGTGGCCGGAACGGTCGGCGTGGCCGGATCGACCAGCACGGTGGCGTTGGCGACCGGGGCGAGCGTCGCCTCGTCGTAGGCTTCGATCGTCAGCGTGTCGGTCAACGTGCCCGTCACCACGCCGCGCTGGACCAGGTTGCCGGCCACGGTCGCCGTGGCGAGGTTGCCGGCGGCATCGGTCATCGTCAGGGTGTACGGGCGCGGCGCCAGCAACCGCCCCAGGTTCGCCGGCAGCATCACGAAGCGGCCGCCGGAACTGCTGGCGAACATGTTCAGCACCGGGTTCACGCCGTCGGCCAGCGTCGCCGACGCCAGCCGTTCCGACGCGCGGCCGTACACGGCGACGTATTCGAGGTCGGAGCGCAGGTCGAGGCCGTCGGTCGAAGCCGGCGGCCCGATCGCCGTCAGCGTCGGCGGCGTCACGTCGAAACGTGGCTGCGACGACGACGCCTGCTGGATCCAGGTCGAATACTGCGACCCCCGCTGCAGCTGCGCGGCGAAGTCCACGTCGCCGTCGTCGAGTTCGGGATCGGCTGCGGTGCCGAGCGCGCCGGTGAAGTCGACGTCGATGGTCTGCACGCCGTTGCCGGGCACGTCGGCGGTGCGCTCCAGGAAACGCAGGTCGCCGGTACCCGAGGTCGTGATGTCGCCGCCGTAGATGCGGGCCCGGACCTTGTCCCCGGCCTGTGCATCCGCCGGCGTGGTCACCCGCAGCACGACGGTGCCGACGTTGCTGCGATTGATCTTGTCGTCGAATCCGACGCTCGGGTTGGCCAGCGTCACTGCGGTCGGGGCGGCCGGCGCCACGGTCGAGAACGTCGCGAACGGGGTGCGCCCGCGGAAGTCCAGGGTGCCGTCCTGGCCGAACGTGACGCCGTCCGTGACCGTGAGGTCGAAGTCGGTCGACGCCGCCAGGGCCGCCTGCGGCCGGAACTGCACCACGCGCCCGTCCGGCACGCCGACCGTGTCGAGCGGCAGCTCCAGAGTGCCGTTCAGCACCGCCCCCCCGGCCGGAGCGAAGTTCAGGTTGGCGGCGACGATCGAGGCGGCATTGGCCGGTCGGTCGAACACGACCACGCATGCACTTTCGCGGCCGAAGTCCTGTTGGTTGTCGCGCGGACACAACGCCAGGATGCGGCCGTCGGTGATCGCCACGTCCTGGTTGACCTGGAACTCGGCCAGCACCGTGCCGCCGGTGGCGACCTCGAACCGCACGCCGTCGCAGTCGCGCGCCTCGGACAACAACACGACCTCGAAGCTGGCCGTCGCGTTGCTCTGCAGCGGCGTCACCGGCCGCAGCACGAGCACCCGGTCGGCCGCGAGGAAGTCGTATTGGCACGGCAAGGCCACCGTCGTGCCCTTCACGCGCAGGATGACGCGCCCATCGCTACCGGCT
>JAEUHV010000235.1 GCA_016794485.1 Planctomycetota bacterium
GCCCACTTCGCCGAGTTGTTCTGGGACGGCCGCGCCGACGGCCAGTTCGACGATCCGGAGACCGGCGTCACCGTGGTCCCGTTCGGCGGCGCCCTCGAACAGCAGGCGCTCGGCCCGATCCTGAACCCGGTCGAGATGGGCCACGAAGGGCGGACCTGGAGCGACGTGCGTACGAAGCTCGCCGCCGCTGTCCCGCTGCGGCTGGCGCAGAACCTGCCGCCCGACGTGCAGGCCGCACTGCAGCAGAACCCCTCCTACCCGGCGTTGTTCACCGCCGCGTTCGGCGATCCGGCGATCACCGCGGTGCGCATCGGTTTTGCCCTCGCAAGCTACCAACGCACGCTGAATCCCGACGACACGCCGTGGGATCGTTACGTCGCCGGCAATCCGCAGGCGCTGACCGCGGCCGAGAAGGCCGGCTGGCTCGTGTTCCAGAACCAGGGGCGCTGCATCTCCTGCCACTGGACGCCGCTGTTCAGCGACGACCTGCACCACAACCTCGGCCTGCGATTTGGCGTCGAAGACCCCGGACGCCAGGTGGTCTCCGGCCAGCCGATCGAGTTCGCCGCGTTCAAGACGCCGACGCTGCGCAACGCCGGACTGCGTCCACGCCTGTTCCACAACGGCCAGAGCCCCGCCCTCGGCGATCCGGCGCAATGGAGCGATCCGGCCTCGTCGTTGAACGTCTACCTGGTCGGCCACGGCGTCGACTCGTCCAACCTCGACCCGTTCCTGCTGCCGCTGCAGAACTTCGGCGTCACCGCGGCCGAGGTGATGCTCGCGCAGGACTTCGTGCGCACCGCGTTGACCGATGCGCGCGCAGCGGCGGCACTGCCGCCGTTCGACCATCCCACGCTGCGCAGCGCAGCGGTGGCCTCGCCGCGCATGTTCGGTGCGGCCGCACCCGCGGGACGCGAGCCGCTGCTGGTCGACACGGTGCCGACGTTTCCGGGCAACGCTGCGTGGAAACTCGGGGTCGGCGCCGCCGAAGGCAGTCCGTTCGCGCTGCTCGCGTGGGGCTTCCAGTCGATCGAACCGAACCCGACCGTGCTCGGTCTGCCGGTGCATCTGCACGCGGTCGGCTACATCGGCCTGCCGCTGTCCGGCCAGCCCGGCGAAATGGCGCACGCGACGTGGCGCGTGGCGCTGCCCAACGACCCGGCCTTGGCCGCGGTGCCGTTCTACTTCGAAGCGGTGGCGTTCGATCCGAACACGCCGATCGGGCTCGCCGCGAGTTCGGGCTACGAGTTGTTCATCCGCTGACGCCGTCGACCACGCGGCGAAAACGCCGCGGATTCGCTTCGCGCAGTTCTTCGGGCAGTGCCGCGTCGGGCCAGTCCTGCCACGCGGCCGGCCGGACCCAACGCCGGATCGCGGTCGGGCCGACGGCGGAGAAACGCGCATCGGTCGAGGCCGGCCAGGGGCCGCCGTGCACCATCGCCCCACACACCTCGACTCCGGTCGGCACGCCGTTGGCGACCAGGCGGCCGACCTTGCGCCGCACCACCGCCGCCAGATCGGCGAACGCGACGAAATCGCGGTCGTCCCCGTGCAGCGTGCCGGTCAGGTGGCCGTGCAGCGACTGCGCGAGGGCCAGCAACTCGGCGGCGTCGCGGCAGCGCACCAGCAGCATCGCCGGACCATAGATCTCGTGCCGCAGGCGCGGTTCGCGCAGCACGAGCGCGCCGTCCGCGGCGAGCAGAGCAGGGCACACGGCGGTCGCGGCCGCCCCGCCGCCACCCCAGGCGAGAGTCGTGACCGGCAGGGCCTTCACTTCGGCGAGCGCCTGCTCGAAGCCGCGGCGAATCGACGCATGCACGGCCGGCGCGGCAGCCGCGGCACCGAGCTTCTGCTGCAGCGTCGCCGCCAGAACGTCGGCGCCCGGTCCGTCGACCACCGCCACGAGCCCGGGGCTGGTGCAGAACTGCCCCATCGCCAGCAACGCCGACGCCGCGAGCTGTTCACCGATCGCGACGGCTCGCGCCGCGAGCGCGTTCGGCAGCACGAACACCGGGTTCATCGAACCCATCTCGGCGAACACCGGAATCGGATCGGGTCGGGCGGCAGCGTGGTCGGCCAACGCGCGCCCGCCGGCGAGCGAGCCGGTGAAGCCGACCGCGGCGATCGCCGGATGCCGCACGAGCGCCGCTCCGGTCGCCGGCAGACGTCCGTGCAGCAGCGAGAACGTGCCCGCCGGCATGCCGAGTTCGCGCACCGCGCGGCTGCACAGCTCGCCGACGAGTTCGCTGGTGCCCGGATGCGCCGGGTGGCCCTTCACCACCACCGGGCAACCGGCCGCCAACGCACTCGCGGTGTCGCCGCCGGCCACCGAATAGGCGAGCGGGAAGTTGCTGGCCCCGAACACCGCGACGGGACCGATCGGCACCAGCATCGAACGCAGGTCGGGCCGCGGCGGCTGCCGCGACGGATCGCCGTGGTCGATGCGCGCTTCGACCCAGCCCCCGTCCTCGACCAAGGCCGCGAACAGTTCGAGCTGGCGGATCGTGCGCAGGTTCTCGTTGGCGACGCGCGGGGCGCCGAACGCGGTTTCCTGGCCGATGCGCGCGACCAGGTCCGGCTCGTGGTCGCGCAGCAGCGCCGCGATGCGCCGCAGCAGCTGGGCACGCTGGGCCGCCGGGGCCGCGGCGAACGCGGGGAACGCCGCGCCGGCGGCCGCCGCCGCCCGTTCGATCTGGTCGGGCGACGCGTCGTGGTAGGCCGGCGCGAGGTCGAGCCCGGTTTCCGGCGACGCCGCGTGGAACGCCGCGCCCACGCCGGGCTCGGCGCGCCCGGCGATCCAGTGCTGCCCGGACAACGCCATCAGCCGACCTCCGGCCGCGTCGCCAACGCCTGCGCGACCACGGCCAGCGCATGCTCGCGCAGTGCGCCCTGCACGACGGTGCGCGGCAGGCGCACACGTTCGTCGCCGTGGCCCACCTGCTGCTGCACCAGCTTGATGAGCTGTACGAACTCCGGCACCGTGTCGAGGCGCAGCAGCGGCAGGAACCAGCGGTACAGCGCCAGCGTCGCCGCGTCCGGCCCGCGGCGGGCGCGCTCGAACAGCACCACCGATTCGCGCGGGAACGCGTTGACGAGTCCGGCGACCCAGCCGGTGGCGCCGGCGGCGACACCCTCGAGCACCATGTCGTCCATGCCGACCAGCACGTCGAGGCAGTCGCCGAGCAACGCCTTGATCGCGGTGACGCGGCGTGCATCGCCACTCGATTCCTTCACCGCGACCAGGTTGCCGTGGCGCTGCGCCAGTTCGGCGATCGCCGTGGCCTGGAAGTCGGTGCCGTAGGCCGGCGGGTTGTTGTAGAGCATGCACGGCAGGCTGGTCGCCGCGAGCACGGCACCGACGTGGCCGAGCGCTTCGCGCAGTTCGCCTTTGTGCACGTACGCGGGCAACACCATGAGTCCGCGGCAACCGGCTCGTTCGGCGGCCTTGGCCAGGGCCACCGCCTGGTGCGTGGCGAGAGCCGCGATGCCGGGCAGGACCGGCTTGTCGCCGGCGGTGGCCACCAACGTGCGCAGGATCGCGACCTTCTCGTCGAAGTCGAGCGTCGCCCCTTCGCCGAGCGAACCGAGCGGGATCACGCCGCTGCAGCCGGCGTCGAGCTGCCAACGCGCATGCCGTGCGAGGAACGCGTGGTCGACGGTGCCGTCGGCGGCGAACGGCGTGGTGATCGCGGGCAGGACGTGACGGAACGGCGATGTCGGCATCGGTCGCGAGAGCGAACGGGTTGGCGCCGGCCGAGGCAAGCACCGATCCGCCGCGGTCAGTGCCGTACCCGGGCGCCGCAGCCGACCAGGAACGCCAGTGCCCCGGCGCGCAGGGCGGCGCAGCGTTCGCCGGCACCCGGGGCCAGGTCGACCCGTTCGAGCGGATCGTTCGCGAGGTCGAACAGACGATCGCGGCCGGTGGCGACTTCGTGCACGAGCTTCCAACGGCCTTCGCGCCGCATCACCAGCAGCTCGCCCCAGTCGGTGAACGCGTGCACGGCATCCGCCGAGGTGCGCAACAGGGACCGTTCCGACGGCAGGCCGAGAAGGTCGAGCAGGGTCGGCACCACGTCGAGATGCGAACACGGCGCCTCGTGGCGCGTGCCGGCGAGGGAGCTGCCCGGTGCGACGAACACCAGGGGTACGCGCAGGTTCTCCTCGTACAGCTCGAACGAGTGGCCGAAGTTGCCGGCGTGTTCACCGAACGCCTGGCCGTGGTCGCCGACGACACACAGCAGCCACTGCTCGGGTGGACGCAGGGTGCACAGTGCGAGCCACAGCCGACGCAAGGCCTGGTCGGCGTGGTGCTGCGCGTTGCGCCAGCAGTCGTACGGCGAAGTCGCCGGAAACGGTCCTCCGGGCGGGCTCGCGTACGGATGGTGGCCGGCGATCGGCAGCCAGCACGCCAACACCGCCTGGTCGCGTGGTTGCTGCGCGACCCAGTGCACGAGCGCGTCGACCGTGGCCGCTTCGTCGATGCCGAAGCTGGACTCCTCGACGCCCCGGATGGCCGCGGCGTCGGCGAGCACGTCGAACCCCATCGGTGCGAGCACCTCCTGCATGCCGAGGAACGCGAACCGGCCCGCGTGGAACAAGCCGCTCCGGTAGCCGTATGGCCGCAACCGGTGCGGCAAGGCCTCGCTCGCGGCGACCACGTAGTCCGCCGGGGCCGCATCGACGCGCGGCGGCAGCGCGCACAGGATCGGCACCTGGCCTTCGATGCTCTCCGGGTAGACGGCATAGGCCGTCGGGCAATGCAGTCCACCCGCGGCGAGTTCGCGCAGGAACGGCATCGCTGGAGCCTCGTCCTCGGCCGGCTCCACGAGTCCCTGGCGCGCCGATTCCAGCACCACCAACACGACCGAACGGCCGCGCGCGAGGCCGGTGGGCGCCACCGGCGCCATGGCCTGCAAGCGGACACCATCGCGGACGACCGGCATCGCCACGGCAGAACGCGGCACCAGCTGGCGCACGAACGCAAGCAGCGGATTGCGATGGCATGGATGCGCTGGCGGCTGGCCCGCCCACTGGACACCGACGGCCACGACCGCGCCGCAGACCAGCCACCGCGGCCGCAGTCGCAAGCGATCGTCCATGGCGCGGCCGGCCAACATGGCAGCGACCAGGGTAGCCACGCGCAGCGCGTTGCCGAAGGTCGCATACGGCCACAGCGAGTCCTGCATCGCCGCGTCACAACCCGCCAGCATCGTCGGCAGGAACGGCATGCCGAGGGCCTGCACGCTGAGTTGCGCCAGCACGAGCCACGCGAGCACGCCGACGCCAACCAGCATGCGCCCACGGGGCCCGAGTCCGAGCCCCGCGAGCGCCAGCAGCGCCGCCGCCGCGAAGTCGTCGACGAACAGCCGTCCCCAAGCCGACGCGCCGGGGACCACCACCGTCGCTGCGAGCAACTTGTGCGCGAGCATCGGCAGCAGCAGCGTGCCCGCGAGTCCACCCGCGCATGGCGACGGGGTCGTCACTTCGCCCGCACCGATTTCGCCGGCACGGTGAACGTGCCCACGGCGACCGGTGCATCTTCGATGGCCGCACCGACGACGTGCACCGTCCAGGTGACCACTTCACCGACCTGCAGGGCCAACGGGATGGTCCAAGTCGTGATGCCCTTGCCGGGCGACACGAGCCCGCTCGCGTGCCGGTCGCCGTCGCTGCTGGTGCACGTGAACACGTAGTGCAGGTCGGTGCGATCGGAGAGCACGTTGGTGGCGGTGAACACGACCGGCCGCGCCGGACGGTTCGGCGAAGCGACGGCTTCGCCGAGGTCGACCGGCAAGCACACCGGCAACAGCTGCAGGTGCCGCACCGGGCCATGGTCGATGCCGCGGGTGCGTGTGAGCCCGTACCCCGAAGGCCATGGCGCGAGTTCGCCGGCCGGCGCATCGGCGGCCACGACGCGCCACGGTGCCGACTTCGCATCGAGGCTCTCGTAACGCGAGCCGAACGCCACCACCTCGCCCGTGCCGGCGACCCTGGCCAGGTCGCGCCACTGCGCCCGCGTCGCGTCGGCATCGGCGCCGAGCTTCGCGCGCAACACACCGCGCTCGGGAGCGCGGTAGAAGCTGCCCGACACGCCTTCGGCCAGTGCGAACGCACCGTGCAGTTCGACCTGCGTCGGCTGCTGCGCATCGGGCAGCAGCACGACCTTGTCGATGGTGGCGTAACAGGCGACCGGATCGCTCGGCGGCACGGCCGCGGCGAACGCGACGGCGAACAGGACGGCAGGCAAGGCAGTGGGCATCGTGGATTCCTCGCCGCCGCGGACGTCCCCGGACCGGTGCGTGTTAGCCGGCGATGGGAAAGCGCGCCGGCGCCGGCCATCCTGTGCGGATGAGCGACGAAGCGACCAAGGCGACCCAGGCGACGCTTGCGACGAAGATCGGACTGCCGAACGTGCGCCGCCACATCTTCCTGTGTGCCGACCAGACCGTCGCGAAGTGCTGCGACGAAGCACGTGGCCTCGCCGCGTGGGACTACCTGAAGGCGCGCCTCAAGGAACTCGGCCTGTCGGAGGCGGGCGGCGTGCAGCGCACGAAGGCGAACTGCCTGCGGCTGTGCACCGGCGGCCCGATCGCGGTCGTCTATCCAGAAGGCGTCTGGTACCGCGACTGCGATCCTCCCGTGCTCGAACAGATCGTGCAGCGTCACTTGCTGCGCGGCGAGGTCGTCACCGAACACTGCATCGGAACGTTTCCGCCGGCCGGCACCTGAGCGGGCTCGGGCACCGTGGCCGACACCAGCAGCACGGTCTCGCCAGCACGGACCCGTTGGCCCCGCTGCACCAGGAGTCGCGCTGCTTGCGCCACCGGCAGCCACAGCTCGCAGCGCGAGCCGAACTTGATCATGCCGAAACGTTCGCCGGCGGCGAGTTCGTCGCCCACTCGCACGACGCTGACCACGCGGCTGGCGAACGGTCCGGCGATCTGCCGCACCTGCACCACCCGCCCCACGGCATCGGCCCAGGTCGTCCTGGTATGGGCATTGCCGTCCGTCTGTCCGCGGCGCCACGTCGGCACGCACGGCCCAGGGTGGTAGGTGCTGGACACGATGCGGCCCGCACTCGGGGCGCGCTGCACGTGCACGTCGAACACCGAGAGGTAGATGCCGATCCGCAGCGCCGGTCCGGTTCCGAACGGCGACACGGGTTCCTCGCGCACGTCGTCGAGCACACCGTCGGCCGGGGCCAGCACCACGTCGGGAGCCGCGGGCGGTCGCCGGTCCGGATCGCGCAGGAACCACGCCGTGAACGCCAGCGGGACCAGGCCCGCAGCCAGCAGCCACGTCGACACGCACGCGAGGCCGAACCCGAGCAGCACGGACGCACACGCAGCGAGGAGCAGTTCGGGCCGCCCGAGCCGCACGAGTCCAAACCGGTCGCGGAACGGCGACACGGTGTCCTCGGGCGGAAACCGCACGCCGCAGACGTTCTGCACCCAGACCAGGTCGCGGCCGTCGACGACGTCGTGCACACACCGGGGACATGCACGCACCCGACGACGTGCCATCGCGGCGACGTAGCCGGGCCGGAACGTGCGCAACCATGCGCGGCGCACCCGGCCGAAGACGCGCGCCAGCAAGGCACCCGCGCCGCCGCCGGGTTGCACCGAGCCCATCGCGTGAGGCGGGCTGTCGTTCACGCGGGCTCCACGAGGCCCGGCGCATCGGGCATCGCCGGCACCACCGACGACGTCGCCAACCACACGCCCTTCAGCAGCCAGCCGCCGACCGCAACGCCAGACGGCGGACAGCGCCACCACCAGTCGTGCACCAGCACATGCCGCGCCCCGGCCGCGAACGCCGCCGCCAGCGCGCGCGATCGGCTGCCGCGCAGCGCCAGCGGCAACACGACGAGGTCCGCGGGCTCCAGCGCCGCGTCCGGGAAGCTCCCGCAGCGCAGTTCGATCTCCGGCAGCCACCGGCGCGCCAACACCAGGTGGTCCGGGTCGCGGTCGAGCACGCAGACATGCGCGCGCGGCCAACGTTCGCGCAGCAGGATCGCGGTGCGTGGGAACAAGCCACCGCCGACGACCAGGATGCGGCCGGGCTCGCGCACCTGCTGCAGGACGGTGGCGAGCGCGCGTCGATGCACCGCGAGCACGTGGGACTGCAGCGCGCGCGACCGCAGCACCAGCCGTTCGAGCCGGTCGAGCCATGCCGCCATGCCGAAGCCCGCGAAGCAGCGCAACGGCGGCGGCAACCGGCTGAGCCGTTCGGCCTGCGGGCCGAGTTGCGGCAACTCGCGGTGGTGCCGGCCCGGGTGGCGATGGTGTGCGGCGTGCCAACCATCGTTGGCGAACAGCGCGTTCC
>JAEUHV010000264.1 GCA_016794485.1 Planctomycetota bacterium
CCGACCCGGCGTTGGCGAAGGCCTGGGCCGACCTGCAGGCGAAGCACGCCGCCGAAGTGAAGTCGCGCCTCGATGCGATTGCAGCGCAGCGCGCTCGCGAGGCGCAGGACGCCGCCGACCTCGCCGCGGTGCAGGTCGTCGCCGACGCGTTCACCGAGGAGAAGAAGAAGGACATCACCGCGCAGGACTACGAACCGCTGGTCGTGGCACTCGACAAGATGAAGGGCACCCTGGCGGCCGAATCGGCGGCCACACCCGCGATCGAAGCGCTGAAGAAACGCATCGACGCGCAGCGCTGGATCGTCGAGGCCTCGGTGCTGCGCGCCAGCAAGCCGCCGGTAATCGACGCGCCGCCCCCCGAGGTGAAGGACCCGCTCGAGCGCTTCCAGTCGATCGGCTGGCTGCGTTACGAACGGCGCCTGGCCGGGCCCGGCATCTACTTCCTCGAGAAGGGCGGCCAACGGCTCTACGTGCTGTCGTGCACCACCGGCCGCTACGACCTCGGCTTGTTCGTCGACCACGAAGTGGCACTCGGCGGTCCGCGCCGCCGACCGGTTGCCGAGAGCCTGTCGGTGCTCGACATCGAGCGCCTGGAAGTGCTCGGCACGCCGATCCAGTAGCGCGTCGAACGGCGTCGGGCGGGGGCCGCAGCGTGGAACCCGCGATGCCATGTGGCCGTCCGCGCCGGCCACGGCCCTGCGCCAGCGCGGCCGGGTCGAATGCCGAAACTGGACCACGGTGCTGCTGCTGCGGTGCCGCCTTGCACCCGTGGTCCTGCATCTCCTCGCCAGCTTGCCGTCGTTCGTCGTCGGCGTGGTCGTCGCCGCACAGGCGTTGCTCGGCCAGAACGGTCCGCAGTTGCCGGCGCCCGGTGCCGAAGCGGCGATCGCCGCCCACGTCGGCCGCGGCCGCGATCTGCTCGACAGCGAAGACCCGGTGGGGGCGTGGGACGCGTTCCGCAAGGCGGCCATGGCCGGCGCCGACCCGCGCGAATGCCTGCACGGACTCGGCCGCGCGCACTTGATGCTCGGCCACAGTGCGTTCGCCGTCGCCTACGCCGAGGCTGGTCTGCGCTGCGAACCCGCCGACCAGGACGCGATGGCGCTGTGCGTGCGCGCCCTGATCCGGGCGCGGCGCTTCGACGAAGCCGTCGCCACGGCAGGCCGGTTCGTGCAGCGCACCGAGCGCCCGAACGCCGAACTGCTCGCGGCGCGCGCGTCGTCCCTGTTCCGCGTACAGCGCATCGACGAAGCCGCGGCCAGCTACAAGAAGGCCGTCGGGCTCGACCCGCAGAACGCCGAAGGGCACCTGCGGCTCGGTTCCGGCTTG
>JAEUHV010000302.1 GCA_016794485.1 Planctomycetota bacterium
GATCTCGTGCGTGCGCGCGAGCCGGCGGCGCACCAGTTCGTCCGGGGCCTCGGCCAGCGTCACGTGCAGTTCGTCCACGGTGCGCTGTTCGACGTCGCCAGGGCGAACCTCGAGGCGGTCGATCCCGCTGGCATCGGCGACGATGCCTTCCCCGAGCAGGAAGCCGACGGCGAGTTCCTCGTCGTGGCCCGGCGTGCGCATCGTCAGCAGCTGCTGGCCGTGCACCACCAGCAGCAGTGGCTCCTCGCGCACCAGCAGGTCGTCGCGGCCGTCCGCCATGCGGCGGCGTGCAACTCCCGGTGGTGGTTCGGGAACGTGCGTCACCTCAGTTGCCGATCTGCCACTGGGCACCAGTCGACATGACGCCGCCGAAGGCGTTCGTCGGTGGACTGAACAGGAACGCCTGCTGCCAGAAGTTGAGTCCGAGCAGGCCACCCTGGTTCGGGATCGCCAGCGACCACGACGCGGTCGGGCCGAACGTGAACAGTGCGTCGGTGAGGTCGAGGCTGCTGCGCAGGAAGCAGCCCGGCATGCCGACGACCGACAGGTCGAACGGCAGGCTGCCCAGGGTCGAGTTGCTGCCGCTGGTGCCGGTGATCATCAGCCCGAGCTGGGCCGGCACGTTGGTGACGTTGACGATCATCGTCTGGCCGAGGCGCGGCAGGGCCGCGGGCAGCAGCGTCGGGATGCCGATCGTGCCGGGGCAACCCGGGCCGATCGTGTTGTACTGGGCCGGGAACGCGTCTTCGCTGCAGCAGCGGATGCACCAGATGCCGCTGTAGTAGATCGGGCACAGCGAGATGCCGGTCACCGTCGCCAGGGCCGCGTCGCGCCAGCCCTGGCCCTGGATCTCGATGATGCTGGTGCGCTGCGGCGTGATCGAGTTGTTGCAGGTGAACGGGAACGACGGCGTCTGGCTGTTGTCGGTGAAGAAGTTCGCCGGATAGCCGGTCGCGCAGGTGCCGCTCGGATGCAGGTTCAGGTCGCAGCGGAAGCAGATCGCGAAGCGGCGCACGGCCGGGCTGCCGTTCGGCGGGGCCGCACCGACGATGATGTTGTAGGTGCTGGTGTCGAGCGTGTTCAGCGCGTGGCTCTGCACCTGCATGTTCGCGGTCGCGGCCTGCGACAGGCTGAACACGAGGTTGCCCATGTTCACGTTGGCGCCACTGAACGACACGCCGTCGTAGACCTCCAGGTCGAGTGCGGCCTGGAAGCCGCCGACGCCGAGGGCCGCGCCCCACGGTGCCACCACCTGGGTGATGCGTTGCACGGGCATGTTCGCCGGCATCTCGAACACGACGCCCGCACTCTCGCCTTCGCACATGCCTTGGATCACCGACACCGCGGTGAGCCCGGTCGGACTCACCGGCAAGGTGTCGCGCTTCCAGAACGTGCCGCTGGCACAGCCTTGGGCCGCGGCGGGAACCAGGGAACCGAGCACCGACAGGACGAACGCGATGCGGAGCGAGGGCATGGGACCTCCGGGCCTTGTGACGAGAGGATCCCATGCTCGGGGCCGATGCGAGCCCGGTCAAGGTGTGGCCGCGGGGCCGCGCGCCGGCGGCCACACTGCGTCACTGCAGCGCTATGCGCAGCACGTTCGACGTGGCACCGAGACGACGGACCATCCGCGACTCCTTCCGGGTGCGGGGCACGCCGGCGAACGAGAACGTCCGGCCACGGCCGGCGGACGTCGGGACGCGTCGATGGCGATGGCGATTGGACGACGAGGTCCGACCGGACGTGGACCGGCCCTGGCTCCGGCGTAGCATCCGCCGCCGCATGCTCAAGCTCGTCTCCCTCGGCGGCATCGTCGTGATGCTGGGGCTCTGCTACGCGTTCTCGGTCAACCGCCGCGCGATCAACTGGCGGCTCGTGGGGGTCGGCCTGCTGCTGCAGGCGTTGCTCGGCTTCACGTTCCTCTACTGGACCGAAGGCAACCGGGCGCTGCAGTGGTTCGGCGGCAAGGTCGGTGCGTTCCTCGACTTCTCGCTCAAGGGCAGCGAGTTCGTGTTCGGTGCGCTGACCGACATCGGCGGCGTCGACCAGGCGATCCCGGGCGACGGGAACGGCTTCATCTTCGCCTGCCGCGTGCTGCCGACGCTGATCTTCTTCAGCAGCTTCATGGCGGTGCTCTACCACTTCGGCGTGATGCAGCTCATCGTGCGCGGCATGGCACGGGTGATGGTGCGCCTGATGGGCACGTCGGGCAGCGAGTCGTTGTCGGCCTGTGCCAACGTCTTCGTCGGCCAGACCGAGGCGCCGCTGCTGATCCGTCCGTTCCTGAAGCACATGACCATGAGCGAGCTGCACGCGATCATGGTCGGCGGCTTCGCGACGATCGCCGGCGGCGTGTTCGCCCTGTACGTCGGCTTCGGCGTCAGTGCGGGCCACCTGATCGTCGGTTCGGTGATGGCGGTGCCGGCCGGCCTGATCTGCACCAAGATGATGTTCCCCGAGACCGAAGCGAGCCAGACGATGGGCAAGGTGCAGAAGGTCGAGGCCGAGACCTACGGCAACGCGGTCGAAGCCGCGGCGGCGGGCGCTGCCGACGGACTCAAGCTGGCGCTCAACGTCGCGGCGATGCTGATCGCGTTCCTCGGGCTGGTCGCGGTGATCGACGCGCTGCTGGGCAACCTGAACGCGGGCTGGTCGCTGCAGGCCGGGCTCGGCAAGGTGTTCTGGCCGATCGCCGCGGTGATGGGCGTCGAATGGAGCGAGATCCCGAAGCTCGCCGAACTGCTCGGCACCAAGATCGCGTTGAACGAACTGGTCGCCTACAAGCAGCTCGGCCCGATGATCACCAACAAGGAGATCTCGCCGCGCACGGCGATGATCGCCAGCTTCGCGTTGTGCGGCTTCGCCAACATCGGCAGCGTCGCGATCCAGGTCGGCGGCCTCGGCGCGATCGCGCCCGAGCGCCGCGGCGACCTCGCCCGCATCGGCCTGCGCGCGATGTTCGGCGGCGCCATCGCCACCTGCATGACGGCTTGCGTGGCGGGGGTGCTCGCCAACGACGGTGCGGCATGAGTGCGGCGAACGTGGAACTGCAGAAGGTCGAACGCGCGGCGACGTTCCTGCGCGACCGGCTCGGCCCAGCCCTGGCGACCGCCAAGCTCGGCCTCGTGCTCGGCAGCGGGCTGAAGGACTTCGCGACGAACGTGCAGGCGGCGACGACGATCCCGTTCGCCGAGATCCCGGAGTGGCCGGTGCCGCACGTCGAAGGGCACGGTGGCGCACTGGTGGTCGGCACCGTCGGCGGCACCGGGGTCGCGTGCCTGACGGGGCGCGTGCACCTGTACGAAGGCTGGGAGCCCGCCGACGTCGTGCGCGCGGTGCGCACTTTGCGCCG
Organism: Planctomycetota bacterium; assembly: GCA_016794485.1. Taxonomy (GTDB): domain Bacteria; phylum Planctomycetota; class UBA1135; order UBA1135; family UBA2386; genus UBA2386. Next base: position 3,353 of record JAEUHV010000302.1, read on the forward strand.
GTGCGGCGTGCCGTCGTTCCTGTTGACCAATGCCGCCGGCGGCATCGCCGACGACATGGCGCCCGGCGACCTGATGGTGCTGCGCGACCACCTCAACCTGACCGGCCGTTCGCCGTTGGTCGGTCCGCACGAAGCCGCGTTCGGGCCTCGTTTTCCCGACCAGACGCGCGTCTACTCGCCGCGCCTGCTGATGCTGTTGCAACGCACCGGTACCCGGGTGCGGCCCGGGGTGTACGCCGGCCTGCTCGGCCCGTCGTACGAGACTCCGGCCGAGATCCGCATGTTGCACCGCCTCGGTGCCGATGCTGTCGGCATGAGCACCGTGCACGAAGCGATGGCCCTCAACGCGATGGGGGCCGAGGTCGCCGGCCTGTCGCTGGTCACCAACCTCGCGGCCGGCATCTCGCCGGTGCCGTTGGCGCACGCCGAAGTGGTCGCCGCCGGCAACCAGGCCAAGCCGGTGCTGGCGGCGCTGGTGACGTCGTTCTGCCGGAGCCTGTCGGCATGAGCGCGGAACTGACGATCCGCGGCTACCAGCCGGGCGACGAACACCAGATCCTGGCGACCTTCAACCGCGTGTTCCGCGAGGTGTGCGGCCCGGGCTTCGTCGATCGCACGCTGGAACAGTGGCGCTGGCAGTACCTCGAGAACCCGAACGGCCACCGCATGTCGCTGGCGGTGGCACCGGACGGCACGATCGTCTCGCAGTACGCGGGTGTGCCGCTGCTCGCCGACTCGCCGCACGGCCCGCTCGTGTTCGTGCACTGCGTCGATTCGATGACGCATCCGGATTGGCGCGCCGGGCTGAAGCGACCCGGCATCTTCGTGCTGACCGGCTGGCCGTTCTCGGCGCACAGCCGGCGCATCGGCGATGCGGTGCTGTACGGGTTCCCGGTCGACGTCGCGTTCCGGATCGGCACGCGCTACCTCGAGTACCACTTCCTGCGCGTCATCGACTTCCTGATCCGCGACACCGCGCTGCCGGTGGTGCCGCGGCCGGACGGATTCACGGTCGAACGCGTCTCGGCGATCCCGTCCGACATCGGCACGTTGTATGCCGCCGTGCGCGCCGAGAAGACGCTGCTGCTGCGCCGCGACTTCGACTACCTGCACTGGCGCTACGTCCGGAACCCGAGCCACGCCGACTACGAGCTGTGGACGGCGCGCAGCAACGGCGAACTGCGCGGCTTCCTCGTGTTGAAGCCCGGCAGCGGGCTCGCTCCGGACGCGGCGACGATCGCCGACTGGATGGCCCGTGAAGCGGACGCCGCCGCCGCCGCCGCGTTGTTGCACGTCGCCAGCCGCCGCGCCGCCGAGGAGAAGAAGGTGCGGTTGATGACGGTGTTCCCCGAATGGTCGCGCGAGTGGCAGGCCCTGCTCGCGCACGGCTTCGTGAAGACACCCTCGGCGAACTGGCTCGAACGGCGGCTCGTCTACCTCGTCACGGGGTCGCCGCTCGACGAACCGTCGCTGCAGGCGAACTGGTGGTACGCGCTCGGCGACAGCGACCTGGCCTGACGTCCGCCGGCGGCGGCTGCAGGGAATCGTGGTCGCGTGTCGCCAGCCGCATCGGGCCGACACGCCCTACGTCGTCCGGCGGATGGCCGCCGCCGCCGCGCGTGCTACCTTTCCGCATGTGGCCGCCAACTGCATGCGTCGGCGGTCGTCCCTCCGACCCCGAAGTCTTGCCGATGGAGGTGTGGATGGTGTTCGTGCAATCCGACTGCAGGGAGCAGCGGCTGGTCTGACCGGCCACGGGACTCCCGACCTACCCGGGCCCGCGCGCGCACGATGCCGCGGCCGAGCACGTTCCACCCGGTGGAACGGCGGCCGCGCAAGCCAGAAGGCAATCCTTCGCGCCGCGGGCCCGTTCTCCGTACCGGCCCGGACCGCCGCTGCGCCGACTGCGCCATCCGGCTCCGCCGCCCTACGCCGATTGGCCCGTGCGTGCCGTCCGCTGCGTCGGTTCCTCTGGCCGGAGTGAAGACCGTACTCGAACCGTTCCGCATCAAGGCGATCGAACCGTTCCGCATCACCACGCCCGAAGAACGTCGGCGGCTGCTCGCACAGGCGCACCACAACCTGTTCCTGCTGCGAGCCGAAGACGTGATGATCGACCTGCTGACCGACTCCGGCACCGGCGCGATGTCGGCCGCGCAGTGGGCGGCGATCATGACCGGCGACGAGAGCTACGCCGGCTGCCGGTCGTTCTTCGAACTCGAAGCGGTGGTGCGCGAGTTGACCGGCTACCGCCACGTCTTCCCGGTGCACCAGGGCCGCGCCGCCGAACGCATCCTGTTCGGCGTGATGGTGCAGAAGGGTCAGGCGGTGCCCAACAACGCGCACTTCGACACCACGCGCGCGAATGTCGAGTTCCTCGGCGCCGAGGCGACCGACTTCGTGTCGGCGCCGGCGCGCGACCTCCGTCTGGATGCGCCGTGGAAGGGCGACCTCGACGTCGCCCGCCTCGCCACCTGGCTCGCGGCGCAACCGCCCGGTCGCGTGCCGCTCGGTCTCCTGACCATCACCAACAACCGCGTCGGCGGCCAGCCGGTGTCGATGGCGAACCTGCGCGCGGTCAGCGCTCTCTACGAGAAGCACGGCATTCCGTTCTTCCTCGACGCCGCGCGGTTCGCCGAGAACGCGTGGTGGATCCACCGGCTCGATCCCGAGTGGCAGGGCGTGCCGCTGCCGAAGGTTGCGCGCGCGATGTTCGAACTCGCCGACGGCTGCCTCGTCTCGGCGAAGAAGGACGGCCTCGTCAACATCGGCGGGCTCCTGTGCGTCGACGACGACGCGCTGGCGGCGAAGGTGAAGAACCTGCTGATCCTCACCGAAGGCTTCCCGACCTACGGTGGCCTCGCCGGACGCGACCTCGCGGCGCTGGCGCAGGGCCTGCGCGAAGTGCTCGACTTCGACTACCTGCACTACCGCGAAGCGAGTGCGCGCTACCTCGCGGACCATCTCGACCGGCTGGGCGTCCCGGTGGTCCGGCCGTACGGACTGCACGCGGTCTACGTCGATGCGCGGGCGATGCTGCCGCACATCCCGCCCGACGAACTGCCGGGCCAGGCGCTGGCGTGCGCGCTGTACGAGCAAGGCGGCATCCGTTCGGTCGAGATCGGCTCGCTGATGTTCGGGCACACCGATGCTGCGACCGGTCGGCCGGTGCTCGCCGACCACGACCTCGTGCGGCTGTGCCTGCCGCGGCGCGTCTACACGCAGAGCCACGTCGACTGGGTGGTGGAGTCGTTCGCCGAACTGTGCGCCGCCCGCGACCGCATCCGCGGCCTGCGCATCGTCGAAGAGGCCCCGATCCTGCGGGCGTTCACCGCCAGGTTGGCGCCGGTCCCCGTGCCTCGGCCGACTCTGGTCGGGCGCTGACCTCCGGAGGATCGGCCCGCCCTTCCTTCCCCGCTGGGCCTCGGGTAAGGGAACTGCCCGCCATGCTGTCCACCGCGATCCTGCTCGGCCCGCAGCGCCACGTGCGCCTCGTGCAGCCGGCCCTAGACACCCTGGTGCCCGGCGACGACCGGCCGGTCGCGCTGGTCTCGGCCGGATGGGAGGAGCGGGAAAGCGAGGACCACGAGTTCCGCGACCACATCGGCCGCAGCGTGCAGAACCTCGAGATCTGGGCCCGCGTCGAGCGCATCTTCGAACGCGACCGCGAACTGCTCGGCGCGATGCGGCAGCGGCACGACACGCTGCGGCGCGTGCAGGAGCTGTACCGGCTGCGCCTGCTCGGTGCGATGGAGGCGACCCGGGAGCTCCTGCGGCGGCCCGGCAACGACCTGTGGCTCGCCGCCGAACGGCACGATGCGCTGGTGATGCTGCAGGGCATCGACAGCCAGCACGTGGCCCGTGTGCAGCAGGTGCACGACGAGTTCGAGGCGCGCTGGCGCCCGGGCGAACGGGCGGCGGTGCAGCGCGAACGCCGCGACCTGCACAAGAAGCTGCAGGAGAGCTGCTGCCTGTGCATCGCCGGCGGGCACATCGCGGTGCTGCTGCACCGGCTGCGCTTGTTCGACGTGCTCGGCCTGCACGGCGACCGGCCGGTGGTGGCCTGGTCGGCCGGGGCGATGGCGCTGTGCGAGCGCATCGTGTTGTTCCACGACACGCCGCCGCAGGGCAGCGCCTGTGCCGAGGTGATGGAAGCCGGCTTCGGCGTGCTGCCTGACCTGGTGGCGTTGCCGCACGCGAAGAAGCGGCTCGACGCGACCGACGAACGCAACGTGCAGTTGTTCGCCCGCCGGTTCGCGCCGGCCCTGTGTGTGCTGCTGGACGACGGCGCGCGCGTCGACTGGAACGGGTCGCGCTGGTCGGCGCAGCCCGACACGCGGCGTCTCACCGAAGACGGCTGGGTGGAGGAGGTGGGCGCATGAACGTCGTCGAGCGCATCGAGCAGGCCGTCGCGCACGGTCCGCGCGCCGTCGAGGAGCTGATCGCAGCCACCGAGTTTCCGCACGTCGACGGCCGTTCGGTGACGTTCCTGTTCCGCGGCGAGGCGCAGGAAGTCACCCTGAACCACTGGATCCACGGCCTGCCGGGCTCGCTGCCGTTCCGTCGCCTGCGCCATGGCGACACCTGGGTGCTGCAGCTCGACCTGCCGCCGAAGTCGCGCATGGAGTACAAGATCGGCGTGGCGCTGTTCGGCCGCGGCACGCTGCTGCGCGATCCGCTGAACAAGCACACCGCGCGCGATCCGTTCGGCGCCAACTCCGTCGTCTACGGCGAAGGCTATTGCCCGCCGGAGTGGAGCCTCGACGACGGCGAAGCCCGCAAGGGCACGGTCGAGGAGCGGCACGTCGACAGCAAGGTGTTCGGCGACTGGCGGCCGATCAAGGTCTACCGGCCGGCGCGGTTCCGGCAGACGCGGCGGTATCCGCTGCTGGTCGTGCACGACGGGTTCGACTACCTGCAGTTCGCCAACCTGCAGACGATCCTCGACAACCTGATCCACCGGCTCGAGATCCCGCCGCTGGTCGCGATCGCCACGCAGTCGACGGACCGCATGCGCGAGTACGCCGCCGATCCGCGCCAGGCCGACTTCCTGGTGAAGGACCTGGTGCCGCAGATGGAACAGATCCTGCCGCTGGTGCGCGAACCGTCGGCGCGGGCGTTGATGGGGGCGTCGTTCGGCGCGGTGTCGTCGCTGTCGACCGCGTGGCGGCACCCCGGCTACTTCGGCAAGCTGCTGCTGCAGTCGGGCTCGTTCGTGTTCACCGAGATCGGCGACCACGACCGTGGCCCGGTGTTCGATCCGGTGGTGAAGTTCGTCAACGAATTCCGCAAGGGGCCCGGCCGGCCGGC
>JAEUHV010000335.1 GCA_016794485.1 Planctomycetota bacterium
CTAGGAACTTGTGGCACAACGCGATCGTCAGCTTGGACTCGTAGGCCGCGAGCGACTCGCTGAAATCGAGGCCGAACTCTTCGAGCGTGTTCAGCGCCTGCTCGATCGAGTGCTTGGCGTGCAGGGAGTCGGCCGGGTGGACCAGCGCGTGGTAGTACTGGATGCGGCCAAGGCCGTAGTGGGCGAGCAGCAGCGGCAACTCACTGCCCTGCTTCTCCTCGTCGCGCAGCGGCTCGTAGGCCTTCTTGCGCGCCTCCATGTCGGCGATCACCGCCTTCAGCTTCTCGTCGGCGGCCTTGCGGATCGTGGCCAGCTCTTCGGGCGGCTTGTCCTGCTTGAGCGCCTCGGCGACGGCATCGGCATACAGGCGGCAACCGTCGATCAGGTCGCCGAGCATGTCGATGTGCTCCTCCGACCCGGGCTTGGCATTGGTCAGCGCCGCCAGCTTCTCGTCGATGGTCTGGAGGGCCAGGTCGCGCCGACCCAGCGCGTCACCGCTCTGGGTCTTCAACGCCATTTGCAGCCGGCGATGCACCTCGCCGACCTCGGCCTTCTCCTTGTCGACCAGGTTGGACGCCGCGACCAACTGCCCGATCTTGTCGGCGTAGTCGGTGTAACCGATGCGCCAGAGACCGGTCAGGAACGCGGCGTTCTTCTGGCCGAGCACCGCGCTGGTCTGCGCGGCGGCAACCGAAGACAACACGAGAGAACCGAGCCCGAACGAGCCCAATGCCAGCAGTCGAGACTTCACGTTGCCTCTCTCAGCGAGCGAAGGAAACCTTGCCGTAGCGGTAGTACGCCTCGAGGCACAGAACCATGATCGCCGTCGAATAGACGCGACCACCGTCCTCACCCCACGGATCCACCGGATCCCACGAGCCCTTCAAGTTGCCTTCCCGCTTCTGCGTCTTGACCGCAGCATCGGTGAGCTTCTTGGCCCACAGGTCCCAGTCCTTGCCGCCGACCTGGTACATCGCGTAGCTCGCGTAGTACCAGTAGTACATGTCGATCGAACCGTCCGCCTCGTTCCACGTCGGCGGCTTGGTCATGATCGTCGCCGCCGACTTCTTCATGATCGGCGTGTCCTTCGGGTCCTGGTGCATCAGGTAGCGGCACAGCAGCACCACGCTCGTGAGCGCCTCGGTCTTGGCCGCCGGGAACTTGTCGAGCATGCTCGCATTGCGCGAGGAGCCCTCACCCGCCTTGGTGTAGCCGGCGGCGCCCGTGCCCGGATCGGTGACGCTGTCGAAGAACACCAGCGAGGTCTTCAGCGCGGCGTCGTCGACGGCGAGCTCGAACTCCTTCGCCGACAGCAGCGCCTGCACCATCCAGCCGGTGATCGACGTGTCGCCGTCGTTCTCGCGCGGCTGGTAGCGCCACACACCGTAGGGGTTGCGCGCGTTGACGATGTAGTTGATCGCGTTCTGCGCCGGCTTCTTCAGCGGGCGGTGCTCCGACAGGCCGAACGCCTCGCACAGGGCGACCGTCGCGATCGCGTGGTTGTAGACGAACGCCTGCGACGAGTTGGTGCCGAGCAGGCCGTTCTCCTGCTGCTGCTCCAGCAACCACTTGATGCCCTTCTGGACGACCTTCTTGTAGGTGCCCTGCTTCATCGTGTTGCCTTCGCCGAGGAAGGCGAGCAACGCGAGGCCGGTGATGCCGACGTCGTTGACGGTGTTGCCCGGGCCGCCGCACGGGTCACCCTCCTTGTCGTGCTTCATGAAGTTGGCGCAGTCCCAGCGCCCGTCTTCATCCTGGTGCTTGCGCAGCCATTCCAGGCCGAGCGTCACCGCTTCGTTGACACGACCACCCGCACCACCGGGCCCGGTGCCGCGACCGAACCGGCTGCCGTACTTGCCGCCGCCCGGACGCCGACCGCCCGTGGACGACGGCGCGATGCCGAAGTGGCCGGGGCCGTTGACGCCGATCGCCGAACCACCCGTGGTGTCACCACTGGGCATGTTCAGCATCTCGCTGGTCGAGTTCGGATCGGTCGGGTCGCCCTGCTCAGGATCCTCGACCGCGTCCGGATTGAACTCCTGGAGGTCCGTCGGCGGGATGTCCTGGTCCTTGATCTTCGGGACCTCGTCGCGGTCCTTGATGTCCGGCGGCTTGATGTCCTCGATCGGCTTCTGCGTCTCGGTCACCGTGATCTCGGTGACGACGCTGTCGTCGACGGCGGCTTCGTGCGCGTAGTACATGATCGACGCGATCGCGATGACGACCACGTGGAGCATCACGGCGATCATCACCCACGGCGTTTGCGCGGCGATGGCTTTGCCGACCTTGGGATCTTGCGGCTCACTCATGGCTTTGCGGCCTCGAGCTTCTGGGGAACGGAGCGCGGCGAGGGGGCAGCCGGCCCGTTCTGAGGGTTTCAGCGGGGAAGAGGGGGGGCGATTTCTACAGTCTCAACACCGATCG
>JAEUHV010000425.1 GCA_016794485.1 Planctomycetota bacterium
CCCGGAGTTCGTCGGTGCCGCGGCACTGCGCAGCCGCACCGTCAAGGTGCGCACGTTCCGGTTGGACGGCTGCTGAGCGTCGCGCTCAGCGGGCGCGCACCTTCACGTTCTGGCCGACCCAGTCCAGCATCGAGCGCAGCGTGTCGTAGTCCGGGTGGCGCATGCGCACGTAGGCATTCGCCATGTAGCCGCCCTCGACGCCCTGCGTCGGCGTGCCGGCCGGCGGCAGGTGCGAATCGAGCAGCCATTCGCCGTAGCGCCGCTGCATCGCCTCGACGCCGTCGTACTGCGCGATCTGGCCGTCGCGGTCGGGCCGCAGCGCCACCATGCCGGCGGAGTACTTGCGCGACGGTTGGAACGGCACCTGCTCGTGCACGATCGCGTGCGCCCACGCCGCGTAGAGGTCGAACTCGTTGGCGGCGCAGTAGAGATCCCACACCCCGACGCCCGGCGGCCGGCAGCCGATCTCGGAGAAGCGCAGGCCCTTCTGGCCGGCGAACCACTCCATGTGCGTCGGCGACGTCCAGATGCCGAGCGCCGTGATCACCTTCTGGCCGAGCGCGCGCACTTCCTGGTAGCTGCCGCCGTCGATGCGGTTGGTGCACACGATCTGCGGCGAGATCCAGCGCGTGCGCATCGCCTCGAGCACGTTCGGGTAGTAGTGGCAGGCGAAGTCGAGCACCGGTTTGCCGCACACCGACAGCGTGTCGTAGAAGCCTTCGTGGCCCTCGAGGAACTCCTCGATCGCGACTGTGCGGCCGGACGGCACGCGCAGCGCTTCGCACGCGGCGTGCAGTTCGGCGTCGTTGGTCACCTTGCTGGTGCCCGACGCCCCGGCCCCGTCGAGCGGCTTCATGATCAGCGGGTAGCCGTTCGCCTTCGCGAACGCTTCGGCGTCGGCGACCGATTGCACGCGCGCGGAGGCGGCACACGGCACGCCGGCTGCGCGCGCGGTCTCCTTCATCGCCGGCTTGTCGCGGCACAGCCACGCGGTGCGCGACGTGGTGCCGTAGATCTTCAGCTGCTCGCGCACGTGCGCGGCCGCCATCACGTGCGCCTCGACGGTCGCTTCCAGGCGGTCGACGCGGGCCTTCTGCGCCAGCCGCTTCACCGCTTCGGCGAGCGCGTGCTCGTCGACGACCGATCGCACCCGTTCGAACTGGAACAGGCCTTCGCGCAGTTCGCTCGGCAGCGCTTCGGGCGGACGTTCACTGATCGCCGACACGCGCGCACCGGTGCTGAGGAGGCCGCGCAGGAACTCGCGTTGGTTCTTCGGGAAGGCTGGTTCGATGAAGACGACGTGCATGGTGGGGGTCGGGGAGAGGGATCAGATGCCGAGCAGGGAACGGTACAGCGCGACGTACTCGGGGCCCTGGCGGTCCCACGAGAAGTCCTGCCGCATGCCGTTCTCGACCAGTTGCCGCCAGCCGCGCTGGTCGCGCCAGTTGCGCAGCGCCCAGTCGATCGTGCCGGCCAGCGCCTTGCTGGAGTACTCGTCGAACAGGAAACCGGTGCCGGCGCGCGTGTGCGGATCCCACGGCTCGACCGTGTCGGCGAGGCCGCCGGTGCGGCGCACGATCGGTGGCGTGCCGTAGCGCAGGCTGTACATCTGGTTCAAGCCGCACGGTTCGAACCGGCTCGGCATCAGGAACACGTCGCTGCCGGCCTCGATCCAGTGCGCGAGATCCTCCTGGAAGCCGCGGTACAGACCGACCTTCTTCGGCCAGGTGTCGCGCAGCCACTGGAAGTACTGCTCGTGCTTGTCCTCGCCCGAGCCGAGCACGCACAGGCGCATGTCTTCGCGCTGCAGGAAGATCGGGATCGAATCGGCGAACAGTTCGAAGCCCTTCTGCGCGGTCAGGCGCGAGACCACCGCGAACACCGGGGCGCGCGGGTCGTGCGGCAGCTGGAAGCGCTGCAGTAGCGCCGCCTTCATCTTCGCCTTGCCGGCGAGGTCGTCGGCGCTGAAGTGGTGCGGGATGCGCGGGTCGTTCTGCGGGTTCCACTCGCCGTAGTCGACACCGTTGACGATGCCGACGAGGTCGCCGCTGCGCGACCGCAGCAGTTCGTCCATCCCCATGCCGTACTCGCTGGTTTGGATCTCCTGTGCGTAGGTGCGCGAGACCGTCGACAGTTTGGTGGCGTGCAGCACCCCGGTCTTCAGGAACGATAGCTTGC
>JAEUHV010000473.1 GCA_016794485.1 Planctomycetota bacterium
CTCCCGGCGGCAGCGGCGGGGCCCACACGCGCAGGTGTTCGGCCGGGGCCAGCTCACAGCCCGGCCTGACGACGTCGACTTCCGTTCCGTGTGCGCGCAGGGCTGCGACCACGGCGCTCGCGGCGAGACCTTCGGGAACGACGGCGCGGGCGATCGGCACGCGGCCGAGCAGGCCGGCGATGCCGCCGTGGTGGTCGAGGTCGGCGTGGGTGACGACGAGCAGGTCGAGCCGGTGCGGGTGCAACTCCGCAACCAGCGCGTCGGCGGCGCGGAACGGCGCCTGCAGGCTGCCGCAGTCGATGGCGGTCTGGTGGCCGTCCGCCGTGGTCACGAGGCCGGCCTGGCCGTGCCCGACCGCGCACAGCACGAAGCGGGGGCGGGGCCGTGGCAGCGGCACGAAGTGCGGCAGCCCGAGCAGCACGGCCCCGAGGGCGGTGGCCCGCCGGTTCCGCCCGAGGGCGACGAGCGCGAGCGCCGTCCACGCGGCCAGCAACAGCAGCCACGGCGAGGGTTCGCAGCTGGCGGGAATCGGCGTGCCCGGCAAGCGGTCGGCCATGTGCACGAGATCGCCGTAGAGGTCCGCGACGGCGCCGGTCGGCACGGCGAGCATGCTCGCCAGGGGTGGGGCGGACACTCCGGCGACCGCCGTGCACAAGCCGAGCAGCAGCAGCGTGCCCACGAGTGGCGCCAGCAACGGCGTCAGCAACACGGTCCACGGCGCCAGTTGCCCGAAGAACCACAAGGTCAGCGGTGCGGTCAACAGCGTCGCCCAGAAGGACGCCCGCAGCGGCGCGATCACCCAGCGCGCGGTGAACGTGTCGCCGCGTGGGGCCCCGGCCAGCACGAGTCCGGCGACGGCCGCGTAGCTGAGCAGGAAACTCGGTCCGAGCAGCGCCGCAGGCTGCACGAACGCGGTCAGGATCGCGGGCGCCAGCAGCGTCGGGGCCACCCCACACGGGCGGCCGAGCCAGTGGGCCGTGGCGGCGAAGGTGTAGGCGACGACGGCACGCAGCACCGGCGGTTCGCAACCGGTGATCGCCGCGTAGACGACCAGGAGCCCGAGCACCACTGCGGTGCTGCGGCCCGAACGGCCGACCCGGGTCCGCCCGTGCCAGGTGCACAGGCCGAGCAGGAACGCCAGCATCGCCGCGTGCGCGCCGCTCACGGCGAGCAGGTGCGACAGTCCCGTGGCGCGGTGCGCCGCGACCAGTTCTGCATCGGGGCGCGTGGTGCGGCCGAGCACGAGGGCCGCGACCAGTGCGCCGTCGTCGACCGGAAGGTGGCGCAACAGGGCCCGTTCCAGCGCGAGCCGCGCTGCCGCGGCAGCGCGCTGGACCGACCAGGGCCCCGGCGTCACGGTCGCGGTGGCGGGCACGGCCTGCACGTGCGCCGGCCATCCGGGGGCGGCCCCTTCGGCCACGTTCGCGAGCACCCGCAGCCGGTCGCCGGGCAACACCCCGGGGTCGGTGTCGCAGTGCAGCCGCAGTTCGCCGGTCTCGCCGACGAACACCTGCCACGTGGCGGTCGCCGGAACGTGCACGACGTCGCGCACCGTGCCGGCGACGACCACCGGACCGGGCGGCAGTCGCGGCGGTTCTGCCGAAGGCCACGGCAGCCCCGCCAGGAACGCCGGCAGCGCCAACAACCCGGCGCGTGGCCATGGGCCGCGGCCGAGCCTGGCCCAGGCGAGACCGAGTACGGCGAACAGGGCCGCCGCGGGCACCGAGATCCGGGTGAGTACCGAAGCGGGCAGGACCCAGAGGGCCCCGGCCGCGAGGGCGGGAATCGTGGGCAATCGCATGCAACTGCCTCGGTGCCCGCAAACGGCTGGCGGTTACAGTCCGCGCATGGTTTCTGCCCTCTACCCCGGCAGCTTCGATCCGGTCACCCGCGGCCACCTCGACCTGGTCGAGCGCGCGTTGCCGTTGTTCGACCACCTGACGGTCGCGATCGCGGTCAACAGTTCGAAGGCGCCGACCTTCACCGCCGAGGAACGGGTCCAGATGCTGCAGGAAGTCCTGCCCAAGGACGCCCGGCTGTCGGTCACCACGTTCCGCGGCCTCGTCGTGGACTACTGCCAGAAGCAGGGCATCGGCGCGATCCTGCGCGGCGTGCGCACGGTCTCGGACTTCGAATACGAGTACCAGATGGCGCTCACCAACCGGCACCTGCAACCGTCGATCGAGACGGTGTTCGTGATGCCGAGCGTGCAGTACAGCTACGTGTCGTCGTCGTTGATCCGCGAGATCGTGCGCAACGGCGGCGACGTCGCCAGCTTCCTGCCACCGCCGGTCGAACGGCGGCTGCGCGAGCGGCTGCGCCCTTCCCCATCCACGTCATGAAGCTCGAACCCGTCCAATCCTCCTCCGCTCCCGCGGCCATCGGGCCGTACAGCCAGGCGATCCGCTGCGGCAACCTGCTGTTCTGTTCCGGCCAGATCGCGCTCGATCCGAAGACCGCGCAGATGGTGGGCGCCACCGCGGCCGAACAGGCCGACCAGGTGCTGAAGAACCTCGCTGCGGTGCTCGCCGCCGGCGGGGCGTCGTTGGCGCACGTCGCGCGCACGACGATCTACCTGGTCAGCATGGCCGACTTCGCCGCCGTCAACGAGGTCTACGGCCGGCATTTCGCCAACCACAAGCCCGCGCGTGCCACCGTGGCGGTGAAGGAACTGCCCAAGGGCGGCCTGGTCGAGATCGACTGCATCGCCTGCGTCTGACCGCGGGCTGCGGCGTCACTTGACCGCGGCGGCGATCGCGGCGAGCAGTTCGTTGCGGGCGTCGTTGGTGCCCGCGTGCAGGCGCAGTGCGGCCATGTTGCCGGCGGCGTCGACCACGTGCACCAGCGGTCCCTCGACGAACCAGCGCATCGCGACGTCGGTCTCGATGCCGCGGCCGTCGCCGACGGTTGGGAACTCGAAACCGAGGCGCTGCACGGCCGCCGCGGTGGCCGCGGCGTCCCGGTCGAGGCAGATGCCGAGCACGGCCAGCTTGCCGGCGTGCTGGCGCACTTGTTCCTTGAGCAAGGTCAGCAGCGTGGGCAGGTCGCGGTCGCCGGACGACCAGAACACCAGCACGACCCCCTTGCCCTGCTGTTGCGCCAGCGAGAACTCGCCGCCGCCGGGCAACTTCGCCACGAGCGGCAGGGCCTTGGCGCCGACCTTCAAATCCGTGGCGGCGAGGCGGTCCTTGGCGACGCTGCCCCAGTAGGTGCCGGGGAGGTCCTGGGCCAGCTTGCCGAGTTCGTCGAAGCTCTCGTTGCCGGGCAGGTCTTCGCGGTCGCGCATCGAGTCGGCGCGGTGGAACCGCACCAGGGCCCGCTGTTCGTCGTCCGTGGCTGCGGCCAGCGCCTCGGTGAACACCTTTTCGCCGCGCTTCACTTCGACCAGCACCGTGGTGAGCAGGCGCGCGATCGCCAGGCGATCGGCGAGCGGGGCCGGCTTGCCGACTCCCGCTTCGATCTGGCGGGTGCGCAGTTCCTTGTTGCCGAGGTGCTGGGCCAGCGTCGCCGCCGTGACCAGCACGAGGGCGGGCGCCTGGTCCGGGTCGATCGCGGCCAGGACTTCGCCGGCCCCCTTGCGGTCGCCGGCCTGCAGCCGCAGTTCGGCCAGCATCATGCGGCCGTTCCAGCGGTCGTCCCCCTGGGCGGTTCCGGCGACGAATTGGGCCAGGCGTTCGGTGTGCCGTGCCAGCAGCTGTTCGCGTTGTTCGCGGGTGGGGTTGCGACCGGCGAGCGCCATCGCTTCGCCGGCGAACTGCTGTTGCAGGTCGGCCAGGCTGTTCTGGGCCGTCAGGGCGGCGGTGGCGACGAAGAGCGGGAACGCGGCGGCGATCGCGCGGAGGTTCATGGGGCCGAGCATAGCGCCGTGCTACGCGGCAGAGTGGCGAGACGCTTGCAGTCGGTGCGACGATCCCGTGCGATGGCGACGTGTCGAGTGTCCTGGCGGTCCGTGAGTTCATCGTGCAGGGGCCGGAGGGCCAGCGCATCGCCGTGAGCGAGCTGCAGCTCCAGCGGGGCGAAGTCGCCGCGTTGCACGGACCGTCGGGCAGTGGCAAGACGACGCTGCTGCAGGCGATGTTCGGCTTGTTGCAGCGGCCTGGCTGGAGCCTGATCGGCCACGTGTCGTGCCTCGGCATCGCGCCGGCCCTGGCCGGTCCCGCCGAGCGCCGCGAGCTGTTGCGCCACCGCGTGGCCTTCCTGCCCCAGGATGCGCATGCCGCACTCGACCCGCTGCAGCCGGTCGGCCAGCAGATCGTCCAGGCGACCGGCTGCGACGAAGCGGCGGCCGTGGCGATGCTCGGGCGCCTCGGGGTCGCGGACGCAGCGGCGTTGAGCCAGCGTTGTCCACACGCGATCTCCGGCGGCCAGGCGCAGCGGGTGCTGCTCGCGATCGCGTTCCTGCGGCAGCCGGCACTGGTCGTCGCCGACGAACCGTCCGCCAGCCTCGATGGCGGCAGCTACGACGAACTGGTCGTGCACCTGAAGGCCCTGGTCCAGGCCGGCAGCGCGGTGCTGCTGGCGACGCACGACCATCGGTTGTCGCGCGATCTCGGTGCCAAGGTGTGGACGCTCCGTGCCGGCGAGTTCGTGCCCGGCGAGCGGGCGGCGGTGGCGTGGCCCGGGCGGCCGCAGCGCGACATCGGCACGATACCGGTGCTCGCCGCGACCGGGGTGCGCCACGCGTTCGGCCCGCGCACGGTGCTCGACGGTGTCGACTTCACGTTGATGCGCGGCGAGATCGTCGCGATCGTCGGCGAGTCCGGCGCCGGCAAGACCACGTTGGTGCGCGTGCTGGTCGGGCACCTGCGGCCCGACCTGGGCACGGTGAATCGGCCCGCTCGGCGCTCGGCGCTGCAGCTGGTCTGCCAGGACGCGTTCGGCTCGTTGACGCCGGGCGCTCGTCTCGGCGACCTGCTGGCGGAGGCGAAGGCGCCGTACTTCGATCCACGCGCGGGCGTGGCTTCGGTGCGGCTCGCCGAAGCAATGCTGGAACGGACCCGCGATCGCATGTCTGGCGGCGAACGGCGCCGCGCCGCGCTGCTGCGGGCGTTGGCGGTGCACCCCGACGTCCTGGTCCTGGACGAACCGACTGCGTCGCTCGACCGCGAGACCGCCGCTGCCGTGCTGGGGACGTTGCTCGAACTGCAGCGCAGCCGTGGGCTCGGGCTGGTCGTGGTGACCCACGATCTCGAACTGGCGCACGCGATTGCGCACCGCGTGCTCACGTTGCGCGGAGGCAAGTTGTGCGGTTGATCCCGGTGCGGGTGGCAGGGGCCCTGTTCGCCGCGGCCGTCGGCGCGCAATCGCACGCGCAAGCGCCGGCCCTGGCCCCGTTCGTGCCGGTCGACACGGCGCCGACCTTGGCGGTGGCGATGGTGTGGCAGCACGGGCTCGACGACGATGGCGCGACGCAGCCCGGCCTGTGCCGGGTGTTGCTGCAGTGCAGGCTGCGGCGGGTGCGTGCGGCGGTGCCGGAGTTGCTGGCCAGCGGCGGCGACGTCGATGCGTCGACCAGCCTGTTGTGGGCCGTGTGCGACCGGTCGGCGGCTGAAGCCGCGCTGCGCTTCCTGCAGGTGGCGGCGGACGACTCGGCGGCCATCGCCGCCGACGAGTTCGCGATGGCGCGCGCACGGGCGTCGCTGGTGGCCGACGACGAGGCGTTCGTGCTGCCCGGGCCCATGCTGCAGGCGAGTGCCGGCCGGGAGTGGTTTCCCGGTGCCCCACTGGCGACCCGTGGCGACGGGCGCGAGCCGGCGGCGATCCTCGGCTACTCCCTGGCCGACGTGCAGGCGGCGCTGCTGCGCGAGCGCCCACGTCGGGTCGGTGCGCTCGGAGCCTGCGCGGCGACGTTCGTCCGCGCCGCCACCGCGTTCGAGCGGGGGGACCTGCCCGGCCCGTGGCCGAGTGCGCGGGTCTCCGCCGGACCACCGGTCGCGACGGCGGAGCCACCGCGCGAACACGCGCGCCTGGACGGGCCGGTGGTCGCGTGGCTGCGTCCGGTCGATGGCGTCGAGCGGGCGCCGCTGGCGGTGGCGGTGCAGATCGCGCGTGCGCGGGCCGACCGCCGGTGGAAACCGCGGGCGGCCGAAGGGGCCGCACGGCTGCCGTTCGTCGGCTGGGACTGGCTGCGCGACGAGCCATTCGTGGCGGTCCATCGCCGTGGCTTCGACCAGCGCCGGCTGCTGCCGGGCGAACGGGCGGCCGACGTGGCTGCCGAGGTCGCCGCGACCCGCGCCGAAATCGAGGCCTTGCTGGCCGACCTCCGGCAGGCGCCGGTGCGCGCCGATGAACTGGCCGCGGCCGTGGCGGCCTTGGCACGGACGTTCGGCCACGAGGGGGCCGCGGTTGCCGCCGGCGAGCCGCGTGCCGCGGCCGTCTGGCTGGCGGCGCGCATGCGCGCCGTCGTCCGTGGCATCGAACCTGCAGGAATCCAGGCCGTGACGGCGGCGGCGGCGGAAGCGACCCTGCGCACCGCGGTGGCGTCCGGGGCCGGGTCCTGGCACGTGCTGATCCCGAGGTCCCGCGAGGGGTACGGGTTCGACCGCAGGTGAAGTGCCGTGGCACGGCGTGCCGATGAGACCAGCCGCCGGGTTCCGCCGAATCCGATCCACGCCGATGGGTTTCATCAACGTCGCCGAACGCACGATCAACGCCAAGCTCGTCTACTACGGCGTCGGCGTCGGCGGCAAGACCACCAGCCTGCAGCAGGTGCACGGCATCCTGTGCCCGCGCAACGAAGTCCAGCTGGTGTCGATCAACACCGAGGAGGACTCGACCCTGCTGTTCGACTTCCTGCCGATCAACCTCGGCCAGGTCGGCGGCTTCAAGATCCGGATCCAGGGCTTCACGGTCCCGGGGCAGCCGAAGTACCGGCGCATGCGCAAGCTGGTGTTGCAGGGCGCCGACGCCGTGGTGCTGGTGGTCGACAGCCAGCGCAGCCGCGCGCAGGAGAACGCCGAGGCGCTGCAGAGCATGCGCGAGAACCTGCGCACGTCGACCGGCACGTCCGAGGACATCCCGATCGTCGTCCAGTACAACAAGCGCGACCTGCCGGACATCCTCGAGGAGAGCGAACTCGACCGCACGTTCCGCTTCCGTCCCGACATCGCCACGTTCCCGTCGGTGGCGACCGACGGCCAGGGCGTGTTCGAGGCGTTCGTCGAGGCGGTGTCGCGCCTGGTCGAACGCAAGGTCGTGCTGTACGGACTCGGCCGCGGCCAGGGCGCACCGCACGAAGTCGCCGACGGTGTGCGGCAGAAGCTGTGGGCGATCTGCGACGAGGTGCGGCGGTCGCGTAGCGCAGTGCCGGTCGCCGATCTGCCGCAGGCTCGGGTCGCGCTGGTCGACGGTCCCGCGGAGGCCACGGGACCCGCGGCCGATGCGGCCGCGGCGGGCGACAAGGACCTGCCGTTGTCGGCGTTCTCGCTGGCCGGGGCGGAGGTGGCTGCGGACAAGGCTCCCGCCGAAGACGAGTTCGAATTGTCGTACACGCTGCGCGACAGCGCTGGCGCCACGGCACCGGTCGGGGGCGGCAAGGTGCTCAGTGACGAGGAGCTGCAGTTCGACCTGCAGCCCGGGCTCGTGGTCGAAGCACCCACCGACGTGGTCGCTCCGGAGGAAGAAGCCGAATCGGGCCT
>JAEUHV010000474.1 GCA_016794485.1 Planctomycetota bacterium
CCGGCTGCGCGCAGACGCGTTCGACCGCGGCCAGCAGCCCGGCGGCGGACTCTGCTTCGCCGGCGCGGAACCGCGCCGGGGCGCCCTTCAGCACCACCCGCACTGCGCGGGTCGAGGGCCGGGCCTCGACCCGGCGCGCGACCGCGAGCGCTTCGCCGAACGTGTTCGCCGCGACCACGTGCTCGCCCTTGCCCAACTGCGCACTGCCGAGATCGTCGAGCGCATCGACCAGGTCCAGGTCGTCGCCGGGCCGGAGGCGACGCCGCATCGCCAGGCACTCGGCGAACCGCTGCTCGGCCTCGGCGTGGCGACCGTTCGACCAGTAGTGGAAGCCGAGATCGCGCAGGCGCCCCTGCACCTCGCGGTGGTCGCCGGGATGGAGTCGCTGCACCATCGCCAACGCGGCCAGGAGCTGCGCTTCGACCCCCTCGGTGCGACCGCGCGCGACCCGCGCTCCCGCGACGCTGCCGAGCAGGCGGGCCACGTCGGGGTGGTCGCCCGGATGCAGTTGCTGCAGCATCGCCAGCGCCTCCGCCAGCGCCGCTTCGCCGCCCGCGGCGTCGTTGGCCGCGATCGCCAGGTTGCCCAGGGCTTCGAGGCACATCGCCGTGCGCGGGTGCGCGCCAGGGAACAGGCGGCGACTCATGGCCAGCGCCTGCTCGTGGCAGCGCTTCGCATCGGCGGTGCGTCCAACCGCGGTCAACACCGAACCGAACTGGTGGCGCCGCATGACCACTTCCGGACTGTCGCCGGGAAACACGCGTTCGGTGATCGCCAGCGCCTCGGCGAGCAGCGGTTCGGCGTCCCGGCTGCGGCCCTGTTCGGACTTCGCCAACGCCAGGTTGGCCAGGAACCGCGCCGTGCGCGGGTGGTCGCCGGCGTGCAGCCGCCGCGCCATCGCCACGGCTTCGTCGAACCACGGCTCGGCGAGGTGCGCCCGTCCGGCGTCGAAGTGGCGATGGCCGACCTCGTTCAGGATCCCGGCCAGCACCCAGTGGTCACCGGGATACAGCCGGCGCGCCAGCTGCAGGCTCTGCTGCAGCAGCGGCTCGCCTTCGGCCGGCTTGCCGATCGCGTACAGGATCATCGCGTGCTGGTGCAACGACTGCGCCACCAGCGGGTGCCCGTCCGGCCACAAGCGGATCGCCATCGCCGCCGCATCGCGACGCAACGGCTCGGCTTCGCTCGGCCGGCCGAGGTCGGCCAGCACCTGCGCCATCGTGTGCAGCGCGACGATCATGCGTTCGTCGTCGCCGGGGAGCAGCTGGCGGGCCAGCAGCAGCGCGCGCTCGGCGTTGGGCAGCGCCGCCGCAGCAGCACCGTTGTTGCACTGCACGCCGGCGATGGTCGTGCGCAGGCCGAGTTCGACCTCCGGCTGGTCGGCCAATTGACCTTCGTCGAGCATCGCTTCGGCCCGCGCCATCGCCTCGACGACCAGCAGCCCCTGCTCCCCGCCGCCGACCGCGTCGGCCGCGCCGAGCGCGTCGAGCACGAGCCGCTGCACCTGCTGGCTCTGGGCGACGGCGACGACCGCCCGGTCGCGTTCGACCCCGGCGACGCCCGCCTGCCAGGCGAACGCGACGAGGCCGATCGCCAGGGCCGCCACCACCGCCGACGTGGCCGCGACGAGGACGCGGTTGCGACGCACGAACTTGCGCAGGCGATAGCCGGCTCCCGGCGGTGCGGCGACGATCGGTTCGCCGGCAAGGTGCGCGCGCACGTCGGCGGCGAGTTCGTGCGCGGTCGCGTAGCGGCGGGCGCGGTCGCGCTCGAGCGCCTTCATCACGATCCAGTCGAGTTCACCGCGCACCTGGGCGCCGAGCCGATGGCCGGTCGTACGCCGCTGCCCGGCGAGCACCGGCAGCCGGTCGCCGGACCGCGCCAGCTCGGTCGAAGGGCGCAGCGGTTCCGTCTCCTGCAACCGCCGCAGCAGTTCGCCGCGCCAATCGTCGGCGGCGTTCATCGGCGCGAACGGCGTGCGGCCGGTGAGCAGTTCGTACAGCATGACGCCGAGCGACCACACGTCGGTGCGGATGTCGATGTCGGCCGAGCCGCCGGCTTGCTCCGGGCTCATGTACTCGAGCGTGCCGATCACCTGCGTGGCCTCGGTGAGCAACGTGCGTTCGGTCAGCTTGCGGCCGACGGCCTTGGCGATGCCGAAGTCGATCACCTTGCCGTGCGGCAAGCCGTCACGTTCGACGACGAGCACGTTGGATGGCTTGAGGTCGCGATGGATGATGCCGCGGCCGTGCGCGTGCTGCACGGCGTCGCAGACCTGCGTGAACAGCTGCAATCGCGCGTCGATCGGCAGGCGCCGCTCGTCGCAGTAGTCCACCAGCGGGCGACCGTCGACCAGCTCCATCACGAAGAACGGCCGCCCCGACGCGGTCGCACCGGCGTCCAGCACGCGGGCGATGCCGGGATGGTCGAGGCAGGCGAGCGCCTGCCGCTCCTGCGCGAAGCGGGCGACGACCTGCTCGGTGTCCATGCCGAGCTTGAGGACCTTCAACGCGACCTGGCGATGCACCGGTTCGTGCTGGCATGCCTCCCACACCGCACCGAAGCCGCCCTCGCCGAGCAGGCGGACCAGCTCGTACGGCCCGATGCGATCGCCGGCGGCGAGTCCGAGCGGCGCGGTGGCGCTGCGGTCGGCGATCGCCGCCACGGGCAGGGGTGCCAGCAGGAACGTGTCGTCGTCGGTCGCCTTGCCCAACAGGGCCAGCACCCGGTCGCGCAGGGCGACGTCGTCACCACTGGACCTGGCGACGAACGCGCTGCGGTCGGCCACCGGCAGGTCCATCGCCGCAACGAACAGTTCCTGCTCGCGGAGGTGTCGGGTGTCGGCCATGGCTCAGGCGTCGTCGACGAGCACGACGTGCAGGGTCTTCGGTCCGTGCACGCCGACGACGAGGGTCAGTTCGATGTCCGCGGTGCGCGACGGTCCGGTCACGAACGTGATCGTGCGCGCGATCGGTGAACCGTCCACCCCCTGCAGCGCCGCGAACGCGTCGGCGAGCGTGCCGCACAGACGCGAACCCGGCAGCACCGCGACGTGCAACGCCGGCAGCAACGACGCCAGGCGGTTCTGTTCGTGTGCGGACGTCAGCACCAAGGTGCCGGTCTCGGCGATGCCGTGCTGCGCGAACGTGACCCCCGCGTCGGCGGCGAGCAGTTCGTCGCGCGGCGCGTCGTG
>JAEUHV010000481.1 GCA_016794485.1 Planctomycetota bacterium
CTCCGGGTCGGTGCCCCACTCGATGCGCTCGTACAGGTCGATCAGGTGCGACTTGTTGATGCGCGTGTGCGTGCTGTTGATCACGACGAACATCTCGGTCGCGAAGTCGGCGGTCTTGCCGTCGAAGATCACGACCGGCACGTCGACGCGTTTGTCGGCGTCCTTCTCCTGCAGGTAGAAGTGCAGGCCGGCGAGGCGGTGCTGGCCGTCGATGATCAGGAAGTCACCGCGCGGCTCGACCAGGTTGCCGGCGCGTTCCATGCCCTTGAGCGGCTGGAACTCGAGCTTCTCCGGACTGAACAGCAGCACCGCGCCCGGGACCACCGGCTGGCGCGATTCGTTGCGGTAGAAGTCCTTGATCTGGCGGATCTTCCTGCGGTTGAGGTCGCGCTGGAACGACTTCGAGTTCTTCTCGATCGCCTGCACGTAGCGCTCGACCTCGTCGGGCTCCTTGGGCTTGCCCTTGCTGTCTTCGGGGCCGTCGCCGCCGATGACCTGGCCACGTTCACCGTAGAAGCGGGTCACGAACCGGACCTTGCGCAGCAGATCCTCGGCGGGATAGCTGACGAAGTAGAACTCCGACTCCTTCTGGCGCATGCGCTGGGCGAACACGGAACGAACCTCCTACGGGTTGGCGATGGGCCGGAAGTGTGCTCGCTCGGGCTTGGCCTTGCAAAGGTCCAGCCGAAACCCAATTCGGGACCGAGGGTGGGCGGGGGGTGTGGTGGCGGCCGGAGTGGATCGGGGCGATGGGACGGGCGTGATGCCCGCGGGCCGAATGCACCCTCCCTGCGGGCCGGGTTCTGGCTTCGGTCCGTGCGGTACCTTGAGCACGGCAAGTCCGGATTCCGTTGGCTGCCGGCGCGGAATCGTCGCCTGCCGGGTGCTGGCGAGCGTGTTTTGCGTCCTGCCGGAACCCAGTGCTCGCCCGGACTTTCCCCGAGATCTCCGCTCCATGAACCTTCCGAACTTCGCGCACCGCCTGCTCGCCGGTGCTTCCCTTCTCGCTGCCGCGACGTCGCTCGCCGCGCAAGGCACCTACGCCCAGTACGGCGAGGTCGTCGCCGCCGTCGGTGACGCAATCCCGGCCGCAATCCCCGGGGTCACGCCGGCTCTCGGCTCGACCTTCAACGCGACCGGCAACTTCGACTTCCCGATCATGGACCAGAACGGGGTGATCCTGTTCCGCGGTCGCATGGTGGGTGGCACCGTGAGCGGCGCCGACGACCGTGCCTACTTCCTGGGTCGCTCGGCCCAGGACCTGCGCATGGTCGTGCGCGCCGGCGACCAGGCTCCGGGTTGCCCGGTGGGCACCCTGCTGCGCAGCAGCTCGGCGACGGCTGGCAGCGTCGGCCTGATCGGCGCGCCGCGCATCAGCCCGTTCAACCAGTTCCTGTTCTTCCAGAGCTCGCTCTACGACCCGGTCACGCCGACCAACACGATTGCCACGAACGACTCGGCGCTGTTCTGGGGCCCGGCCGGCTCGATCCAGCTGCTCGCGCGCGAAGGTGACCCGGTGCCGTTCCTCGGCACGGGCGAGACGTATGGGCCGTTCTTGCAGCTGTCGCTGCAGTACGCCCAGATCAACTCCAGCGGCACGGTGGTGTTCGAGGGCCAGCTGCTCGGCGGCTCGTCGACGACCGCGAACGACGGCTACATCGCCGTGGGTGGTCCTTCCGGGCTGCAAATCGTCTCGCGCGAAGGCGACGTGTGGCCGGGTGGTGAAGTCGTGATGCCCATGTCGGGTGCGACGCAGATGGCGTTCAACAAGCAGATCAACGCCGCTGGCCACGTGCTCTACGAAGTCCGGTTCTCGACCACGACCGGCACCGCGACCACCGCGAACGACCGCGCGCTCGCCGTCTGGATCTCCGGGTCCGGCGGCACGATCCTGGCGCGCGAAGGTCAGCAGGCCCCGGGTCTGCCGGTGGGCGTGCTGTTCTCGAATCCGGCCCTGTCCTGGAGCGTCAACAGCCTCAGCAACGCGTTCACGAATGCCGGCAACACGATGCTGAACTGCCAGCTCGACGGCGGCGGCACCACGGTCGGCGTCGACGACTACGCCGTCTACTACGGCAACCTGTCCGGTCTCAACCCGGTCATCCGCCGCGGCGACGCGTGCCCGGGTCTGCCCGGCGTGACGTTCGGCATCGTCGGCAACACCAGCATGGCCTGCGACGACGCCGGCCATGTCGCGTTCATCAGCTCGCTCGGCGGCGCCGTGGCGACGACCAGCGACTCGTCGCTGTGGTTCGGCACGATCGGCAACCTGCAGATGCTGGCGCGCGAAGGCGATCCGGTGCCCGGGTATCCCGGCTGGATGTTCCAGAGCATCAGCGCCGGCACCAACTCGCCGAGCATGAACGATCGCGGCTGCGTGCTGATGAACCTCGGCATCACCGACGGCACCAACTTCAAGAACGTGCTGTTCGGCTACACGCCGCAGCACGGCCTCCACAAGCAGCTGGAGATCAACGGCGCCGACTCGGTGACGACCGCGGCCGGCACGGGCGTGATCACCAGCCTCAGCTCCGGCCAGGGCTTCAACAGCGGTGACGGCGGCCAATCGCACTTCAATGCGAACGGCGACTTCGTGTTCAAGCCCGGCGCAGCCGCTCCGGTGACTGCCGCGATCGTGCGCGGCCACCTCGGCTCGATGGTCGCCACGCCCGCCACGGTTCCGGCGGCCGGTGGCGCGGCGCAGACGTTCCACCTGGATGCGGGCCCGTCGCACGCATTCCAGTGGCACTGGATCGTCGCTTCGGCGAGCGGCACCCGTCCGGGCTTCCTGTCGCCGATCGGGACGCAGACCATCCCGCTCAACTTCGACGCGTGGACCCAGCTGTCGATCGACCTGGCCGACACCGTCGTGTGGGGCAACACGCTGTGGTTCACCGACGCGCAAGGCAAGAGCACCGCGACGTTCACCCTGCCGCCCGGCGTCCCGGGCATGCTCGGCCTGACGCTGCACCACGCGGCGCTGCTGTTCGACAACACGTTGACGTCGACGCACGCCACCGAGGCCTCGGCCCTGACGTTCTACTGATCGGACGCAGGTCGTCGTGATCGCGCGCGCCCCGCCCCGTGCGGGGCGCGTTCGTTTCCGGGCAGCACCTTCGTGCGCGATGCCGGTCCTGGGCGTAACTTGCCCGCCCCCCGCATGCAAAAGCGCCCAGTTGCCCTCATCACCGGCGCGAACGGCGAGATCGGCCGTTCGCTCATCGAAGCCCTGCACCGCGACGGTCGGTACCGCATCGTCACGCTCGACCTGTCGCCGCTGCCCGAGAAGTGGCGGCCGCTGTGCTTCGAGACCTACGCCGGCAACATCCTCGACCGCTACCTGCTCGACCAGCTCGCCGCGCACCACGAGATCGAGGCGGTGTTCCACCTCGCCGCGCTGCTGTCGACGCGCGGCGAACGCGATCCCGAGCTGGCCCACCAGATCAACGTCGAGGGCACGCTGCACCTGCTGCGCATGGCGCAGTCGCTGACGCTGCGGCTCGACCGGCCGGTGAAGTTCATCTTCCCGAGTTCGATCGCCGCCTACGGCATCCCGACCCTGGCGCAGAAGAAGGAGTTCGGCCGCATCCGCGAGGACCAGGGCCTCGAGCCGATCACGATGTACGGCGTCAACAAGCTCTACGCCGAGCACCTCGGCCGCTACTTCATGCGCCACTACCGCATGCTGTCGGCGAACAGCGAGAAGTCGGTGCGGCTCGACTTCCGCAGCGTGCGCTTCCCCGGCCTGATCTCGGCCGAGACCGTGCCGTCGGGTGGCACCAGCGACTACGGGCCCGAGATGCTGCACGCCGCGGCGCAGAACAAGCCGTACGCGTGCTTCGTGGCACCCGAGGCGCAGATCCCGTTCATGGCGATGCCGGACGCGATCAAGGCGCTGATGGGCCTGCTCGACGCGCCGCGCGAGAAGCTGACGCTGCCCGCCTACAACGTCGGCGCGTTCAGCCTGACCGCCGCCGAGTTCGTGACGCGGGTGAAGAAAGCGTTCCCGAACGCGCAGATCACGTTCGCGATCGACCAGGCCCGCGCCCGCATCGTCGATTCGTGGCCGGCCGACGTCGACGACAGCGCGGCGCGCCGCGACTGGAAGTGGTCCGCCGACTACGGCATCGACCGCGCGTTCGACGAGTACCTCGTGCCCGCGATCCGCGCGCGCTATCGCGACTGAACATGACGGCGGGCGACGCCAAGGCCCTGTTGCGCGCGCGCATGCGCGCCGCGCGCGATGCGGTTCCCGCCGCCGAACGCGACGCGTGGTCGCAGCGACTCGCCGGGCACGGTGTCGGCGCATTGCGCGAACGGGCGGCCGGGGCCTGCGTCTCGCTCTACTGGCCGATGCGCAGCGAAGCCGACCCGCGGCCGTTGGCGCATGCGCTGGCGGCGCTGGGGGCCGAACTGGCGTTGCCGGCGTTCGTCGGCGACCGCATGGAGTTCCGGCGGTGGCGCCATGACGACGAACTGCGGCCGGCGGGCTTCTCGACGTTCGAACCGCTGGCGACGATGCCGGTGGTGACGCCGACGCTGGTGTTGGCGCCGTTGCTCGCGTTCGACCGCCGCGGCGGGCGGCTCGGCTGGGGCAAGGGCTACTACGACACGTTCCTCGGTGGGCTCGACGCCGCGGCGGCCCGCGCGCAGGGGCGGCGCCCGTTCGTCGTCGGCATCGCGTTTTCCTGCCAGGAAGCCGACGTGGTGCCGTGCGAACCGCACGACCGGTTGCTCGACGCGGTCGTCACGGAACTCGGCTACGGCGCCTGCGGAGTCGTCGACCGGTAGTCCGGCGGGTGTTGAGTTTTCTAAAGTGCCACTTTAAAAAACTCACATGCGGTATTCGACCCGCGCGATCACGGCGAACCTGCGCGAGGCGGCACGGGCGTTTCCGGCCCTGGTGGTCACGGGGCCGCGTCGCTCCGGCAAGACCACGGTGTTGCGCCGGGTGTTCCCAGATGCCGGCTACTGGCTGCTCGAAGAGCCCGATGTCCTGGCCAGGTTCCGTGCCGATCCACGCGGATTCGTCGACTCGCTGAAGCCACCGGTGATCCTCGACGAGATCCAGAACGCGCCGGAACTGTTCGCCTGGGTGCGCGCCCGCATCGACGCCGAGCCGACGCGCAAGGGGCGCTGGCTGTTGACCGGCTCGCAGGAGGCACCGCTGATGCAGGACGTCGCCGAGTCGATGGCCGGCCGCGCAGCGATCTTCCAGCTGCTGCCGCTGTCGACGCAGGAGAACGCGAAGGTGTCGGTGCTGCGCGGCGGGTTTCCCGAGGTCCTGGCGAGTCCGCGCACCGCGGACGTCTGGTTCCGGTCGTACGTGCACACCTACCTGGAACGTGACGTGCGCGCCGTCACCGGCGTGCGCGACCTCGTCACCTTCCGCCGCTTCGTCGGACTGGTGGCCTCCCGCTGCGGTCAGGTGTTGCACCGTTCCGACCTGGCGGCCCCGCTCGGTGTTTCGGTGCCCACCATCGGCCAGTGGTTGTCGGTGCTGGAGGTGACGGGGCAGGTGCTCCTGGTGCCGCCGTACTTCGACAGCTTCGGCAAGCGCCTGGTGAAGTCGCCCAAGGTCTACTTCGCCGACACCGGGCTGCTCTGCCACTTGCTCGGCATCGGCTCGACCAATGCACTCGACGAGTCGCCGTTCCTCGGCGCCGTCTTCGAGTCGTTCGTCGCGAGCGAACTGGTGAAGGCCCAGATCGGTTCGGGGCGGCGGCGCGAGCTGTACTGGTTCCGCGACCAGCAAGGCCTGGAAGTCGACTTCGTCCTGCCGGCGAGCGGCGGCCGGTTGCTGTTGTGTGAAGCGAAGGCGACCCGCACCGCCGTTCCCGACGATGCGCGCGCCATGCTGCGCCTGCGCAATGCGATCGGCGACCGGGTGCAGCAGTGCTTGCTGGTGCATCGTCCATCGGCGTCGTCGCCCCGGTCCGACGTGCTCGCCCCGGGTGTGGAAGCCGTGGACCTGCCTGGACTTCTGCGTCGATTCGAGCGGGCGATGCCGTGAGTGCCGACCACCTGCCGCTGACCGTGGTCTGGGCCTACCGGCGCACCGGCAAGTTCGCGTTCCACGTGCTCACCGGAGCGCTCGAGACCGATGCGCGCACCGCCGCCGTGCCGGTCGTGTTCGCCAACGGCGTCGAGGCCATGGTCGCGGCGATCGGCGACGCGCGCGCGCGCGGTGGGCGGGTGCTCGTCGGCTGGTCGTTCTACTCGCCGGACGCCGCCGCGATGACGGCCGAGCTGCAGGCGGTGAAGGCGCGCATCGACGACGCCCGTGTGCTGCACGTCTGCGGCGGGGTGCACGCGACGGCCGAACCCGAGGCGACGCTGCGCGCCGGCTGGGATCTGGTCGCGATCGGCGAAGGCGAACGGCTCGTGCGCGACCTCGTCGACTGCGTCGCCAACGGCGGCGAGCCGCGGGTGCTGCCCGGCATCGCTTCGCTCGGCCCCGACGGAACGCTGAAGAAGAACGGCCGCGCCGACCGCATCGCACTCGACGACTTCCCGCCGTTCGGCCCGGAGCACGGGCGCTTCGGCCCGATCGAGATCACCCGCGGCTGCATCTACGCCTGCCGGTTCTGCCAGACGCCGTACTTCGCCGGCGCCAATTTCCGCCACCGCAGCGTCGCCAACGTGCGCCACTGGGTGCGCTTCCTCGTCGGCCGCGGCTTCCGCGACTTCCGCTTCCTCACGCCGACGTCGCTCAGCTACGGCACGCGCACTGCCGAACCCGACCTCGCCGCGGTCGAGGAACTGCTCGCCGGCGTGCGCGAGGAAATCGGACCGGCGCGCAAGCTCTGGTTCGGCACGTTCCCGAGCGAAGTGCGGCCCGAGCACGTGACGCCCGCGAGCCTCGCGCTGCTGCAGCGCTGGGTCAGCAACAAGACGCTGATCGTCGGCGGCCAGTCGGGCAGCGACCGCGTGCTGGCGAGCAGCGCGCGCGGCCACGATGCCGCCTGCATCGAACGCGCGGTGGCGTTGTGCGTCGAACACGGCTTCCTGCCGCACGTGGACTTCCTGCTCGGTCTGCCCGGCGAGGACGAGGGCGACGTCGAGGCGACGCTGCAGCTGATGGATCGTCTCGTCGCGCGCGGCGCCAAGGTGCACGGCCACACGTTCCTGCCGCTGCCGGGCACGCCGTGGCAGAAGGCGGCGCCGGGCGCGCTCACCGCCGAGGTGCGGCGCAAGTTGAAGAACCTCGCTTCGAAGGGCCAGCTCTACGGCCAGTGGGAGCAGCAGGAAGTGACGGCGCAGGCGATGGCGGGTCGCCGCTCCAGTCGCTGACCGCAGCCTACTTGCCCGTGTCGGCGGGCGTCGTCAGTTCGCGGAACAGGCGCTGCGCATCGGCGAGCACCTTCGCCGCCTCCTCGCCGCGGAACGACCCGTGTGGCGGTAGCACGATAGCCTCGTCCGGCGCCGCCTGGTCGAGTTCACCGCTCGTCAGGTGGGCCTTCAGCCAAGCCGCCGTGCTCGTCCAGATCGCGGCCGCGCGCACGTCCCCATTCCCGTGCAGCCTCGGGCGCTGCGAAGAAGCCCGCGGCCGAGTTCGAGCGCGCCGCTCGACTCACCCGCAACGACAGCGAACAGACTTTGCTGGCGCAGCGGGCGGCCGCGTGCGGCGGAGAGTCCGCTCGCCCATGTTGTCGGCTGCGTCACCGCCGCGGCGCTTCCCATTCCCCCGGCTTGGACTCGTGTTCGACGAACCAGCGGAACGCGAGCGCCGTCTTCTGTTGTCCCTGCCACGTGATCGGCATGCGCACGAGCTGCGGTCCGCTCCGGCGCACGTTGCCGTCGAGGCCATCGATTCGCACCTTCGGGGCAGGTCGCCTGTCCCCGTCGAAGCCGAGCAGCAATTGCCAGACTTCGTCGACGAGCTTGGCCGGCGGCTCCGTGCCGGTGCGCTGGTGTTCGAGCAGAGCCAGGACCGGGTCGAGTCGCTCCGGGGCAAGCCCCAGGAACGCTCCTTCCACGGCGGCGGTGCGGCATATGCGCTGCGCAGAAGCCATCGCTGCGCGCAAGGCGGCGAAGGTGCGCGGCAGCGGTTCGACCAGGAGTTCGGGGCGGCCGATGGGCTCGCGGTCCCCTGTCGCGCAGAGAAGACCGTCCACTTCGCGCACGGCGACGTACGTGAAATCGGCGAGGTCGAGCCGCTTCTGTTGCCACGCTGGGTGGGCGAAGACCGGCGCCATCGGTCCCTGCGGCGTCTCGGTCGCGAGTTCGTGCGCGACCTGCAGCAGTTGTCCGCGCAGGCTCGCGACTTCGCTCGGCGGCGCACCATGGGCGGCGCGGAGCCGTTCCCACCATGGACCCGTCGCGGTCGCGAGGCGAGCGCGATCGGCGAGCGCGTTCTGGGCGAGCGCGCCCACGGCGAACGGGTCCGTTCGGGACGTGCCCAGGACGAGTCGCCATGCCTCGTCGATCGCCGCGAGCTGCTTCTGTCCGTCGATGCCCAATGCCGCGTTGGTGCTGCGTTGCCACGCCGACTGGTCGGTGGCCGGAAGTCTGGACAGCACTGCGCGCAGGTAGACCGTCGCGCGCCAGAGCTGCGCCATCACGCCGGTCTCGTAGGCACCGGTCGGTCGTTCGGTGGACCAATCGGCACGAGGTGCGTCCGGGTGCCACGACAGGACGCTGTCCGTCCCCGCCCGAACGGCAGCCACGTCGGTGGCGAACGCTTTGGGAACGGCGGCAGCGTCGCTCGGTTGGTCGGTCAGCAACGCAACCGCAGCGGCCGCGAGGCCGCGACAGCGTTCGCCGAGGGTCTCACTGCTTTCGGCGAGCATGCACCGCAAGCAGTCCAGCCATAGGCGGTGGCGCCGCAGTTCGACCGCCTGCCAGGCGTCGCCGAGCGTGCCACCGACGAGCTGGTCGAGAAACAAACCGACGTCGCAGACCACGAACGGATCGGCGCGGACGCGGAACTTCTCTTCCAACATGAGCCTCGGCGACCCGGACGAGGCCAGCACTTCCATCTTCCGTGCATCCTGGGCCGAAGTCGCGGCGAGGAGGCAGACGGTCGCGGTGATCGCCGCTGCTGCGTGCATGGACGAACTGGAACACGTTGCGTCTGCCGTGCCAAGCTGGGCAGGGTGGTGCATGTTGCTGGGGCGAAGGTGCACTGGCGCCGCGGCGGTGGCTTGGCACAGTTGTCTGGCTGCCATGGCGCCGTTCGTCCTGCCCTGTCCGTCCTGCACCACGCTCAACCGCTTCCCGGCCGAGAAGCTGGGCGATGGGCCGAAGTGTTCGCAGTGCCAGCACGCGTTGCTCGGCCACACCGTCGACCTCGACGCGGCGTCGTTCGACCGCGTGGTCGAGAAGACCACCTTGCCCGTGGTGGTCGACTTCTGGGCGGCATGGTGCGGCCCGTGCCGCCAGATGGCGCCGAACTTCGCCGCGGCGGCCCAGGAACTCGCCGGCCGCGTCGTGTGTGCGAAGGTCGACACCGAAGCCGCGCCGCAAGTGGCCGCCAACCTGGCGATCCAGGCGATCCCGACGCTGGTCCTGTTCCGTTCCGGCCGCGAAGTGCGGCGGCAAAGCGGGGCCATGCCGAAATCGGCGCTGGTGCAGTGGCTCACCGTCGGGTGACGATGCTTCCTGCATGACGGCCACGCTCGGACTGCAGCGCGAACTCGGCACCGTGCACGGTGGTGCCTCAGGGCCGACCTTGCTGGTGCTCGCGGGGATCCACGGCAACGAACCCGCGGGAGTCGCCGCCGTGCAGCGGGTGCTGTCGGCGTTGCGTCCCGTGGCGCAGCATCTGCGCGGCGACGTCGTCGCCCTCGCCGGCAACCTGCCCGCGCTGGCCGAGGGCCGCCGGTTCCTCGCGCGCGACCTGAATCGCGGTTGGCTGCCGCAATCGCTCGCCACCCTGCAGGCGCAAGCGCCCGCGACCGATTCGCCGGAGGACGCGCAACAACGCGAACTGCTGGCGCGGTTCGACGAGGTCGTGCGCACGGCACGCGGGCCGGTGGTGTTCGTCGACCTGCACACGAGCTCGGCCGACGGACCGCCGTTCCTGTGCCTCGCCGACACGATCGACAACCGCGACCTCGGGCTCGCGACCGGCGTGCCGATCATTCTCGGCATCGAGGAGACCATCGACGGCGCGTCGCTCGAGTGGTTCAGCAGTCGCGGCATCGTCGCGATCGCGGTCGAGGGCGGGCGCCACCAGCATCCCGACACCGTCGGCAACCACGAGGCCGTGCTGTGGCTCGTGCTCGGCCATCTCGGCATGGTCGGCGAACCGCTGCTGCAACGGGATCTGCATCGCGGGCACCTGCGGCGGGCGACCGCGGGCGTGCCGCCGATCGTCGAGATCGCACATCGGCACGCGATCACCGCCGCCGACCGCTTCGTGATGGCTGCGGGCTGGAACAACTTCCAGCCGGTGCGGAAGGGCGACCTGCTCGCGCACGACAAGGACGGTGAGATCCGCGCCGGCTACGCCTGCCGGATGCTGCTGCCGCTCTACCAGGCGCTCGGCGACGACGGCTACTTCCTGGCGCGGCCCGTGGCCCGCTTCTGGCTCGGCGTCGCGCGTTGGCTGCGGCGGCTGCGGTTCGATTGCGTGGTGACGTGGCTGCCGGGCGTGCGGCGCGATCCGCACGATGCGCTGACGATCCTGGCCAACCCGATCGTCGCGCGCTGGTTCGTCACCGAGATCTTCCACCTGCTCGGCTTCCGCCGGTTGCGGCAACGCGACGGCAAACTCGCGTTCTCGCGGCGTTGGTCGCGGCCGGAGAACGCGCGGCTGGGTCGGCAATGAGCGGCGAACGGCGGCGGGCCCTGGTCGCGGTCGGCGTGGCGCTGGCCGTGTTCCTGCTGGCGCGATTGCGTGGCAGCTTCGAACCGTACGTCGCGGTGCATCGCTGGCTCGATGCGTGCGGCGTGCCCCCGGCGGTTCGCGGCCTGGACTACTCGATCTGGATCCTGGTCGCGTGTTGGGTGGCAGCGCGCATCGCATGGGGCCCCGGTCGTGTGTTCGACGGACTCGGGTTGCGCGGCGGACTGCGCCTCGGCGTCACGTTCGGTGTCGTCGCCGGCCTGCCGATGCTGCTGCAGGGAGTGCTCGGTGCGACGACGTTCCGCTGCGACTTCGGCATCGTGCGCGGCGTGTTGCTGGCGCCGCTCGTCGAGGAACTGTTCTTCCGGGCCGTGCTGGTCGGCATCCCCACGCGCGGCGGCGGGTTGCCGTTCTGGCCGATCGCGGTGGCGGCCGCGGCGGTGTTCGGTTCGGTGCACGTGCCCTGGGACGCGGCCTGGCACGGGGGGCACTACGGCATCTTCGCGGCGACCTTCGCGGGTGGTCTCTGGTACGCGTGGCTGGTGCGCGCGTTCGACGGCAATCTGTGGACGACGATCACGCTGCACGCGGTGATGAACGCGGCGTGGACGGTGACCGGAGTCGCCGGTGACGCCGGCGGCGGGCTGTGGCCGAACCTGGGGCGCGCTGGCACGATCGCGCTCGGCACCGTGCTCGCGATCCGGCATCGGCGCGGGAAGTTCCGGGTTGACGAGGCTCGGGGCCATGGCCGATGAACGGCGCATGGACATCACGATCCTGCACTGCACGTCTTGAGGGTTCGGGCCACGCGCGGCGGGTCTCGCCGCGTACCTCGAAGACGAACTCGACGTTCGCGTGACGCGGAAGGCTGGCGCACCCGGCCAGTTCGACGTGGTGGTCGACGGGCAGGTGGTCGCGAGCCGGGGCGGCAACGTGCTTACGCGCCTGCTCGGCGGCGGCTGGCCCGACCCGGAGGACGTCGTGGCGAAGGTCGAAGCTCTGCTCGCGGCGAAGAAGGCGAACCGGTAGCGGTTCGGCTACGTTGGTCGGGTCGTCATTGGAAGTCCGCATGGCAGAGTTCGACCGTCGTTCGTTCCTCGGTGCGTCGTTCGGCCTCGCCGCGACTGCGTCGATGCCGGAGTGGCTGGCGCGCGCGTTCGCGATCCAGGAGTCGGTGTCGACGTGGCGTCTGCAGCAGCTGCGCGCGGCGATCGAGCGGGCACGCAAGGACCAGAAGCCGCTGCTGGTGATGGTGGTTCCAGACCAGAACGACCGCGACGTGCGCGGCAAGTGGTTCGGGGCGATGCTGACCACGTGGCACTACGACTCGTCGTGGCTGCTCGCGAGCTGCGAGTTCGCGTGTGCGACGACGGCGGAGTTCGGCCAGGTGGCGGGCAAGCCGTTCGAAGGCGCTCCGTTGTTCGTGCTCGCGGATGTCGGTGGGACGAGCGCGAACCCGATTGCCCGCACCACCCCGATCGAATGCAGCTTGCCGATCGTGCCGAGTGGACGAGCGAGCAGTCGCGACAGCGGGGCCAAGACGAAGCGCGAAGGCCTGCAGGCGATGCGGCCGGCGCTGCTCGCCGGCGCCGAAGGGCACGGTCTGTCGTTGGATGCGGCAGCCGCTGCGGCAGTTCGCCGACTCACCGCGGCGCAACGCCAGATGATCGACGCGTGGATCGTCGATGCGTCGGCGCCGTTGCCGCCGGCGGAAGTTCTGGCATCCGGGGCTGCAGAGATCCTGCGTCGCTTCGCCGCACTGCCCGAACTGCCGGGTGACAAGGTGCGCAAGTTGCGCGATGCCCTGCTCGCAAGGTGGCGTGGTCCGATGGCGGGGGCAAGGTGGCAGGAGTGGCGTCGCTGTTCCACGGAGTTCGTGCATGCCACCAAGGCGGAGGTCGAAGCCGAGGCGCGCGCCGAAGCGGATCGGATGGCAGCAGAGGCGAAGGCTCGTGCCGAGGTGAAGGACGGCAAGCTCACCGAAGAGGAGTTCCGCGACCGGTTCGTGATCCGCCGGTACGGCTGCGGCATGGGCTACGTCGGCGACGTGTGCATGCAGTTCCTCGAGTTCTGGACGGCTGGCGATTGAGCGGGGTCGAGGCGACGATCGCATCGCCACGACACCAGCCGGGAACCGCTGCACGCCGATGCCGTTGGCCGCACCCCTCCGCATGACCATCTTCGACCGCCGTTCGTTCCTCGGTTCGTTGTTCGCGGCGTCGGGCTTCGCGGCGGCTCCCGATTGGCTGATGGCGGCGATGGCACCGCAGGATCCACAAGGTCCGGACGAACCCGATCGCCTGCCGCAGCTGCGCGAAGCGATCCAGCGGGCGCAGGCGAACGGCAAGCCGTTGTTCGTGTTCGTGGCGCCGGAGCACGTGGTGCCGGACCGGTATTCGCGCGGGCAATGGTGCGGCGCGTGGTTGACCCATGGTGGGCCTTCGGCGCTGCACACGGTGGCCATGGGCGAGCTCGCCTGTGCGAGCCTGGCCGAAGTCGTGAAGGCGACCGGGGCGAAACTGCCGGAGGGCGTGCCGTACTTCGTGGTGCTCGACGTGGCAAAGGTAGGAGAACGGGATGCGCCGCCACCCAAGGTGACGCCGATCCACCTCGAACTCGAATCGCCACCGCAGGCGATGAACGACCGCGGCGAGCCGCAGCCCGAGCAGATTGCGGCGGTGACCTCGCTCATCACCGCCGGACTCGCGAAGATCACCACCGCGGTGCAGGACGGCATGAACCGCCACGGCGCGAACGTCGCGAGCGTGGCCAAGGCGACGATGGCGCGCCTCGACGACACGCAGAAGGCGCAGCTGGCGAAGTGGCTGGCCACCGGTGCTGGGGCATCGCCGGAGCTGGTGGTGCGTGCGGCTGCCGAAGTGCGGCGGGGCGCGGCCGATCTCGACGAGACGAACCGCAAGCGCGTGCTCGATGGGCTCACGGCCGCGATCGAACAGGTCGTCGTGAAGCAGCGCGTGCCCGGCTCCCGCTGGCTTGCGACGGGTGGCTGCGGCGAGACCTATGAGGATCCGACCGAGGCGGAGAAGGAGCGGGCGAGCATGATCGGCTGCGGCATGGGCGTCGTGCCGCCACTGTGCGAACGCTTCCTCGACCTCTGGGCGGTGAGGAAGTGAACATGGACACCATCGATCGCCGTTCGTTCCTCGGTGCTTCGCTCGGCTTCGCCGCGGCGGGTGCTGCTCCCGAGTGGTTGCGCGCCGCATACGCGATCCAGGATCCGGCGGGAGTGGCCGGGCCGGCGCGCGGCCCGCTGGTGCGCGAGCAGGCGAAGCGGGCGCTCGAACAGGGCAAGCCGCTGCTGGTGTTCGTCGTGCCGGAGGAGGAACGGCAGCGCTTCGAATGGGGCAGCTGGTTGGGTTCCTGGCTGGTCTCGACGCCGGCGGGAAAGATGCCGATGGCGGCGCAGGGCGTGCCAGTGTGTGCGCCGCTGAAGGACGTGCGGGCTGTGCTCGGCGACGTCGCCGTCGTGGGCACGCCGATGCTGCTCGTGGTCGACGTGGCGGCGGGCGATGGCGGTGTCCTGTCGTGCGCGCGCGCGACGCCGGTCGCTGCGCCACCGGCTCCACGGCGCGACGACCGCACCGACTTCCTCGAAGCGCTCGATGCGGCGTCGGCGGCGGGGTTCCAGATCCACGCCGGTGGGCTCGACGTGCTGGCGCAGCGCGTGCGCGATCGGCTGCCCGCGGAGACGTTCGCGGCACTGACGAAGTGGAGCGACGGTGGACCGGTGCCGAGCGACCCGATCCTGTTCCGGGCTGCGGCCTTGGTCCAGTGCATGGCGCCGTCGTGGCCCGCTGCGGTCCGGGCCGAGCGGCTGCAGGCGGCGGCCGAAGCCTGCCGGCGCGAGCTGGGCAACGCGCCGGTGCCGGGCAGCCTTTGGGGCCGTGCCTTCGGCTGCGGGTCGGAGATCGTCGGCGCCGATGGCAAGACCAACGAGTCGATGTTCGCCTGTGGCCGCGGCAACGTGCCGCCGGCGGCCCGCCGGTTCCTGTTCTTCTACACGCGTTCGTCGTGACCGCGCCGCGCATCGGCTGCTCGCTGCAACCCGAGGCCGAGTTCCTCGGCTTGCTCGAGCCGTTGCTGCACGACCACGTCGACT
>JAEUHV010000489.1 GCA_016794485.1 Planctomycetota bacterium
TCCCACGATCGCCTTGTCGGTGGTCCAGCCGGCGACGGTCTTCTTCCAGGTGTCGATCTGGGCCTGGACTTCCGGGGTGATTTCGAACTTCTTGGCCTTGTCGTCCTGGGCGACGAGACCGGCGGCGAGCATCAGCGGAACGAGCGTGAAGAGATGGCGCATGCAATGACTCCTGGTCGTAGGAAAGACCCTCCACGATCGACCTCGCGCGCCCGTCGACTGCGTAGGGAAAACCCCTAACGCCGATGGCGAGTCACGACGGCAGTGGGCCGCCACGCCACGCCGGCGGCACCACGCGCCAGACGCCGTGGCCGAGCCACCGCTGCAACGACACCAGTTCGTAGGTGTGACGGTGCACGTCTTCCCCGTCGAGGTCGCGATGTTCACTGCCGAGGGGACAGGCGGCGCGGCTGGCGCACCCGGTGTCGCACCCACCAACCGCGCGATGGCTGCCGCAACGATGCAGATCGTGGTTGCCGAGGCCGTCGTGGACCGACACCGGGCACGCACTGACGCAGGGCTTCGCGCAGCGACAACACGGCTGGAAGCCTTCCGCCTGCGGCACGTCGGCGACCTCGCCGAACGGTTTGCCGTCGCAAAGCACTGCAGCCCGGATGCGCACCCAGGGCCCGAACTCCGGATGCAGCAGCAACCCCGACACCGGGGACACGACTCCGAACCCGGCCGCCTCGCCAAGTCGCCCGCTGTGCACGCGCACCCCGCCGGCGAACGTGAGCACGCGGTTGTGCACGCCACCCTCGTGCAGCGCCCGGCCCAGATCTTCCGCGACCGACGTCACGTAGGCCGCCACCGTCGACGCGGTGTGGGCCGGCCCACCCGGCCAGCGCCGCCACTGCCGCGCGAAGGCGCGGCCACCGGTCGCGAGCACCAAGGCCGTGCCACTGCGGGGCGAACACGCACCCAGCCGACGTTCCCGGGTCTCGGCGGCATCGAAGCGCGCGCAGTCGACCACACCGAACAGGTTGACACCTGCGGCGACGACGAACGCACGGGCTTCGGCCAACGAGTGCAGCGGCATGCCGGACGACGGAGGGGAGATGCCGCTGGTCCAAGGGACGGGACCCCGGCGGCGCTGGCGGAGTATTCGGGCCAGGACGCGGCTTGGGCAAGCCCCGGGGCGGCCACCATCGGCGAGATTGTGGCAATGGAGCCCGGCGCGGGCTTGCGGCCCGCCCGCGGCGCCGTAGCTTGCCGTCGCCCTGTCGCGGGGAAGTCCGGTGTGAATCCGGCGCTGTCCCGCAGCTGTCATCGGGGACGAACGTCCAAATGCCACTTCCGGTCCGTGTCGGACCGGTGGGAAGGCGGACCAGTAGGTCGATCCGAAAGCCAGAACACCCGCACAAGGCCGGCCGCAAGGCTGTTCTCGGTTCTCCATTCGGTGCGCTAGACACCGAAGGACGACGATGTCGTACGCCCTGGTTCCGTCCGGGCGGGCGCCGCTTCTGCGCGGCCTCGCCTTCCCCCGTTCCTTCGCCCTCGCTGCCGCAGCCGCGCTGCCGGTTCCGCTCGCAGCCCAACAGGTCCACGAGGGCCTGACGAACAGTCCGCTGGCGTTGGCCGCCAACGCCAGCCTCGCGCATGTCGTGCCCGGCGGACTCGTCACGTTCGGCGGTGGCAGCGTGTCGTTCACCCCGAACGGCCAGCCGCCGCAAGTGCTGCTGACCACGACCGGCACCGTGTTCGGTTCGTTCCTGCAGTTCGTTGCACCGAACCACGTCCTGTTCGGACTCACCCAGGTCGGCGGCGCGGGCGCCAACGACGTGGTGTGGCTGCTGCCGCTGCAGGGACCGCCTGCGACGGCGCCGTTGGCGAACATCCGCTACGACTACGACGTTGCGCTCCGGTCGCCGACCGAGGCGTTCGTCTCGGCGCGGCTCGGCGGCTTCGCGTCGCCCGACGGTGACATCGTCGCACTCGACCTCACCAACGGTACCACGCGGCACCTGGCGCAGATTCCGGGCGCGTCGGGCCCGGTCGCCGTAGCACCGAACGGTGACGTCTACTACGCGCCAGGCTACGCCGGGTGGCCGCCGCTGCCCGGAACCGTCTCGGTGCTGCGCTTCCCGCGGCCGGTCGTCGACCAGGCCCTGCTGCTCGGCACCACGCTCGGGCTGGCCGACGCGCAGACGGTCCTGACCGGTCTCGACGCCGTCGCCGACTTCGCGTTCGACGACGACGGCGACCTGCACTTCGTCGACTGGTGGAACAACCGCGTCGGCGAGATCAGCGACGTGCAGGGGCCAATCCCGTGGCTCGGCGCCTCGATCGCCGGCTATTCGAGCTCGGGGCTGTCGCCGACGATGGTGCAGTTCGTGGCCGGATCGGGCGGAGGCGAATTCGAGCCGTTCCAACCGGCGAACGGCCGCATGTTCGTGCATGCCACCGACTACGCCGCAGTGAACGAGTTGCACGGCTACGCGACGTCGGCGGCGACCCTCGGGCACTCGGGCCCGAGCCCGATCCCGTCCGGACCGTTCTCGCTGCTCGCGGGGCAGGGTCCGGCGAACGGCATCGGCGTGGTCGCCTTCCAGTTCGGCGCCCAGCCCGGAACCACGCTGCTCGCAGTGCCGGGTTTCGAGCAGACGCTGGCAATCGCAAACTCGCTGCTCACGAGCCCGATCCTGGTCGCGGTGCCATTCGACGCGGCTGGGAACATGCCGTTGGCGTTGGTGAATCCCGGCTACGGAGTCCCGGTGACAGCTTCGGTGCAAGTGGTGTTCGTCGCCCAGGACGGCGTGCTCGGTGCCACCGTTCCGACGACGCTCGTGCTCGGTCCGTGATGCGGCGACCCACCGCAGCGACGCACATGTGCAAGGCTGTTACGCGGTCGCCTGGCGGCGCGCCCTTCGAGTCGCCGTAACCTGCGCGCCTTGGAAGCCCGCTGCTTGCGGGCGCACCGCATGCAGAAACACACCCTCACGCTGCTCGTCGGCACCTTGCTGCTCCTCACTGCCGGCGCCGTCCTGCTGCCGCAGTGGCTGGCCGATGACGAGACCCCGATCGGTCGCTGGAAGACCACCGACGAAGTCGAGGTCGCCGACGACTCCGCGGTGATGGACGCCAGCGTGGCCTCCGGCGGTGAAGCCGTCGATCGCACCGAGATCGCGATGGGTGCCGATCCCGCCGCCGCGGAAGAACGGGTCGAGGTCGTGCTACGCGGCCGCGTCGTCGACAAGTTCACCGCCCCGGTGCCCGGCGCCTCGGTCTGGCTCGACTTCAGCCGCGGCGGGCCGAACGGACGCGGTGGTCAAGGCGGCGGACCTGGCGCGCGCCAACGGCGAGTGCCCGACCCCGTGCGCACCGACGAACAAGGGCGCTTCGCGTTCCAAGGCCAGACGTTCCGCAACCTGCGCATCGTGCTGCAGGTGGCCCACGACAAGTACGCGTTGGGCCAGTTCGACAAGGACCTCGGCGCGGTCGGAACCGAAGTCGACCTCGGCGATCTGGTCCTGCAGACCGGTGGCCAGGCCCGCGGCCGGGTCACCGACCTCGACGGCAACGGCATCGCCAACGCCGAACTGCGGCTCTCGCCCGAGAACGGCAACCCGCTGCGGTTCGTCCGCGATCGCGAACGCCTGCTGCCGCCGTTCGTCACCGACGTGAACGGGTTCTACCTGCGGCCGCACCTGCCTGCGGGCGATTGGTCGCTGACGGCGACCGCGAAGCGACACACGGAAGGCCGTTCGTCGACGTTCGCGGTGGAAGAGGATCTGGTCGTCGACGTCGACGACATCCGGCTCGGCCCGGGCTACGAACTCGCCGGCATCGTGCGCAACGTGCGCGAACAGCCGCTGGCCAAGGTGGAGGTCGTCGTGCGCAGCATGGGCCGCGGCAACAACGCCGCCCCAGGCAACGCCGCACCTGCGAGTAGCGCCGGTGCGCGCGGTGGCCGCGGCGGTCCCGGCGGGCCCGGCGGTCCCGGCAACGGCATGTTCGGCGGCCTCGAGCATCGCACCACCACCGACGAGCAGGGCCGCTTCTTCCTGGAGCACCTGCCCGGCGTGGCACTGCGCCTGACTGCCGACGCGAACGT
>JAEUHV010000501.1 GCA_016794485.1 Planctomycetota bacterium
CACGCGGGCTCCGCGGCGGCGGCCGGTGCGGCGCACCTGTTCGCCGCCCGCGCAGCGATCGGCCGAGGCGCGTTCCTCGACGCCGCGTCCGCGGCCGAACGGGCCCGGGCGGAGTTGCTGCGCCTGCCCGAACACCGGCGCCACGCCCGTGTCTTCCTCGGCGAACGCAACCCGGCGGCGGGTGTGGATCCGTGGGCGGCGCTGGCGGCGTTGCCGCACTGGTGCCGCTGGCGCGATGCGACCGCACGTGGTGACATTGCCGCCGCGCATCGCCACGCCGCGCTGGTGCGCGAGTTCGCCGGCCACGACCATTCCCTTCTGTCCGACCTGCCGACCCCTGCTCCAGAGAGTTCCCGATGAAGCTGCTGCCGATCGTCCTCGGTCTCGTGTCCGTGCTCGCGCCCGTCGGCTGCCAGGCGCAGCCGCAGCAGGCCCCGCAGGACGCCGACAAGGTGCTCGCCGAAGTGATGGAGCAGTTCAAGAAGGAAGGCATCGTGTTCGACACCAAGGCCGAGACGGTGTCGGTGCCCGCGACCGTCAACAGCCCGCGCGATCCGGTCGAGTACCTGTTGATCCACAAGAAGGGCAAACGGCACGAGGCGTTGTTCGTCACGCGCAGCAAGCCCAGCGTGATGAACGCGGCGCTGCTGATGCTCGGCATGACGCCGGGCAAGAACGCGACCTACGAGGAGAAGAAGCCGGCGCCGACGCTCGAGGAAGTGCAGAAGGGCGTCGACCCGCTCATCGTGACGCCGCCGAGCGGGACGCCGTTGTGGATGACGGTGCGGTGGAAGGGCGCCGACGGCAAACCCGTCGAGCACTGCGTCGAGGACCTGATCATGGACCTGTCGACGCAGAAGGAGATCGAAGGCGCGCGGTGGGTGTTCCTCGGCGGCCGCATGGCGCGGCTCTACAAGAACGACCCCGAGGTCTACGTCGCCGACATGGAGGGCAACCTGGTCAGCATCTGCTACCTGAGCCCCGACAACCACCTCGCGACGATGGCGCACGACAACGCGCGCGACGACCAGAACTGGTGGATGACGCCGTTGCTGCCGCCGTTCGACACCGAGGTCGAGTTCGTGTTCCACAAGAAGGAGTCGAAGCTGCACGTGGAACGCGAGAAGCGCCTGGCCAAGGCGGCGGCGGAGGCCAAGGGTGCCGACGGCAAGGACGAAAAGCCGAAGGACGCGGGCGGCAAGTAGGCATCGGCGCCGCGGTTTTCCGGGAATCCCTGTCACGGCGAAACGCGCCGGTCGTGAGGGCGGCAGTTCCCCTTCCCGGAGCCCGACCCGTATGACTTCGATCCCGTTGCCAGTTTCCGCCGACCTTCCGTCCTGTGGTGGCCACCTCGTGACCGTCGATGGCCGAGCCTTGCCGCTGCGCTCGACGCGGCTGTCCGTGCGCGCATCCGGTGGGCTCGCGACGGTCAAGGTCGTGCAGACCTTCGCCAATCCGTACGCCGAAGTCCTGCAGGTGCGCTACCTGCTACCGCTGCCTGCCGAGGCCGCGGTCGCCGGATTTGCGTTCACTCTCGGCGACCGCCGCATCGAAGGCGCGATCGAACGGCGCGCCGTCGCGCGCGACCGGTTCGAGCAAGCCTTGGCGGAAGGCCACACTGCCGGCTTGCTGGAACAGGAGCGCAGTGCGTTGTTCGCGCAGGAACTCGGCAACGTGCCGGCCGGTGCTTCGGTGCAAGCCGAGATCGACGTCGACCAGATGCTGGCGTGGCACGACGGTGGGTGGGACTGGCGCTTCCCGACCACGGTCGCGCCGCGGTACCAGGGTGGGCCGGGTCGCGTGCCCGATGCCGTCCGCATCGACGTGCCGGTTGCCGATGGGGCGCTGGCGGTGCGGTTGCAGGTCGAACTGCACGTCGACGACGACCTCGCGGTCGGCGGTGTGGTCCGGTCGCCGTCGCATGCACTGCGCGTCGACACCTCGGGTGCCCGCCCCGTGGTCCACATCGTGGATGCGCCGCTCGATCGCGATGTCGTCGTGCGCTGGCAGGTCGCGAGTCCGGGGGTGGGGGCCGCGGTGCAGTGCGCCCGGCCGGCCGCCGGCGCGCTCGCGGCGGAGGCCCACGGCCTGTTGACCCTGGTGCCGCCGCAGCAGGCGCCGGTCGTCGGCATGCCGCGCGACCTCGTCGTGCTGCTCGACATCAGTGGTTCGATGCAGGGCCAGCCCTTGGCGGCCGCGCAGGCGATCACCGCGGCGCTGGTGCGTTCGTTGACCCCTGCCGATCGGCTCGAACTGGTCGCGTTCGCCGACCGGCCGCGGCCGTGGCTCGGCGCGCCCTGCTTCGCCACCGAAGGCAACCGCGACGCGGCCCTGAAGTGGCTCGCGGCGCTGCAAGCCAGTGGCGGCACCGAGATGCGCGCGGCGATCCTCGCCGCGCTGCAGCCCCTGCGCGACGGGGCGCAGCGGCAGGTGGTGTTGGTCACGGACGGGCAGATCGGCTTCGAAGCCGAGATCACCGCGGCGATCCTGCACCACCTGCCGGCGTCATCGCGAGTGCACGTGGTCGGGGTCGGTTCGGCGCCGAACCGTTCGCTGACGCGCAGCGCCGCACGGGCTGGGCATGGGCTCGAAGTGCTGGTCGGACTCGACGAGGATCCGGCCCCGGCCGTGCAGCGGTTGCTGGCGCGCACGGTGGCCCCGTTGGTCACGGGACTCGCAGTCGGTGGTTCGGCGGTGCGTGGCGTGCATCCGCGGGCGCTACCGGACCTGTTCGCCGGCGCCCCGGTGCGGCTGGCCTTGCAGTTGCGTCCGGAGGGAGGCGACGTCGTGGTGACCGGCGTGACCGCGGCGGGGCCGTTCCGGCGCGAACTGTCCGTGGCGGCGAGCGAACGCGGCGCCGGTGCTGCGGCGGTGTCGCGCCTGTGTGGCCGTGAGTGGATCGAAGACCTGGAGGCGCAGCTCGCCGGTGGCGGTGACGTGGCCGGCACGGTTGCGACCATCGAGCGGCTCGGGATGTCGTTCGGCCTCGCGACGCGGGCGACGTCGTGGCTCGCGATCGACGAACGGGTCGGCGTCGATCCGCAGCAGCCGCGGCGCGTGGTGGCGATGCCGCACGCGCTGCCGCACGGCATGTCGTGCGCCGGGCTCGGTCTGCGGCCGGCGATGGTCGCGGCCGCATCGGCTGATGCGATCGGCTTCTCGTGCGAGGTGGCTCCGGCCTGCCCGGCGCCGGCCGGCCAGCGGTTCCGGGTGCAGGACAAGGAGCACGAGACCCTGAAGCAGCCCGCACCTGCCGAGAAGCGCAAGCGGGCGCTGTCTCCGGCCGAGTCCGTGCCCGCGGTCGCGGCGAGCCTGCGCACGCGCAGCGTGCGGGAGTGGGTGTTCGACATCACCGGCATGGTCGAATGGCGCCTGCCCGATCGCGTCGTGCTCGTGTTCGCCGACGGCAGCGAGTGCACGGCCAGGGTGGAAAAGGCCCGCAGTACGGTGGGTGGCCCGGTGGCCCCCGGGCTCACGGTGCGGCTGGTGGTCGACGGCGCGGGGCTGCTGCCGGTGTCGCCGGTCGCGCTGCGCCTCGGTCTCGCGATGCACGCGGAGGTCGTACCGATCGCATGAGCCCGAAGGCCGACAGCGACGTCGAACTCGCCGCCATCGCCGCCGGTGACGGCGACGCGTTCGCCCGCTGGCTCGCCCGCTGCGAACTGCCGCTGCGGCGCGGGCTGCGGCGTTTCGCGACCATGGTCGACACCGAGGCGGTGCTGCAGGAAGCACTGCTGCGCGTCTGGCAAGTGGCGCCGCGATGCCGCGGCGACGGCCGACCGGACGGGTTGCTGCGGCTCGCGGCGCGCATGGCCCGCAACCTGGCGCTCGACGAGGCGAAGCGACATCGCCTGGCGAGCACGGCGCTCCACGACGGTGGGGAACTCGAGCCCGTGGTCGAACCGGCGAACGTGCCCGATTCCGCCGTGCGCACGGCGTTCGCGCGGTGTCGCGACAAGCTGCCGGCGCAACCCCGCGCGGCGATCGACGTGCGACTGGCCGAGGACGGGGCCCACGACGACCACACGCTGGCCGAGCGCCTGGCGATGCGCCCCAACACCTTCCTGCAGAACATCGCGCGCGCCCGCAAGCTGCTCGCCGATTGCCTGCGCCGCGCCGGCATCGACCTCGATCTGGAGATGGCATGAACCGCGACCACGAACGCCTCGTCGCCGCCGCGACCTCGGCCCACCGTTCCGCAAGTGCCTCGGGTCCGCTGCGCTTCCATCCGGCCTTCTTCGACCTCGACGCCGCCGGGCGCGCCGAGCTGTTCGCCGCGACGCTCGTGCAGCGCCGACTCGAGGCGCTCGCCGGGGCCGACGGCCTGTCGGCGACGGCGCGCGCGGTGCTGCGCCGGATTCGCGGCGACTGACTCTGGCTACGGGTAGATCACGGTCTTGCCGGCTTGCGTCATCGCGAAGAAGCCGGTGATGCTCGAGTCGAGCACCAGCCACTGGAAGTAGATCGGTGCGTAGCCGAGCGCTGGATTGTTCGGGATCGGTACCGGCTGCACGAAGCGGCCCGTCGTGGTCGGCAGCAGCAGCGGCGACGACACGTCGGGCGAGACCGACAGGATGCTCTCTTCCCAGCCGAGCAGCGGCTGCAGGTCGAACGGCAGTGGACCGATCGCCGACGTCGAGTTGCTGAAGCCGACGAACAACAGTGCGAACAGCGAGTTCGGCACCCCGTCGAGGGTGACTTCGAAGTTCGGCGTGTTCACGAACGCCGGCCCGTTGTTCATGCCGCAGCGGCCGAGCACGCTGTAGCCGAAACCGAACGGCCCCGACAGCTCGTAGATCCACTGGGTCTCTGCCGGAGTGCCGGCGTCCGTGGTCGCCACGCACGCCATCGTCAGCGGCGCCCGCAGCTGGCCCGGCACGCGCCGACGGTAGACCTCGAGTCCCGTCGCCTGGCCGCCGCGCTGGCCGAACCCGAGCGTCAGGTCGCCGCAGAACCGGTTGCCGGTCGGCTGGAAGTCGTAGCCCGACCACTCGAAGCCGTTCACCTGGATCTGGCCCTGCGGCGTCGGCAGCGGCGTGTTCGAGAAGCCGTAGAAGTTGCCGAGCGTGTCGTCGTAGGCGAGGCCGGCGCAGCCGGACGGGATCGAATGGGTCTC
Source organism: Planctomycetota bacterium (assembly GCA_016794485.1). GTDB lineage: Bacteria > Planctomycetota > UBA1135 > UBA1135 > UBA2386 > UBA2386. The sequence continues at coordinate 5,117 of JAEUHV010000501.1, forward strand.
GAGCGGTGCGCCGTTGCTGCGCGCGAACTCGCGCATGCGGCCGGTGCCGCCCGCGTCGTTGAACGAGATCCAGAACGAACCGAGGCCGCCGTTGCCGTGCGGATCGTAGGTCAGGCCCAGTGTCTGGGTCAGGGCCGGTACCACGGCGACCGACGGGAACGCCGGGATCGGCAGCAGTTGCGAAGTGCCGGTGGCTGCGTCGACGCCCTGCAGCGTCAGCACGCCGCCGGTTGCGCGCAGATCGATGAGCGCCCACACGATCTGCTGCGTGATGACGCCGGCGGCGTTGGTGGTGGTCTCGACGGCCAGGTCGCCCGGGCCTTGTGGCACCGTGGTCGTCGATGCGGCCAGGACCGTGCTGCCGATCGCGATCGGGCTCGGGCCGCTGAGGTCGAGGCGCACCAGTTCGTGGTTCGTGCCGCTACCGGAACCGGACTTGCTGACCCAGTAGGTGCGCGCCAACGCACCGCCCGGCACCTGCGTCACCGCCACGCCCCGGGCGCGGGCTCCGCCGAGGGCCGCCGAGACGTCCTGGCGGTTCTCGACGTCGCCCATCGCGTCGCCGGTCTCGTCGGGACCTGGCTTGACGCACTTGCTGTTGACGAACAGGTTGTCGATCGCCACCGAAGCACCGGTGCTCAGGAACGACCAGTCGATGCCTTCGTCGTCGGGCTGCGGCACGAGCTGCGCCTGCACGGTGACGCGGTCCCAGCCGTTGCCGAGCGAGGCGCTCTTCTCGGCGACGATCGCGCGGTCGTAGCCGAGGCTCTTCTCGATCTCGCTAACCACCGAGCCGCTCGTTCCTTCGAGCACGTCGAACTGGAACCAGAAAATCTTGATCCAGTCCGGATACGGGTCGTTGTCGACCGTGAGGTCGGCGCTGGCAGCACGCGTCGTGCCGTTGCCGAGGATGCCGAGCGCATTGCCGGAGACGGCCGGGATCAACGACAGCGGGCCGCTGTTGGCGAACACGGTGACGGCCGGGTTGTACCAGGCCGGAACGACGGCGAACGTGGGCGTGAGCCCGGTGTCGAAGTTCCAGTAGAGGCTGACGGTCTGGTTGTCGGCCTTGCCCCACCACGGCGGCGGGTCGGTCGGGACCTGGGCCAGGGCGAGCGGGCCGAGCAGGAGCCCGGCGAGCAGGGCTTTCGTTACGCGAGGTGCAGGGTTCATGGCGAGCTCGGGTTCAGGCGGGAGGCAGCAGGCGGTTCATCTGCCGGGGGTGGTGGACCCGGCGGGGGCAGAGCTTGGGAGTAGACGGCGGGCGACCGGCACAGGATCCGTGGGCCACAGGCATACCCGTCCGTCGCGCGCCGTGGTGGCGACCATGCCGCCGTCGGGGGCGAAGCAGCCTTGGTCGATGTCGCCGTTGTGGCCGGTGAAGTGCAGCAGTGCGGTGCCATCGGTTGTTTGCCACAACGCCGCCTGGCTCTTGCTGCCCGTGCCGCAGGTCAGCACCGTCGTCCCGTCTCGGGAGAAGGCGCCGGAACGCAGCGGTTGGTTGGCATGCAGGGTGTGGACGGCCGAGCCGTCGCGGCGCCACAACCGCGCGGTGCGGTCGTCGCTCGTCGTCAGCACGAACTGGCTGTCGGCAGAAAAGCGCACCGACGTGATCGGGCCCTTGTGGCCCTTCAGTTCGCCGAACGGCTCGCGGCCGGGCAGCGACCACAGCCGCACGATG
>JAEUHV010000546.1 GCA_016794485.1 Planctomycetota bacterium
GATGCCGTTCGCCCCTGGCTCGTCAGTAGCTCTCGTCGGCGTTCGGGAACGAACCCTGCTGCACGTCCTGGCAGTACTGCCGCACCGCCGCGCCGATCTCCTGGCCGAGTTCGCGGTAGCGGCGCACGAAGCGCGGCCGGAATCGCGTGAACAGGCCGAGCATGTCGTGCGTGACCAGCACCTGGCCGTCGACCAGGGGACCGGCGCCGATGCCGATCACCGGGATCGCCACTGCGGCGGCGACTTCGTGGCCGAGGTCGGAGGGCACCTTCTCGAGCACCATCGCGAACGCCCCGGCGGCCTCGAGGGCGCGCGCGTCGGCGACGATGCGGGCCCGTTCGGCGGCGTCCTGACCGCGCGCGCGGTAGCTGCCGAACTGGTGGATGCTCTGCGGCGTGAGGCCGATGTGGCCCATCACCGGGATGCCCGCAGTGACGAGGCGCGCGACGGTGGGCGCGAACTCGGCGCCGCCTTCGAGCTTGACCGCCTCGGCGAGTCCTTCCTTCAGCAAGCGGCCGGCGTTGCGCAGCGCGTCTTCGGCGCTGACCTGGTAGCTCAGGAACGGCAGGTCGCCGACCACCAGCGCGCGCTGCACGGCGCGGCCGACCAGTTCGCAGTGGTAGACCATCTGGTCCATCGTCACCGGCACGGTCGTGTCGCGGCCTTGCACGACCGTTGCGACCGAGTCGCCGACGAGCACGACGTCGACGCCGGCCTCGTCGAGCAGGCTGGCGAACGTGAAGTCGTACGCGGTCAGGGCGCTGATGCGTTGCTGCGCGCCCTTCATGGCGCGCAGCGTCGCGGTGGTGACCTTCGCCTTCTTGGTCACGGCATCACCAGTCGCCGAACGAGTCCGGCGTGTCGTCGGGTGGCGGCGGCGGTGGCGCCGACGGACCGAGGTCGCTGCCCGGCGGGGGCGGTGGCTTGTAGTCGTCGACACCGTCCTCTGGCACCCGCGGCGAGCGCTTCTTCGGCCTGCCCTTGCCTTCGACGATCGAGCCGAACGTCGGCACCCGCTTGGGATCGAGTTCGACGTCGAACGCGGACAGGTCGAGCGTCTCGGGTTCGATCACGTCGACCTTGCCGCGCCGGTCGCGGTGGCGCGGCACGACGTCGACGTCGCGCGGATGCCCGTGCCGGCCGCGGTTGCGGTCGCGACGGTCGTGGTCGTGGCGCGGGCCGGGCTGCGGTTGCTGCCGCTGCGGTTGTTGCTGCTGGCGCTGTTGCTGCTGGCGCTGCTGTTGTTGCGGATGGGACTGCTGGCGCGGCTGTGGGTGCTGGTCGCGCGGTTGGCCACCGTGCTGCCCGTCGCCATTGCCGGACCGCCCGCGTCCGCGCCGACGCCGCCGGCGTCGTCCGCCGCGGTCGTCGCCGTGGGCATCGGGCTGCTGGCCTTCTGCCGGCGCCGCTTCCGGCGGTTGGCCGTGCGCATCGACGGGCGAATCGTCGCCTGGGCCGCTGGATTCGAAGTCGCCGTCGCCGTGGAACGGAGCCTGTGCCGAGGCCTCGCCCGTCGCATGTTGGGGGTGTTCACCGTCGACCGCGTCGCCGTGCGGCGCGGGTTCGTGGCTGCGCGGGAACGGTTGCCCGTCGGGGGCGACTCCGCCGCCGCCGCCACGCCGACGCCGGCGCCGCCGGCGCCGGCGCCGACCACCGTCGTCGCCGCCACCGTCGCCGTCCACCGCGTCTGTTTGGTCGGGCTGCGCCAGCGGCCAGTCGCCCGCCTTGGCGTCGCGTTCGGCGATCTCCGCAGGGGCCAGGGTTTCGAAACCCTCCCGCCCGCCGGCATCGACATCCACGTCGCTGTCGTCTTCGGCGCCATCCGGAGGCACGAAGTCGTGCTGCGCCTTCGGGGTGCGCAGCGACGCCGGGGCATCGATGTCGCCGGCATCGGTGTCCGGTTCGCCGGCGTCCGCAGCGGTGGCGTCGACGTCGTCGGTGCCGCGCTGGTCAGGACGTTGGCCAGCGGCTTCGAGGCCGTCGTCGCGCCCGCTGCCGCCGCGGCGGCGCCGCCGCCGACGACGACGGCGGCGACCTGGTTCGCCGTCGCCGGGGGCGCCGTCGTCCGGTTGGCCATGGTCGGCGATCGCTTCGCCGGGCGCCTCGTCTGCTACCGGCGCCTCGTCGGTCGGGTTGGCGGCATCGTCGGCAACGGCGACCGGGGCGTCTTCTTCGAGCGATGCGTCCTCGACCGCGGTGTCGTCCACCGCGGCCGGGGCCGGTTCGTCGTCGGCCGCGGCGTCGGCACTCGGCGGCACGCCGTCCGGGAACGTTTCGCGCGTCAGGTCGTACCACCGGTCGACGACCGCGAGGTCGCCGCCGTTCGCCAGCGTGCGCAGTTCGAACAACTCGAGGGCTTCGAGGAAGTACGGGCCCTGCAAGAAGCCTTCGGTGCGGAATCGCTTCTGCTCGTCGGTCTGCAGGAAGCGGTGCTGCACGCCGCAGATCCGCTTCAGGCAACCGGCGTCACGCTTGGGCAGGCGCAGCGAGAAGCTGAGCGGACCGAGCAGGTCTTCGGCGATCGACGACGGGCTCTTGCCCGGATTGCGTTCGGCCTTGGCGAGTACCGGGCCGACCAGCAGGGCGCCGAGCAACACGCCATTGCACGGCACGTGGCCGTCCTGCACGCGGTGGTCGAGCGCTTCGAGCAGTCGCCAGAAGTCGACACGTTCGGCGTGCGAGGCGGAGGCGAGGAACTCGGCCAGCACCGGCACGAGGCTCTTGATCGCACCGACGTCGCGCAGCAACTGGAAGCTGTCGAGCGAGTGGCCGCCGCGCAGCAGGCGCAGGATCTCCTCGAGCAGCCGCGGCGGGGCCGAGCGCACCAGGTCGCCGGAGGTCTCCGCCATCGCCTGCAGCGTCGCGGGTTCGACCGAGAAGCCAAGGCGCCCGGCGAACTTCGCGGCGCGCAGGATGCGCACCGGGTCCTCGCGGAAGCGGACCACCGGATCGCCGATGGTGCGGATCACGCGGTCGCGCACGTCCTGCAGGCCGTTGCAGTAGTCGTAGATGGTGTCGCGCGTCGGGTCGAGGAACAGCGCGTTCACCGTGAAGTCGCGGCGCAGCGCGTCTTCCTCGGCGGTGCCGAACTCGTTGTCGCGGGTGATCAGCACGTCGTCGCCGTTCTCGCCCTGCTGTGGCGATTGCCGGAACGTCGAGCACTCCAGGATCTTGGTGTTGCCGTGGAAGTGCAGGTGCGCCAGCTTGAAGCGGCGACCGATGATGCGGCTGTTGCGCGGGAACACGCGCTTGACCTGCTGCGGCCTTGCGGCCGTCGCGATGTCGTAGTCCTTCGGCGTGCGACCGAGCAGCAGGTCGCGCACGCAGCCACCGACCAGGTAGGCCTCGAACCGGTACTGGATCAGGCGTTCGGTGGCGCGGACTGCATCGACGTCGAGCAGGGACAGGTCAATGCCTGTCGGGGATAGGACCGTCGGTTCGATCTTCGTACTTCCTGCGTAGGGTGTCGGAAGGAAGTCGTGTACCGCGCCGCGGGGGCGACTGGCAACCAGTTTTCCGTTCCAGCGTTGTGGCAGATCAGCCTTGCAGCCCGCCGTCGACGGTCAGGACCTGCCCGGTGACGTAGCCGGCGGCGTCCGACAACAGGTAGCGCACGAGGCCCGTGACGTCGTCGGGAGTGCCGAGCCGACCGGCGGGAACGCGCGGCAGCATGCGGGCCTGGCTCGGCTGGTGGCTGTGCGGGTGGTGGATCAGGCCGGGGGCGACCACGTTGACGGTGAGCCCGGCCTTGGCGACCTCGCCGGCCAGGGACCGGGCCAGCTGGACGACGGCGGCCTTGGCGGCGAAGTAGACCGGCGCCCGCAGCATCGCCCGGTCGCGGTCGACCCCGGCGG
>JAEUHV010000482.1 GCA_016794485.1 Planctomycetota bacterium
CTGGTCTCCGGGTTCGTCGAGGCCTCGAGCCACAACGGCGACATCGCCGTGCGCATCGACGGCGACGGCGCGCTCGACGGCTCGGTGACCACGCACAACGGCGACGTCGACCTGACCCTCGCGGAAGGCCGCGGCACGATGCTCGAAGCCGCGACCCACAACGGCCGCGTGACGCCGCCGAGCCGCCTGGTCGACGCCACGATCGGGAAGCACAAGCTCACCTGCCGCATCGGCGACGGCAAGGGCAAGCTGCTCGTCAACACGCACAACGGCAACGTCGTCGTCCGCTGATCGCAGCCGCCCCGAACCTCGCATGCGCCACCGCTCCGTACTCGTTCTCGTTCTCGCCACCGCCACGACCACGTCGATCGCCCAGGATCCCGCCTGGGCAGCGCGCGTCGACGCCCTCGTGCAGAAGCGGATCACAGAACCCGACGCCGTCGGCTTCTCGGTCGGCATCGCGCAGCAGGGCAAGGTCCTGCTCGCGAAGGGCTACGGCTTCGCCGACCTCGAAAGCGATGCGCCCGCGAATGGCGAAACGATGTTCCGCATCGGCTCGGTGACCAAGCAGTTCACCGCGACCCTGGTCCTGCGCGCGGTCGAGAAGGGGCTGCTCACGCTCGACGACCCGCTCGATCGCTTCGTCGACTTCCCGCTGCAAGGCAAGGTCGTCACGATCCGCCATCTGCTCAACCACTCGAGCGGCATCCCGAGCTACACGGACCTCGGCGAAGTCTGGGAGAAGACGACGCCGCTCGACATCGGCCAGAAGGAGCTGCTCGCGCTGGTCGCCGGCAAGCCGTTCGAGTTCGAGCCCGGCAAGGGCTTTGCATACAACAACACCGGCTACTTCCTGCTCGGCATGGTGCTCGAGAAGCTGCACGGCAAGCCCTATGCGCAGCTTGTCCGCGACGAACTGTGCACGCCGCTCGGACTCCACCGCACGCGCTACGACAGCAACCAGGACCTGATCAAGAACCGCGCCCAGGGTTACGCGCTCGTCGACGGCAAGCCGGCGAACGACGCGCTGCTCAGCCCGAACCACCCGTACGCCGCGGGTTCGCTGCTGTCGACCGGCGGCGACCTGGTGCGCTGGTCGATGGCGCTCGCCGGCGGCAAGGTCGTCAGCGCGGCGAACTACACGGCGATGACGACACCGCTCGTCGTCGATGGGCGCGACACCCACTACGGCTTCGGCCTGATGACCGGCTCGGTCGCCGAACTGCCGACCGTGATGCACGGCGGCGGCATCCACGGCTTCAACTCGTTCCTGTTGCACGTGCCGCAGCACGACCTGCACGTGGCGGTGATCAGCAACGGCGAACACGCCAACAGCCAGAAGCTCGCGGGAGCGATCGTGCGCGTGGTGCTCGACATCGCCGAGTTCGTCGCCAAGGACCTGGCGCTGCCGGCGACGCAACGCGACGGGATGGTCGGCGTCTACGACTTCCCCGAGGTCGGCATGGCGCTGCACGTCACGGCCATGGGCGAGAAGCTGCAGGCGAAAGGCGACGCCGAAGGCCAGGAAGCGTTCTCGCTGCTGTTCCAGGGTGGGCGCGAGTTCCGTGCGTCGTTCGACCACGCGGTGAAGCTCGAGTGGAGCGAGGACGGCAAGTCGATCCAGCTGCACCAGGGCGGTCGCGTCGCCGCCGGCAAGCGGCGCTGAAGGTCACCCGCCGCGCGGCTTGCGCCCGGGCTTCTCGACGACCTTCGGCTTCGGCTTCGGCTTCGCCTTCGGCGCCATCGCCGAATGGCTCTCGGCGATCCACTTCGCCAGGACCCGTTCCGGCGGCAGCGCGTCGAGCGGCAGCGTCACCCACAGGTTCTTGCCCACCGCGAACCCGCGGGCGCGTGCCTCGTCGACCGACGCGTCGAGCTTCAACCGGACGTCCTTCCGCGAGGCGAACAGGAACGCCTTGCCACCGACCTTCCAGGTCCGGCTCTCCAGGCTGGTTCCGGCGCAAGCGACGCCGCAGTCGACTTCGGGCAGGGAACGGGCGATCCGGTCGAGGTCGGCCATGGGTCGCCTCACGCTACCGCGCGCGAGTCGGTATGGTGTTCGCCCCCCATGATCACGCTGACCGGCATCAACAAGCGTCACGGCAACCAGATCCTGTTCGTCGACGCGTCGCTGCAGCTCAACCCAGGTGAGAAGGTCGGCCTCACCGGCCCCAACGGTGCGGGCAAGTCGACGGTGTTCCGCCTGATCGTCGGCGACGAGAAGCCCGACGACGGCGAGGTCGCGCTGCCCAAGCGGCTTTCGATCGGCTACTTCCGCCAGGACATGGGCGAGATGTCGGGCCGTTCGGTGATCGACGAGGCGATCGCCGGCAGCGGCAAGGTCGGCGAACTGCACCACGAACTGGAGCAGCTCAACCACGACATGGCCGACCCCGACAAGGCGGACGACATGGACCGCATCCTGGCCCGCTTCGGCGAGGTGCAGGAGGAATACCAGGCGCTCGGCGGCTACGAGCTGGAGGCGCGCGCCAAGGAAGTGATGCACGGCCTCGGCTTCAACGACGCGCAGATCGAAGGCGACGTCGGGGCGTTGTCGGGCGGTTGGAAGATGCGCGTCGGCATGGCCAAGGTGCTGCTCGGCAGCAACGACGTGCTGCTGCTCGACGAACCGACCAACCACCTCGACATCGAGTCGATCCTGTGGCTCGAAGGGTTCCTGCAGCAGACCAAGGCCGCGGTGCTGATGACGTGCCACGACCGCGACTTCATGAACCGCGTCGTCGACCGGATCATCGACGTCGACAACGGCCAGTTCGTCTCCTACACGGGCGACTACGACTTCATGGAGCGCGAGCAGAAGGTGCGCGCGGTCCAGCTCGAGGCCCAGTTCGAACGGCAACAGGCGATGATCGCCAAGATGCAGCGGTTCATCGACCGCTTCGGCACCCACGTCGCGAAGGCGGCGCAGGCGCAGAGCAAGGCGAAGAAGATCGAGAAGATCGAGAAGATCGAGCTGCCGAAGAAGCGCGAGGTCGTGCCGTTCGCGTTCAAGAAGCCGCCGCGCTCGGGCGACGACGTGGTCAAGCTGTTCGGCGTCAAGAAGGCCTACGGCGAGCGCTCGATCTACCGCGGCCTCGACTTCGAGATCAAACGCGGCGAACGCTGGTGCGTGATGGGCCAGAACGGCTCCGGCAAGACGACCCTGCTGAAGATGGTCGCCGGCCACCTGCAGCCCGACGGCGGCCAGGTGAAGCTCGGCAGCGTCAAGATGGGCTACTTCGCGCAGCAGGCGCTCGATCTGCTCGACCCCGAGCTCACGGTGTACGAGCAGGTCGACCAGAAATTCCACCTGGAGCCGACCGGCACGAAACGCACGCTGCTGGGCGCGTTCCAATTCAGCGGCGACGACCAGGACAAGCTGATCAAGTTCCTGTCCGGCGGCGAGAAGTCGCGCCTCGTGCTGGCGTTGATGCTGTTCGACCCGCCGAACTTCCTGGTGCTCGACGAGCCGACCAACCACCTCGACATGCTGACCAAGGAGATGCTGGTGCAGACGCTGGCGGACTTCGACGGCTCGATGCTGTTCGTGTCGCACGACCGCGGCTTCCTGCGCGGCCTCGCCAACCGCGTGCTCGACGTCAGCGAATGTGCGACGGGCAAGGCGGCGAAGGCGTATCCGGGCAGCTATCTCGAGTGGGTCGAGAAGACCGGCATGGAAGCGCCGGGCGTGCACCGCTGAGCGAACGCGCCGCGGGCGTCAGCCGTTCGCGTCCGGGTAGTGCTGCTGCATGCAGTGCGGGCAGATGCCGTGCGTGAAGCTCGCCTCGGAGTGCGTCGACACGTAGTCCTCGAGCCGCTGCCACGAGCCGTCGTTCTCGCGGATCGACTTGCAGTGCATGCAGATCGGCAAGAGCCCGCTCAGGCGACGCACGTCCTCGAGGGCCACCGACAACGCGCCCATGAGCCGCGCCCTCTGGCGCAGGACCCGGACCACGAACGCGAGCGCGACCAGGGCGGCGACCGCGGCGGCGATGGCGCCGTTGCGCAACATCGTCTGCTCGGCCAGTTCGACCTTGTGCCGGTTGGCGACCAGTTCGGCGTCGTAGTCGGCGCGGATGCGAGCCACCTCGCGCGAACGGTTCTCGTCGGCGATGCGTTCGGCGCAGCTGGCGGCACGTTTCTGCAGTTCGAGGGCCCGGGAGAAGTTGCCCGCGGCTTCGTGCACCTCGGCCAACGACCCGGTGACGTGGCGTTCGACCGCCGGCATGTGCAGATCACTGCAATGGGTCATGGCCTCTTCGCCGAGTTCGATCGCGCTCGAAAGCTCGCCAGCGCTCGCGTGCACGTCGGCGAGGGCCACCAGCGAACTGGCGATGCTCTCGGCGTTGCCTACGGCGCGGGTCAACTCGAGGCTGCGCGCGAAGTGCGACTTCGCCGCCGCGTTGTCCTGCACATGGACCGCCAACGAGCCGAGCCGCCGATGGAACAGGGCCTCGCCACTGCGTGAGCCGATCTCGCGTTCGATCGCCAGCGCCTGCTCCAGCAAGAGGCGGCGTTCGGCGACGTCTGCGCCCTCGGGCAACAGGTCGGCCTGCACCCCGAGGATCATCGCCAACATGTGCCCGCCCTTCACCTTGGTCGCCGCGGTGGCCATCGACGTGCGCGCCCCCGCCCGGTCGCCGGTGGCCATCTGCACGATCCCGATGTTGTAGAGCCACTGCGCATCGAGGTGCTCCTTGCCGAGTTCGGCCGCACGGTTGCGCGCCGCGCAGAACTTCGCCAACGCCGCCTCGAACCGGCACTGCGTCTGCAGCACCACGCCCTGCACGCCGAGCAGCGCTGCTTCGGTCTCGGCGTCCGGACTGTCGGCCAGCAGCTTCGCGGCCGCATCGAGATGGCGATTGGCCTCGTCGACGCGCGCCTGCATGACCAGGGCCCCGCCGATGCGCACCTGCAAGCGGGCCTGGAACACCGCATCGTCGAGCCCGGATGCGTCGAGCGCCCGGAGTTCGGCCAGCGCCTCGTCGGCGCGGCCACAGCGCATCAGCAGTTCGCCGCGGCACAGCTGCAACCGTGCCCGCAACGGCCGCGGAGCATCGGCGGCCTTCGCCAAGGTCGCCTCGGCGAGCGACAGGGCTTCGTTCGGCTGGTGCAGCGACAACTCCTCGAACTCGCCGACGCGACGGCGGCAATCGGCTTCGGTTGCGACGGCGATCTCGCGTTGGGCGGCCGCGGGAGCACCCCACAATGCGAAACCGGCGAGGAACAGCAGTCGAGCAATGTGCATTGGAACGGTGGCCATGGCGGAGGCGCGCCATGGTCCTGCACGGTAGACGTTCCGATCCCGGACGGAAGCGGGCGGATGCGATCGTTCGCAATCAGCTCAGTCGGCGACCCACCACCAGCCGTTGCCGAGTTCCTCGGCCTGCGCCCCGAGCCGAACGCCACCCGACCGCACCTGGAGCGCCGTCGTCGCGGACACCCACTGCAAGCGCTCCTCGCGCGTCTCTCCCGGACTGCCGTGGCGGCGGAACACGACACACGTCGTCGAGTCGCCGGCCAACGCACCGACCCGGACCGCGAGCGCTCCGAGGCGTGTGGCCAGTTCCTGGCGGCGGGCCTTTGTCGCGCCCTCGACGGCATCCCCCGGAACCGCCAGCAGTTCCGCGAGCGTCGCAGCCTGTTCGGTGACGATCTGCCGCGCCCGGGCCGCATCCAACGGCGTCCCCACCGACTCGCCGCGCCACAGATACATCGTCACGAACGCCGGCAGCCCGCCGAACACCGCGGAACCGAGCAGGATCAGCAGGGCGATGCCGAGCCAGGAACGGGGCTTCTGCGGTGCGGCGGCCGGGGACGTCATCGGCGCCAGGATACGAATCCCGCGCATCGACTCCACTCCGACGTCAGTCGCCGAGCAGCATCGTGCGCGCAGCGGTCAGGTCGAAACCGGACAGCGGCCCAAAGCCCGACCACGCAACTCCCTGCGCGACGATCTGGGCGCCGACGAGTCCTGCCGTCGGCGGCAACGGCAAGGCGAACCGGGCGAAGCCGTGCACATCCGTGACTCCGGCCACGAGCACGGTCGGCGTCCCCAAATGCAGCGTGCACGGCCCCACCGGTTGCGCCAACACGGACGTCGCGAAGCCGACACAGCACAACGATTGCGCGTTCGCGTCGAGCACATCGACGGCGAAGTCGGCGTTGCCGACAAAGGGCACCGGCGCAGACAGCCGTGGCGGCGTTCCGGCAGCACAGCTCGCACCGATCGTGGTCGTCTGCGGCGGCGTCACCGACAGGCGCAACCACTGCGCATCGCGCCTCGCCAACACCGTCGAGCCCGATACGACGCTGCCGCCGAGCAGCATCAATTCGTTGCGCGTGGGATCGAGGGTGAAGGCACCGTCGTTGCGCGGCCAGACCGCAGGCTGCATCGCCAGTTGCGTCCAGTTGACGCCGTCCCAGAGCCAGGTGTCGGTGGCCGGTCCCGTCCACGTACCGCCGGACAGCACGAGTGCTCCGCGATTGGGGTCGAACGCGAAGGCGGCCCCGCCGCGGATCGGCGGTGCGATCGCCGGCGAGCGCTGCGTCCACGCGGAACCGTTCCACTCCCAGGTCTCGTTGCTGCCGGTCCCGAACGAGCCGCCTCCGTGCAGCACGACGACCTGGCGGATCGGGTCGTAGGCCATCACGTGGTCGAAGCGCGCCGAGGGCCCCACCCCGAAGTGCTGCGTCCACGTCACCCCGTCGAACGTCCAGGTGTCGCCGTACACCGGTGGCGGGCCCGGATTCGGCGGGAAAGGGCCAATGCCGCCGAACAGGACGACGCGTTGCCGCGCGGCGTCGTAGGCGAGTTCCGCGTGGTATCGAGCCGGCGGACGGCTCGGCGCGGGCACCGTGGTCCACGAGGTGCCGTTCCAGACCCGGGTCTGGTCGTTCACGCCGCTGTTGCCGTTCGCCATGCCGCCGAACTGCACCGAAACGCCGCGTGCGGCGTCGAACACCATCGGCATGTAGCGCAACCCCAGGCTCGCTGCGGAGCGGGTCCAAGCGGTGCCGTCCCACTCGAACGTGCCGCCGGTGCTCGTGCAGGCGACCACGCGGTTGCGGATCGTGTCGGTGCAAGCGACGGTCGTTTCGCTGTCGGTCGGCAAGGTCGTGGACGACTGCAGGTTCCAGCCCGAGCCGGTCCACTGCCACTTCTGGCCGTTGGTGAACACCACCGCGGACCCGGTCGCAGGGTCGCGGGCCATCAGCGGCGCGAAGCTGTTCCAGGGCCACGGTGCGGCTGCCGCCGCGACCGACCACGTCGTTCCGTTCCATTCGAGCGTGGCGTCGAACTGTGGGTAGCCGCCGAACATCACGCAGCACTGCCGCGCGCGATCGAACACCATGGCTTGCCGCGTGGTCACGGGGCCGCCGGCACTCTGGAGCGACCAGTTGGAGCCATCCCATTCCCAGGTCTCGTTGCTGAGCGCGTAGGGTGCGAACGCCTGCCCGCCGTGCAGCACGATGCGTTGGCGCGCTTCGTCGTAGGCCATCAGGTGGTCGCGACGAGCCGAGGGCGCGTTCGTCGGGAAGCGCTGCGTCCACGTCAAGCCGTCGTATTCCCAGGTGTCGCCGAAGACCTGGCCGCCGAACAGGACGACGCGCCCGCGGGCCGCGTCGAAGGCCGCCGTGCAGCCACTGCGTGCGGGTGGCGCGACCGGGAGATTGCGCAGCGTCCACGCGTCGCCGTTCCATTCCCAGGTATCCGCCAGGTTCGACTGCCAGGCACCGCCGAACATCACCACCCGCTGCCGCTGGCTGTCGTAGGCAATCGCGCCGTTGCGACGGAACGGCGGCAGCCGCGCGGCATCGAACGGGAGCCAGTCCGTGCCGCACCATTCCCACGTGTCGGCGTGCACCGAATCGGGCGGGTGACAGCCGAAGCTGACGATGCGACCACGCACGTCGTCGGTCACCGTCAGGCGACCGGACGACCAGCCGGTGACGTCCGTCTCGACGACCATGCTGCGCCAGGGTGCAAACCCGGCGGACTGCGTGACACCGTCGTTCGCGATCACGACCGCAAGAACGGCACTGGCAATGCAACGCGACGGCGAGGCCATCGCAGGACGGTAGTCGCCGCTTCCGAGACCCACAACCCGGGCGCGCGACGGCGCATCAGCCGAGGCCGAAGCCGAGCCGCCGCAACTCGTCGACGAGCACTTGCCGCGCCGCGACGTAGTCGCTGCCGGCGCCCCACATGCGCGCCATGCGATCGCTCCAACCCTTCGTCTCGTCGACCGGACGGCCCTTCTTGCCGGCGCCGGCGGCGTTCGTGCGCCGCGCCCACGCGCGCATGGCGTCGTCGGCACCGTCGAGCACGGCTCCGGTGCCGGCCACGTCGTAGCGTTCGAAGTGCAACACGCCGGCGAGCGGCATGCGGCCGCGCGGCAGCGGATCGTCGGACGGGTGGCCGAGCGTCATGCCGAACACCACGAACACGTGCGGCGGCAAGCCGAGCAACTTCGCCAACTGCTCGGGGTGGTTGCGCGCCGCACCGATCATGCACGCGCCGAGGCCTTCGGCTTCCGCGGCGAGCTGCAGGTTCTGGCCGACCAGCGCGGCGTCGATCGTCGCCTGCAGGAAGAGTTCGAAACTCTGCGCCTGCAGCGACGTGCCTCGGCGACCGCAGCACGCGGCGAGCTTGTGCAGGTCGGCGCAGATCGCGGCGAACACCGGCGCCTGCACGATGTGTTCCTGGCCACTGCACAGCCGCGCGCATTCGCCCTTGGTCGCGGCGTCGCGCACGCAGACCACGGCATAGGCCTGGATGAAGCTCGAGGTCGACGCGTGGCGCGCCGCATCGACCAGCCGTTCGAGCTGGGGCTGCGGGATCGGGTCGGGCCGGTAGGCACGCCGGCTGCGATGCCGGAACATCTGCGCCACCGTGCTCCACGGCTCGCCGTGCAACGCGCACTGCGCGGCGCGCAGGTCTTCGGGATGGTCGAGGTCCGCGTGCACCCAGGGGTTCGCCGACGGCACGACCCGAACGCGCGCCGGGTCGCGCTTCACCAGGTCGCGCAGCAGCGCCGTCGGCTCGGCGATCTCGGCGAACACATCGCGCCGCAGTGCGATCGGATGTCCGGGCCGCCGGCGAAACAACGGCAACGCGATCGCCGCACCGCGTTCGACGGTCGCCAGCAGCGCCACCACCGTCTCGGCCTCGACCAGGGCGTGGTCGACCGGAAACACCAGCACGTTCGTCGACGACGCCGGCAACGCTGCCTGCGCCGCGCGCAGGCTGTCGGCCATCTCGCCGCCGGGCGGCACGACCACGACCTGCGCCGCCGTTCCGGCTGGCAACGGCGCGGCTCCATCGCGCCGAACGACGAGCACCTCGTCGACGCCGGCAGCGCGACACGTCGCGACGATGCGCGCGATCGCCGTCGTTCCGCCGAGGTCGAGCAGCGCCTTGTCGGCGCCCATGCGCTCACCCTTGCCGGCAGCTGGAACGATCGCGACGGTGCGCACGGTCACTTCGCGCGGATCTCGCTGAGCGTGATCAGGCACTCGACGGGGTACTTCTTGCGGAACGCGTCCGCGTCCGGGTCTTCGCGATCGGCGATCGCCATCACGACGACTGGAACGGCGCCCGCTTCGAGCACGGCGTCGATCGCCTTCTGCGCCGAGCCGCCGGTGGTCACCGTGTCCTCGAGGATCGCGACCTTCTCGCCCTTGTCGAGGTCGCCCTCGATCTTGCTGCCGGTGCCGTGGCCCTTCGCCTCCTTGCGAACGAGGAACGCCTTCAGGTTCTGGCCGGTCTCGTGGCTCAACGCAGCGACCGCGCTGGCGAGCGGGTCGGCGCCGATCGTGAGGCCGCCGACGGCGGTGATCTCCGGGTGCTTCTTCAGCTTGTCGAGCAGCAGCTTGGCGATCAGCCACAGCCCTTCCGGATGCAGGCTGACCTTCTTGCCGTTGATGTAGAAGTTCGAGCGCTTGCCGGAAGCGAGCACGATGTCGATGCCGTCCTTGTAGGCACGTTCGCGAACGAGCTGCAGGAGGCGGGTCTTGGCGCGGGTCGGTTCGAAGGTGATGGTCACGGGCGCATGGGATAGCGGGCCGGTCGCGGCGGAGCCAGTGCGCGCCGTCTCGAACTCGGCGGGGCTGGTCGACTCCGCCGAGGCTCCTTAGCCTTGCCCGCTCGTTCCCTCATGTGGACCCGGAGGAGCCATGCCCGCCTTGCGTGCCGTGTCGTTGTCGTTCGCGAGCCTTGCGTCCGCGATCGTCGCCCAGGACTTCCGCGAACTCGGCACCGGCGGCCTCGTGCCGGTCAGCGGCAAGGACTGGCGGTCGGTGGCCGCCGGCGACCTCGACGGTGACGGCGATCGCGACCTGGTGTTCGCGTGCTTCGGCGAGCCCGGTGTGGGCCAGCGCAACTTCTGGCTGCGCAACGACGGCTCCGGTGTGTTCGACGCAACGCCGGCGAACTTCGTGCAGCTGGCGCCGTCCCTGTCGAAGGTGGTGCTGCTCGGTGATTTCGACGGCGACGGCGATCGCGACGCGTTCTTCGGCAACCAGCGATTCGACTCGCTGTGTCGCAACGACGGCACGGGCCAGCTGGTGCTCGATGCTGCGGCCTTGCCGGCGATCGATCGCGAGACCAACGCCGCGGTCGCTCGCGACCTCGACGGCGACGGCGACCTCGACATCGTCGCGGCGTGCGGCGGTTACGACCTGGTGTACCTCAACACGGGGAACGGCACGTTTGCCGACGGCAGCGCGCGCCTGCCCGCGAACTGGGACGACACGCAGGATCTCGACCTCGGCGACTTCGACGGCGATGGTGACCTCGACCTCGTGTTGGTCAACCAGGACGTCGCCAGCCGATTGCTGGTGAACGACGGCACCGGCCACTTCGCCAACGGTGCGGTGACGTTCGGGACCGGCACGTGGATCACCGGTGGTGACGTCGACGGCGACGGCGATCGCGACTTCGTGCTCGGCACGTGGGACCCGCCGTTCGGCTATCGCGGCACCGTCCTGCATCGCAACCTCGGCGGCGGCGCGTGGTCGGTGCAGGGTCTCACCTTCGCGACCCAGATCGAACGCAAGGGTCGCCTCGTCGACGTCGACGGCGACGGTGACCTGGACCTCAGCCTCGCCACCGACCGCGTACGCTTCAACGACGGCACCGGCACGTTCACCGAAGGGCCGGGGCAGCCGTCGCTCGGCACGCACTTCGCCGACATCGATGGCGATGGCGACCAGGACCAGATCGGCGAGCCGACGCTGAAGAACGACGGCGCGGGCCTGTTCCTGTGGCAGCAGGGCCAGGCCGTGCTGCCGACGCAGCAAGGCA
>JAEUHV010000585.1 GCA_016794485.1 Planctomycetota bacterium
CAGCCACGGCGCGTCCTCGTAGACCTGGTTGTAGCGCGCACCGATCTTGAAGAAGAAGTTCTCCATCGTGCGGAACGTGAACTGCGCGCTCGACGGGAAGTCGAAGTCCTCGTGGTGCAGCGTGTCGTTCATGTCCGACCACACGCCCGGCCGCGTCTCCATCTCGTAGAGCACGTTGTCGGCCAGGAACACGCCGAAGCCGAGCACGCCACCGGTGCCGACGAGAGTCTCGTCGCCCATGTTGTTGCCCGCAGTGTTGCCGGCGGTCCCGAACGCGCTCGAGGTCACGTAGCGGCGGCCCAAGTAGTAGGCGCCGAAGGTCAGGTAGGCGTCGGTCGACACCAGCACGGGGAACTTCGCATCGAAGTCGTAGCCGAGCATGTCGAAGCTGCCCGGCTCGTGCTGCACGCGGGCGTTCGGCAGGATGCGGGCGCGCAGGTCGATTTGCGGCGCGAACCGCTCGCGGTTGTCCATGAACTCGCCGTGGTTCTGCCGGAACAGGCCGTACAGCGTGTAGTCCGGGCCCTGCGGATCCTGCCGCGAGGCGTCGAAGGCGAGCCGACCCGGTTCGGTCGCGAGTTCGCGATCGAGGTCGCCGTGCAGGCGCGGGGTGAAGCCGAAGGAGGAAGCGGGTGCCTGCGCCGCAGCAGCTGCGGCGAGAAGGCACGCGCCGAGAACGACCCGTGCGGTGGTGTTGCGCATACGCCCTGTCTGTCTGACCGTGGACTGACCGAAATGACCGGGCGGGATCGTCACCGGCGCGGACGAGGATTCAAGGGCAAGTTCTGCCCGGACCGGAGCCGCCGCGGGGGGCGCCAGGGGGCGTCACCGCTGGAAGATCGGCAGATACTGCTTGGGCATCTGCAGCAGGATGCAGGCCATCGCCGTGGCGAACTCGTCGCCCGGCCCGGTGTCGTTGCGCCAGCTTCCGTCGGGGCGCTGCGCCTCCAGCAGGTCGGTGCACAGGCGCCCGAAGAACGCGCGCAGCCGCGGGCCGCCGGCCTGGTAGAAGGCCTGGGCGGCGTAGTAGTTGCCGTACCAGTAGTAGAAGTGGGTGCGGTAGTAGTCGGCCTGGGTGCCGTAGTCGCGGCTCAGGAACTCGAGCACCGGATCGACCAGGTCCGCATCGTGGATGCCGGCCGAACTGAGGGCGGTCAACGCCGCCGCGTTGATCGCGTACTCGTTGGGTTTGCTGTAGGCGCCGCGCCCGACGATCTTGTAGTGGAACAGGCCGCGGTAGCGCCCGTTCTCGACGCGGCTCGCCCGCACGTAGGCGATCGCCCGGTCGATGTTGTCCGGCGGCACGCGGATGCCGATGTTGCGCGCCGCGCGCAGGGCCTGGACCTGGCAGACGGTCACCGACAGGTCGATCTCGCGGTCGAACGGGTTGTAGCGCCAGCCGCCGTGCGCGTTCTGGGTGTCGGTGATCAGGTTGACCGCGCGTTCGAGCGTGGCCTTCGCCGCGTCGGTCGAGGCCATGCCGTACAGTTCGGCCAGGAACAGGGTCGCGAACGCATGGCTGTACATGCGCGTGCCGGAGTCGCTCAGGTAGCCGTTCTCGCGCGCCGTGCGCAGCACGTAGTCCTGCACGCGCTTCACGACCTCGGCGTGGGTGCCGCGGTCGGGCAGGTTGCCGCCGGCGAGGAACGCCATGCCGCAGAGCGCGGTGACGCCGAGGTGGCCGTGGCCGCTGCGACGCTGGGCTTCGGGCAGCGTGCCGTTCGGCAGCAGCTCGTAGTCGTCCTGCATCTTGTGGCCGACGTAGCCGGTCCAGCATCCGGTCTCGAGCTGGCGTGTGGCGAGCCACAAGAGGCCCTTCTCGGCGGCGGCGGTCGCCTGCGCCTTCTGTTCGAGCGAGAACCAGGCGTCGTCGGCCGCGACCGTCGGCGTGTTCGTCGCGATGGACTGGGCGGGCGACGACGGGGCCGGGTCCTGGCACACGCAAGCGAGCACGGCGAGCAGCGTCAGCATCGGGACCTCGGCGCGCGGGCACGGCGCGGGGCGGCATTGTCACTGCCGGCCGGGAAAGGGGAAGGGCCCGCTGCGTCACCTGTGCGTGTCGTCTTGGCGTTCGCATCGAAGCCACTGCGGCGACGCCCGGAGCGGTGGCGACAACGTGCAGGCGATCC
>JAEUHV010000586.1 GCA_016794485.1 Planctomycetota bacterium
AGGGCCTGTTCGATCGGCGGGTTGACGAGGCCGGTCGAGTTGCCGAGCACCTGGTTGCAGCGCACGACGATGTCGCGGGCTTCCTGGTTGGTGCTGTCGAGTTCGAGCACGTAGGCGGCTTCATTGCGCGCGTCCTCGAACAGGCGCAGGTCGAGCGAGCGACGCGCCCCTTCGAGGGCCTTCTTGATCAGGGCCGCGCGGTCGCGACCCTGCGGGTTCTGGCCCTGCGGATCCTGCGGCTTGGCCGCGGCGGTCGTCGGTTCGGTGAGCGGGGTGCCTTCGTTGTTGTTCGTCTGGACGTCGACGAGGTTGGAAGGCGTGCCCGAACAAGCGGCCAGGGCGAGCAGAGAGGACGCAAAGAGGCCGCGCAAGCGCAGGGACTGGACCTTGATCATCTTGATGCCTGCAGGAGTAGCGATCGGGGAGAGGGGCGAGCCGATCCGGCGCACGGGCCGCGGTGGGATGACCGGCGGCGCGTTTGCGAGCCACGTGCAGTGCGCACTGCGAACGGGACTGGCGACGGATGCGGAAGCGAACAGGGCCGAAAAAAAGAACACCTGACCACGCCGCGATTCGCCCGTCCCCGCTGGTTGTGCGCGGGCTGCATGCCTGAGCCCGGCCAGCGAGAAACACGCGAAACGACGGTGAAGTCGAGGGCTCCGTGACCTTCGAGGGACGCTACCGGGTCACGGGAGTCGCGGGACGGTAGCGACCGTTCCGAGGGCGGTCAAGATTGCAAACGCGCCTTCGTCAGGGGCTTTGGCCGGAATCCGGGGGGGCGTCCGGGCGCTTCTGGCGCGGGTCCTCCGGATTGCCGAGCAGGCGATTGACCCGCTTGATGTCGATCCAGGTCTCCCGTTTCCGGTCCGGTTCACGCAGCAGGTAGGCCGGATGCCAGGTCACCACGACGGGCACGCCGTGGTAGTCGAGGTCGAGGCCGCGCAGCTTGCTGGCCGCTTCGGTGCGGCCGAGCAGGTTCTGCGCCGCGACCCGGCCAAGGCAGACGATCACTTCCGGAGCGACCAGTTCGACCTGGGTGCGCAGGAACGGCAGGCACGCGGCGACTTCGTCCGGTTCCGGCTCGCGGTTGCCCGGGGGGCGGCACTTGTTGATGTTGGCGATGAACACGTCCTTGCGCTGCAAGCCCATGCCGCCGGTGATGATCTGGTCGAGCAGCTGGCCGGCCGGCCCGACGAACGGGCGGCCCGACTGGTCTTCGCGCTCGCCGGGTGCTTCGCCGATGAACATGACCCGCGCCCGCGGGTTGCCTTCACCCGGCACCGCGTGCCGACGGCCCGTGTGCAGCTTGCAGCGGGTGCAGGCGAGCACCTCGCGGCGCAGTTGTTCGAGGGCGGCTTCGCGCGGGTCGGCTTGGGTCGGGACCGGGGCTGGTTCGGGTGCGGTGGGGGCGGCGGGCGCAGGCGGCGGCGGGTGGGCGTGGCCCGCGGTTGGTTCGCGTGGTTCGCTGCGCCCGGGCTTCGGCGCGTCGACGGCGGGGGCGTCTGGCTTGGCCGGAGCCGGCGCAGCCTGCGGGGCGAGCTTGCCCGGCGGCAACACGAGGTCGCGGCCATAGGCCTTCGCCGCGCGTTCGAGGTGCTGCAGCAGATGTCGCCGGTCGACCGCCACGCGGCCGTTCTACTGCAGGTGGGGATCGGCGGCCAACGGGTAGTCCGCCTCGCGCGCGAACAACCCATAGCTGTGCGCCAGGCTCGGCTTGCCACCCAGGGCCAGCACGCTGTGCCACGCGACGTCGTCGATGCCGTGCGATGGCAGCAGGATGCAGTCGCCGGCCTGCAGCACGAACAGGGCCCCGTGCGCCGCCAGGTGCGCGGTGAAATCCGCGTCGCGGTTGAGCCGCGTCCACAGCTCCTTGTCGTCGCCCTGGTCGAGGGCCGCCATGGCGCGCCGTTCGTCCTTGCAGTCGCCGAGTCGCGCCAGCAGTCGCGCCAGTCGCCGTTTGCTCAGTGCGAGCCACGCGGTGTGGCCCTGCAGCTGGCTGAAGCAGACGCCGAGCTGGCCTGGTTCGGCGTCGTGGTGGAACACCGCCCCGCCATCGGGGGCGTTGTTGTAGAGGATGCGTTCCGACAGCCGGTGCGGCCGCGCGATCAGGTGGTCGAGCAGGGTGCGCAGCCGCGAGCAGGTCAGGATCGCATCGCATTCGGGAAAGGCCCGCTGCGCGAACAGGTCGACCCAGCCCGCGGTCAGGTGCGTCGTCTGCATCCAGTCCTCGATGCGTTCGAGGCCGGCGGAGAAGCGGATGCGCAGCGACCGGTCGCTGCCGTCGGTGGCGATCCACGCGAGCATCGCCCACAAATCGGTCGCGACCACCTGGCCGCCCGGCGCGGCATCGACGAACACGCGTTCGATCTCGCGCACGTCGTTCTGGTCGATCGTGCTGCCGGCGTAGGTCAGGTCGGGATCGTCGTGCAGGCGGCGTTCGAGCTCGTCGAGGAATTTGCCGCCGGCGCGCAACCGGTCGAACATGCGCAGGCATGTTGCGATCGGGGCGGCGTAGCGCGTCGGCGCGTCGCCGAGAACTCCGGGCAGGAACACCGGCTCACCGGCGGCCCACGTCGCCGTGGCTT
>JAEUHV010000046.1 GCA_016794485.1 Planctomycetota bacterium
CAACGACTCGACGCCGGACGCGGCCAGGCCGAGCCGCGGCGCGATGGCGGTGATGCCGAGCGCGTCGCGATACTGGAGCCACACCGCTTGCTGGCTGCGGTTCGGCAGTTCGTCGATGCAGGCGGACAGCGCTTCGAGCCACGCCGCGCCGTCGTCCTCACGCGAGAACAGCTGCCACGCGGCGTCTTCGACGTCGAGGTCGACAACGCGACGTTGTTGGTTGCGCCACAGCTTCAGCAGTCGGTGCCTGGCGGTCGTTCGCAACCAGCCCGCGCTGTGGGCGTCGTCGGCGAGGTTGGCGGTGAAAGCCGCGACGAACGTGTCCTGGACCAGGTCGGCCAGGTGGTCCGCCGGACAACCGAGGAACGCGAGGTAGCGTCGCACGCCGTCGAAATGCCGCAGCACGAGGCTCTGCTGACCGATCGGTGAGTCCATCCTTGGCGCCACATTCCTACTGACCAGGAACCGTCGGTTCCTGGCAACTCGGGAAAAAGGCAGGACGGTGCGGAGCTGTCGTGGTCCGGTGGCCGCGCCGGACTCAGCGCCGGCCGATCGTGTGGCGGATCGCGTTGCTCGTGTGCGTCGCCAGGTCGCCGCCGGCGAACAGGCCGTTCAGCAGCACGTATTGCGCGACGATCTGGGCACCTTCGACGCCGTTCGGGATCGTCAGCACGTTCGCGCCACCCGGGCCCGACGGAACCACGTGCACTTCCCAGATGTTCGCGTTCACCGTGGTCGCCAAGGCACAGCCAGGCGCGGTGATGCCCGGGATCTGCAGGCCCGGCTGGGTCGTGGCGAAGTCGATCAGTTGCACGCCGATCAACGCGTTGCCTGGCAGATTGGTGACCTCCCAATGCACCTGCTGCCCCGGGAACAAGCGGCCGCCGTGCCAGAAGGTGCCGGCGACGGGTGTCGTCAGGGATCGCATGCGGATGTTGCCGAGGCTGCCTTCGACGGCCGTGGTGAACGGCAGCTCGACCGACAAGTCACGCGTCTGCGGATCGACCGACCCGACGCCGCCGATGTTGCCGCGCGAGAACCCGACCATCGCGGCGGCGGCGTCTTGCGGGCTCGCAGTGGCGAACCGCGGCATCGACCCGTAGCGGTATTCGATCACGCCGGTCGCTTCGTGCAGCACGCACTGCATCGAGAGCGCCTGCGTGCCGGGCATGGCGGAGAACTCCGCGACGTCCTTCCACGTGATGTAGCAGACGCGATTGCCGGCGGGGCCGGTCACGATCGCGTGCAAACCCGAGTTCGGGTGCGTAGCGACGTTCGCCCCGCAGTGCAGGTCCTGCCAGTAGACGGCCAGTCGTTCACGGTTGCCCGTGAAGGTGGTGCCGAGCAATCCCGCCACGGATGGGGTGGTCTCCAAGGTCGCGGTCAGCAAATTGACGTAGCCGTTCGTGCACGCACGCAGCGTCGTGGTGTTGCCACCGGGGAAGCGGAACGAGAAACCGAGCGGCACCGACACCACCGCTTCGTCGAGCGTCGACACCGGCGTGGCCCCGACCATGGTCGGATCGTACGCCGCGGTGCCCTTCGTCACGGTGTAGCGGGTCGGAGCGGCGACGTTGTCGGGTGTCAGCACGAGGCTCGTGAGGTCGAACGCGTCGCCGAAGCGGAATACCTGGTAGAAGCTCGATGCCGCACCGCCGCAGGCAAATCCGACGGTCTCGTTGCGCGCCGGCACCACCACTTCGCGGCCCCCGGTTCCGCCGGTGAAGTCGACGGCCATCACCGGCGAGTATCCGATGGTGCCGCTCGGGGCATTGCCGTTGCCGGTGCTGAGCAGCGTCAGCGTGGTCGGGGTCGCAGTGCCGTCGTAGTGCCCTTGGAGCAACGGCAGACTGGTCGTCGACGGCGGATCGATCGAACTCAGGGCCGGCAAGAGGATGTCGACCAGCAGGTTCGGGGTTGCACCCGCGGGGTCGTACGCGAGGCTGGCGCCGAGGCTGCCCACATCGAGTTGCACGTTCCAGTTGTTCGGCAGCGAGCCGATCGAGGGGTACATCACCAGGCTGGTCGTGACCGGGCCGGTGACAGCGGCTGCGGCCGCCAGGTTGGCGGCGAAGTTGTTGCCCATCTGCGCCGGAGTCATCGCCGTGCGGGCAAGGCGGACGACCGCGCCGTTCCACGTCGCCGTGGCGGGATGGGATTTCCCATCCGAGCCACGAAAGCTGATCCGGTTGACGAACAAGGGGCCCTGCACGCCGGAATCCGTGAACTGGCTACCGCTGTAGATCACCTGGAA
This sequence comes from Planctomycetota bacterium, assembly GCA_016794485.1. Lineage (GTDB taxonomy): Bacteria > Planctomycetota > UBA1135 > UBA1135 > UBA2386 > UBA2386. The sequence goes on from JAEUHV010000046.1 coordinate 2,255, forward strand.
GCGACGCCCGCTGGAATCGAAGTAGCCACTCAGCGAGAAGCCAGGGATCCCCTCGTTCGCCGACAGGTTGGCCGTGCTCGGCAGCACGACGCGCTTCTGCAGCTTGGACGCGCCGGTCAGCGCGATGGTGTAGCTGCCGGTGAAGACCAGCGGGCCGGTGATGCTGCGCAGCTGCTCCTTCCCGCCCGGCCCGTTCGGCTGCAGTTGCAGCGTGGTGGACGCGAAGTTCCACAACGCGCCGCCGGCCGTGTCGGCATTGAGGCCGAACGAACCGACGCCGAGCCAGTAGCGCCCCGGCACCTTGACCTGGCCGGGCAGGATCGCCGCCGCGCCGCCGCCGTTGTCGTCGTTGGCGACGACGCCGTGGCCGTTCTCGTCGAACAGGAACAGCATCGAGTCGCCCAGGGTGCCGCCGGTGACGGTCGCGCTGAACGTGCCCGGGTTGTCGATCTGGATCACGAACAGGTCGGCATCACCGTTCACCGTGCCGGTGATCGAGGCCAGCGGACCGCTGCCGGCGACGATCTGCGCCGTGGCGATCGTGTTGCCGGCATCCGCGGTTTCGTTGTGGGCCTGCGCCAGGAGCGGCGCGGCGAGAAGGGAGGACGCAAGGAGGGGAAGGTGACGCATGGAGGTGACTGGTGTCCGGCCCTCGTCATCCGGGTCGCTCCGTCCGTGTGGCCGCGATTTTGCGCGCACCTCCCTATGGATGTGGCAATGGCCCGAGGTGCGCACCGTCGCCCTCGGCTTCCGCGTCACCCGCGAACCCCACGATCCAACCCACACCGAACGTTGCGGCCCCGAGCTCGTGCGCCGTTGGACCGCGGGATCACCCGGTGGCGATCGGGGGCATCGCGGCGGCGACGAGGGCCTGCTCGAGATCTGCTGCGGTCGCCGAATGGAACGGGGCTTCGTCCATGTAGCACCACCTGCCCCACAGCTCGGCGGCCCCGAGCGCATACGGAAAAAACGGTGCTGGCGTCTCGACGCGTCGAGGCAGCACCCACGCGCCATCGGCGCCTGCGACGACGTTCCACGACGCCGTCAGCCGCGCTTCGCCGAGCCGCACCAGCGCTTCCGCGATCCCGGTGACGTCGCCGCGCACGCCGAGCAGCGTGAACGGCACGTCCTTCGCGAACAGCGTCACGCCTTCCGGAAGGTCGATCAGGTCGAGTCCACACACGCGTTCCGGCAATTGCCGAAGGAACGGCAGCCGCTCCGGCACCAGGTGCGCATGCGCGCGCGCGATCGTCGCCGCCGCACCGACGTTGTTGACCATCGCGCTGCCGTCCACGGCGCGCACCCAGTCGAGGACCAGGCACCAGTGCTCGAGCCGGAGTTCGCGTGTGCGGTCGAGCGGCCACAGCAGCCGCTGCGCCGCTGCGAACGGATAGCGGTTCGGGGTCAGCGCACAGCCACGACCGCGCCAGAACGCTTCCTCGTCGACGATGCGACCTGCTGGGCTGCGCCGAAAGGCCGGACGTTCGGCGGTGGCCCGATCCTGCCGCGCCTTGCGAGCCGGAACGTGCACCAGTTCGACGTCGGCGCCGAACACGCGCAGCGAACGTGTGGCCGCGGGTGCGAACGGCGCCAGGGTCGGGTGCGGTTCGACGGGAAGCGGCATTCGCGGCACGTGTAGCCTTTGCCCTTCCTCGGCGCCATCGCTACCGTACGCGCCCGCCGGTTCCCGCCCGGCCCCGAGTCCACGCACCTTCAGGTCCGAACCTTGCGCATCGTCTTCTTCGGCAGCAGTGACTTCGCCATCCCGTCGTTGAAGGCGCTCAAGGACGGCGGCTTCGCCCCGGAACTCGTGGTGACCAAGCCGGACGCCGCGCGCGGCCGGGGTCGCAAGATCTACGACAGCGAGGTCAAGCTCGCGGCGCAGGAGTTCGGCCTGCCGTGCGAACAGCCGGCGGACCCGCACGGCGCCGAGTTCCTGGCCACGATCAAGAAGCTGAAGCCGGACATCGGCATCGTCGTCAGCTACGGCGTGATCCTGAAGCCCGAGCTGATGGGCCTGCCCAAGCTCGGCATGATCAATGCCCACGCGTCGCTGCTGCCGCTCTACCGCGGCGCCGCGCCGATCCAGCGCGCGATCCGCGACGGCCAGCAGGAGACCGGCGTGTCGATCATGCGCATCGTCGAGAAGCTCGACGCCGGCGACGTGATGCTGACCAAGGTCACGCGCATCGACCCGAAGGAGAACGCCGGCGCGTTGCGCGAACGGCTCGCCGAGCTGTCGGGCGCAGCGCTGCTCGAAGCGCTGCCGATCCTCGACAAGGGCAAGGCGAAGTTCGTCGCGCAGGACGAGGCCAAGGCCACGTATGCGCCGAAGGTCGAGAAGGAGCACGGCGTCATCAACTGGAAGCTGCCGGCGAAGGAGATCGACCTGCTGGTGCGCGCGATGACGCCCAAGCCCGGCGCGCAGACGCGGCTCGGCAACAAGCGCTTCATCGTGATGGAAGGCACCGTCGAGCAGGATCTCTACGGCATGGGCATTCCCGGCGGCTTGCAGTCGTCGGGCGAAGAGGGCATCCGCGTGTGCACCGGCAAGGACATCTACCGGATCACGCGCATCAAGCCCGACAACGGCCGCAACATGACCGCCGGCGAGTTCGTGCGCGGCCACCACATCGCGCCCGACGCCCGCTTCGGCTGATGGTCAGCGCGCGCGGAGCGGCGCTGCGCGCGCTGGTCGCGCTTGCGCGAGGCGAGCAGTCGCGCTTGCGCGAGGCGCTGGCGACCAAGGGCCTCGAACCGCGCGACCAGGCGTTCGCGTTCGAGCTGGCGCACGGCGTCGTGCGGCGGCAGCAACTGCTCGACCACGTGCTCTCGGCGTTGGCGCATCGCGGCTTGCCGAAGGATCCGTCGTTGATGGTGGCGCTGCGGCTCGGTGCCTACCAACTGCTGTTCGTGCCGGGCATGCCGATGCACGCGGCGGTGCACGAGACCGTCGAGCTCGTGCGTGGCAACAAGGGGTTCGCGAACGCGATCCTGCGCGCGATCGGCAAGGCGATCGTCGATCGGCCCGCCGATCCGACCGCGTTCCGGCGCGAGTTGTCGCTGGGGCCGACCCGCACGTTCGTGCTGCCGATGCCGCTGCCGGACGACGAGGCCGAGGCGCTGGCCGTGCTGCATTCGCTGCCACCGTTCCTGTTGGCGCGCTGGCGCGGGCAGTTCGGCGACGACGGCATGCGCGCGATCGCCGCGGCCGCGACGAGCACGCCCGAGGTGTGGCTGCGGGTCGGCGCCGCGGTCGCGCGCGACGCGGTGGCAAAGTCGTTGGCCGACGCTGGAGTCGAGACCGCGCCGGGTGAACACCCGCGGTTCCTGCGGTGGACTGGCGGCGCGTCGCCGTTCCGCACCCCGGCGTTCCTCGCCGGGCAGTTCGTGGTGCAGGACCCGACGGCGTTCGCGGCTGCCGAAGCGGTGCCGTGCTCGCCGGGCCACGCGGTGGTCGACCTGTGCGCGGCGCCGGGGACCAAGACGACGGCGCTGGCCGAACGGGTGCGCCCCGGCGGCACGGTGTACGCCTACGACATCGACGCGCTGCGGCGCCAGCGCATCGGTGAGAACGTCGCCCGCCTCGGACTCGGCGACGTCGTGCGCATCGTCGGGGATGCGAAGCAGCTGCCCGCGGCGGATGCCGTGCTGGCCGACGTGCCGTGTTCGAACTCGGGCGTGCTCGCGCGTCGCGTCGAGGTGCGGTCGCGCATTGCTGCGGAGACATTCGGCGAACTCGCCGCACTGCAGCGCCGCCTGCTCGCGCAGGCGATCGGGCTGTGCAAACCCGGCGGCACCGTCGTCTATTCGACCTGCTCGATCGACAGCGAAGAGAACGATGCCGTGGTGGCCGCCGTGCTGGCGGACCCGGCGACGCCACGCTGCGAACGGGTCGCGTCCCGGCTCACGTTGCCGCGCGCCGGCGATTGCGATGGTGGCTACTTCGCGGTGCTGCGGCGCAACTGAGGTGACGCGATGGTGACGATCCGACGAGTGACGACGGTGCCGCCGGCGATGGTCGAGGCCCTCACCGACGTGTTGCTCGACTGCGTCGAAGGCGGCGCGTCGGTCGGCTTCATGCTGCCGCTGGCCCGCGACCACGCGCGTTCGTTCTGGCAGAAGGTCGGCCGCGGCGTCGCGGCCGGAGAACGCGCGCTGCTCGTCGCCGAGGACGAACAGGGCGTGTGCGGCACCGTGCAGCTGGTCCTGGCGATGCCCGACAACCAGCCGCATCGCGCCGACGTCGCCAAGATGCTGGTGCATCGCCGCGCGCGGCAGAAGGGACTCGGGGCGGCGCTGATGCGCGCGGCCGAAGACGTGGCGCGCGCGTGCGGCCGTTCGCTGCTGGTGCTCGACACCGTCACCGGCTCGACCGCCGACCGGCTCTACACGCGGCTCGGCTGGGTGCGCGTCGGCGACATCCCGCGCTACGCGCTGTTCCCCGGCGGCGGCTTCTGCTCCACGACGGTCTTCTACCGCGACCTCGCGCCGTGAGGTCGGTCAGGCGCTCGGCTTGTCGCCGTGCTGGCGCGCGAGCACGGCGCGTCGATAGCGTTCGGTGGCGTCGCGCAAGGCTGGTTCGAAATCGAGGAACTCGGCCATCGCCTCGGCGCGGAAGCGAACGAACGATGCTCGTTGTCCAGCGAGTTGGATGCCGAATCGAGCGACTTCGCTGCGGCAGAGAGTCGAGGCGTGGTCGACGCGAACGGGGTCGACTTCGCGTCCGGCGGCGAGCGTCAGGGCCGCTTGGAAGTCGAGTTCTGCCGACAACGGCAGATGGGCATCTTCGGGCAACCAGGCGATGTCGACGTCGCTGTCGGCGCGCATGCCTCCCTTCGCTGCTGATCCGAACAACGCCACGAAATGGGCGCGCGGCCCTCTGGCGATGGCAGCCTGCAGGTTGTCGGCAACGAAGGTCACGGGGCGAACGGTATCTCGTCGCTGCGGGAGTCGCCATCACCCTCGAGGTGCTGGGCGGGCGAGCACGACGACGTTGCCGTCCGGGTCGCGGTAGTAGGTGGCTTCGTCGCCCCACGGCCGCAGCGCCTTCGCCGACAGGCATTCGGCACCGAGGCCTTCGAGCGAGCGACCCATCGCGTCGATGTCGTCGACGTGGAGATACAGCTCGGTCGCAGTCGTGCGATCCGGCGGGCATGCCACCGTTGTCCGCCCCGTGTTGCGCGCGAAGCCGTCGCGTTGGTAGAGCCCGAACCGCATCCCGTCCGGCAGCTTGCACTCGACGTAGACCGGCACGCGCACGGTGATGTTCCAGCCGAACGCCTGCGTGTAGAAGCGGACGGCGCGGTCGAGGTCTTCGACCGCGAGGATCACGAGGTCGAGGCGGGGGGTGGGCATGCGGGACCCTGGGTGACGGAACGCAGCAACCACACGGCGACCAGCACCATGCCGAGATGCAGGAACGCGCCGCCGTCGAGCGCGCGCCAGGCCGCTTCGCCGAGCAGGTTCTTCTGCCGCAGGGTCATTGCGAACAGCACCACGCCGGCCGCGAGCCACCACAGCCCGTCGCGGCGATCGCGTGGGCCGGTGCAGAACAGCAGGAACGGCGGCAGCGCCGCAGCGAGGTGGTAGACGCGGAGCAGCGGCGCGAACCAGCCCATCGCCAGCACGACCGTGCATGCCTGGTGCAGCACGCGCGGGCCGAGCGGCAGGTGCTTCGCGCGCAGGAACCACAGGCCGAGCAACGCCGCGAGCGCCAGCGACCAGATGGCCTTCACCACGGTCAGTGTCGTGTCGCCGACGGCGAACAGGTTCACCGTGCGGCCTTCGGCATCGAGCGGCCGCGGTTGCAGCAGGTAGTCGAGTGCGCCGCCGACGCCGGGGCCGGCGTACGACTGCACGATCGCCGATTGCGTCGGATCGACCACCGACGACGTGAGTGCGTGCCACGTGTCGTGCAGGTGACGCAGGTGCTCCGCCGTGCCGAGCAGCGGCCACGGCAGCACGAACACGGTGAAGGCGAGCGTCGCCGCCATGACCAGCGCGGCGCGCCAACGCCCCATCACCACGAGGGCCGGCACGAACAGCACCGGCGTCACCTTCAGGGCCGCCGCCAGCGCGAGCCAGACTCCCGCCTTGCCGTCGCGGCCGCGCACGAGCGCTGCGACGCCGGCGGCCGTGAACGCACCGACCGCGAGGCTGAGCTGGCCATGCGTGAGGTTCTGCGCGACACAGCGTTGGAACAGCAGCGCGAACACGAGCCAGTGGCGCACGCGCAGTTCCTGTGCCGCGGACACGGCCGTGTGCAGCGAACGAACGAGCCACGCCGCGAGTGCCCCGAGCAGGCAGCACCAGGCCACCCGCGCCCCGAACTCGCCGAACACCTGCAGCATCAGCACGAACGGCAACGCCGCGCAGTGGGGGTAGACCCACGGCCCGGACTCGGTTCGCGCGCGGCACAGGTCGACGCCCCCCGCTTGCAGTTCGCGCGCGACCGTCAGGTAGATGTCGAAGTCGGCGTAGCGACCGAACAGGAGGTTCTTCGCGGCGATGCCTGCCGCGACCACGAACACGGCGAAGCCGACGTTCCGGGTGGTGAGCCAGCGCGCGACGTTCATCGGCTGAGCAGCTCGGCGAGCACGGGCGCCAGCGTTGCCGCGGCGATGCGGTGGCCGCTCCGGTAGACGTGGAAGTCGATCGCGTAGAGGTCGAGCTTGCCGTAGGCGGCGAACGGCGGCTCGAGATCGACGACACGCGCGTTCGCCGCCGCCAGTTCGGCCACGAACATGTCGCGCACCGTGCGGTTGGCGCCGCTGCGCACCACTTCGTCGGCGAGCTTGCCGAGGCCCTGGGCGACCGCCGGCAGCACCAGGTCCAGCGACGGCAGCAGCGCCCACACGACCGCACAGCCGTGTTCCTTCGCGGTCCGTTCGAGTTTGGCGATCGCGTGGGCCGACTTCTTCTGCCACACCGCCAGCAACTCCGGCGAACGGTGCAGCAGCAGGGCCTGGTTGAGGCCTTGCCAGAACGCCTGCCCATACGGCTCCGGGATCGCCAGATCGGCCATGCGTGCGCTCGTGGTCTCGGGCGACGTCCGTTCGCCACCCGGCAACTCGCGCAGGTCGCCGTCGAGGTGCGGCACGGTCGGGTTGTCGAGGTCGAGGAAATCGTTGCCGAGGAACACCACCACGACGACCACCTTGGGGTGGTACTGCGGCATCAGGTCGCAGAGGCGCAGCACGTGCTGCCAGAGGCTGTAGTAACCACAGCCGACGTTGAGGCAGTAGCAGGGGTGCTGGCCGGCTTCGCTGCCGCGTTCGAGCAGCGACGTCAGGTTGTCGGCGGTGTCGACGACGCCGTCGACATGGCTGTCGCCCACGACCAGAACCGCGGGGCGGTCGAGCGGGTTCGGCAGGTCCTGTTCGCGCAGGAAACCGCGCGAGTCGCGCCGCTTCACCGTTTCGCGCACGTCGCTGCCGTCGAGCGCCGCCATCGGTTGCTTGAACGTGGTCTCCCGGCGCGGCCGCATGCCGACGATGGGATCGACCACGTAGGACTGCTGCTCACCCCACGTCGCCTCCTCGACAGCACCCGGGTCCGGGATCACCGTCACCGTCGACCGCGGCTTCGACAGGGCGCGCCAGACCGGCCACGCGATGCCGGCCGTCACGGCGGTGGCGAGGCCGGCGACCAGCAGGCGGGCACGGAGCGAGGCGGGGCGAGGCACGGCGGGATCCTAGCCCGGCACCTTCTCGGCTCCGATCGACCCGGCTAGAACGACCGCACCGCATGTTGCTCGGCTACGGCACCAACGGACTGCAGAACCACCGCTTCGGCGATGCCTTGGCGTTGCTTGCCGCGCACGGCTACCAGGCGGTCGCCATCACGCCGGACACCTGCCACCTCGATCCGGACCGGACCACCGATCGCGAACTCGGCGAATGGGCGCGCCGGCTCGGCGACCTGGGTCTCGCGCCGTCCATGGAGACGGGGGCGCGCTTCGTTCTCGACCCGCACCACAAGCACGAGCCGACCTTGATGACCGCCGATCGCGCCGGTCGGGAACGGCGCATCGAGTTCACCCGACGGGTCGCCGCGATGGGGGCGCGACTGGGCGCCCAGGTGGTGTCGTTCTGGGCCGGCATCGACCGGTCGCCCGGGCCCGACAGCCGCGACCGGCTGCTCGACGGAATCCGCCGGACCTGCGCCGCCGTTCGGGCCGAAGGGCTGAGTCCGTCGCTCGAACCCGAGCCCGAGATGGCGGTCGAGACGTTCGCCGACTGGCAGCGGGTCCGCGGCGAACTGGGCGCCGACGCTCCTGGCCTCACCCTGGACATCGGCCACCTTTACGCCGTGTGGGAAGGCGACCCGGCCGCCGTCATTGCTGCCGGCGCCCCGTTCCTGCACCAGGTCCACCTCGAAGACATGCGCCGCGGCACGCACGAGCACCTGCTGCCTGGGGCCGGTGACGTCGACTTCTCGGGCGTTCTAACCGCTCTGCAAAAAGCTGGTTACAAGGGGCCGGTGTGCTTCGAGCTGGCCCGTTCGAGCCACCAGGCACCGGCCGCGGTGGCGACCTGCCGCCAGGTGTTCGAGGCGAACCTGGGCCCTCGCCGTCGTTGACCGGTCCGTCCGGCCCCCTACTCTTCCGCCCTTCGCCGAACGGCCCCACCGGGGGAGTTTGGCCCCCAACACCCACACGGTCCCGCATGAGACTCTGCCCCTCGGTCGAAGGCTCCGCCTCTCCGCTGATCACCCACCGGATCGGCGTGGATGTCTGCATGGCCCGGCAGCGCACGTTCTTCCACAAGTGCCACCGCTGCATCTACCGCGGCCAGTCCGCCTGCTGGGAACCCGAGGTGCCGCCGCTGGCGATGATCAATGTGCACGCCGCCGAGGAGCCGGCGCACGCCGAGGTGAAGCAGGTCGAGATCGCGCGCAACGGCGCGGCGAAGCGGCCGGCCAAGAAGGCCGCCCGGTCGGACAAGACGGTCGACGCGACGACCTGAGGTCGCCGCTCCCGCGCGGTCAGCTCTGGTAGCTGGCCTGCAGCTTCTTCAAAGCGACTTCGGCTTCGGCGAAGCGCTGGGTCAGCTGGGGCGCGAGGCGCTTGCTGTCGTCGAGCTTGTGGTAGCGGGTCGCCAGCTGCAGCTCCTCGCAGACGTTCTGCAGTCCCCGGGCACCGAGGTTGCCCGACGAACCCTTGAGCGAGTGCGCGGCCCGTTCGGCCTTCTCGAAGTCGCCGGCTGCCAGGCCTTCCTGGACGGCGGCCACCTTGGCCGGGCCGTCCTCGAGGAACATCTGGATCAGGTCCATCAACAGTTCAGGGTCGCCGTCGTCACTGAACGACAGCAACTCCTCCACCACGCTCATGTCCAGAACTGGATCCATCATGCTCCCGGTTGTGGAGCATGGATCGGCGGGATCCCCCTCTGACTTGACGGGTTGCGGCGACTCAGGCGCCGGCGGCGGCGCGCACTTCGGCGGGGGTCAGCAGGCGCTTGCTCGACTTGCCGGCGGCAAGGACGCGTTGGACGCGCTCCTCGGTCGGTTCGATTCCGAGCTTTTCCAGGACGAATGCGGCGTTCGACTTGCCGGCCATCGGGCCGACCGCGATCTGCTGCTCCAAACCGACCATGCCGGCCGGAACGCCCGAGTAGACGGCGTCGGCCAGCTCGACGTCACCCTTCTTGAAGGCCTTGATGACGGCCGCGGCGTGCACGCCGGTCCCGGTCTCGAACGCGTCGGTGCCGAGCACGGGGTAGTTGTGCGGGATCTCGACCTCGAGGGCCTTGGCGGCGGCGGCGACGTATTGGGGCAGGGTGCGCAGGTCGTTCTGGATCCAGCCGAGCAGGCGGCAGTTGACCAGGAGGAGGTCCATGGGGGCGTTGCCGGCGCGCTCGCCGACCCCGAGAGCCGTGCCGTGCACGCGGTCGGCGCCGGCCTCGATGGCGGCGATGCAGTTGGCGATGCCGAGGTCGCGGTCGCGGTGGCCGTGCCAATCCACACCGAGGGTCTTGTCGTGCTGGTCGGCGAGCTCGCGGACGAACTTGACGACGGCGCGAGTTCCTTGCGGAGTGGCATGGCCGACGGTGTCGCAGACGCACAGGCGGCGGGCGCCGAGTTCGATCGCGGTCGAGTAGAGCGCCTTGATGGTGTCGGGGCGGGCGCGGGTGGTGTCCTCGGTGACGTACATCACCGGGAGGTTGTTCTTCTGCGCGAAGGTGAGGGCCTCGCGGGTGTTCGCCAGCATGCGGTCGAGGGTCCAGTCCTCGGCGTACTGGCGGATGTAGCTCGAACCAATGAACGCGCACACCTCGATCGGCATGCCGGCGCGTTGGGTCATCTCGACGACGGGCTCGATGTCGGTGACGACGGTGCGGCAGGCGACGTTGGCGCCGATGCGGAGTCGGTTCTTCTGGATGTGCTGGGCGAGTTTGAGGATGTCCTCGCGGGGGCGGCCGCCGGCGCCGGGGAGGCCGAGGTTGGCGGTGTGGATGCCGAGGCGATCCATGTGCTCGAGCAGTTCGATCTTCTGGTCGAGGCTGGGGTCGCTGACCGCGGGGGACTGGAGGCCGTCGCGCAGGGTCTCGTCGTCGAATTGGAGGGGGCGGGCCGGGCGGTAGGTGCCGGCGTCGAGGTTCCAGTCGTGGATCAGGTCCGCGATGCGAGTCATGGGGGGAAGGATTATGCCGCAGGGGGGCTGGGGCGCCGAGGTTTCCGTTCGCGGGTGCTGGTGCGGGTTGCGGTGGCTGTGGGTGGGAAGGTGCGGTGAGCTTCGCCTGACGGGGTTGCGGGCTGCGTGGGGGTGGATACGGTCTCTGCCTCGGGATCCACGCGTTGGGCCCGAATGTGCATGGAAGATGGAACACCGCCACGAAGCTCTTCGTTCTCCCGGTCCCCGGTCCCCGGTCCCCGGTCCCCGGTCCCCGGTCCAACTCTGCCCGCCTCGGAACTGCGTCGCCGGTTCGAGCAATTCGAGGCTTCCCCTGAATGGGCCGAAGCACAGAGCGCGATCATCCGGGTCGCTCGAAAGCACCGCATGCGCGAACAGACCGAGGACGTTGTGAGCGATGCCCGACTTGCCATCTTCGAACGGTGGCTCGCTCCGGAGCCGATCCGTGCCATTGGTGCGTACGCGGCTCAGGTCGCACGATCGGTGATTCGGCAAGTGCGA
>JAEUHV010000079.1 GCA_016794485.1 Planctomycetota bacterium
TGCCAGGCCGTACCGACCTGCAGTTCGGACAGGTCGAGGTCGGCCGTCAGCGGCTCGTCGCGCGCCCAGTCGATGCCGGTCGGGCCCGACCACACGGCAGGTTCTGGCCCAGGCGCCACCCGGGTACCGAACGTCAGCGCCCGGACCTGCCCGGGGGCGAGCGCCATCTGGCCGCCCTCGACGAGCAAGAGGCCCGCGGCGCCGCCCGCATCGGCGTCGACCACCGACCCGGCGACCTCGCGCGCGAGCGCCTTCGCCGCCGCGGCGGCGAACGGGCCGGCTTCGGCGTCGGCGCGCACCACGATGCGTGGCGCCGGCAACGGCGGCAGCGTCAGCACGAACGTGTCGTCGGCGGCGTGGCGATCGCCGGGAACGGCGAGCCGCAGTTCGACGTCGCCCCCGGCCGCCGTGCGCTGCAGGTCGAGGGCGATCGACATCGCCTCGCCACGCGGACCGGCGACGGCAAGTGGCGCCACTTCGGAACACGCGCCGCGCACGCGCAGTTCGCCCGGGGCATCGGCATGGCGCACGACGGTGACGTGCAGGCGCAGTCCTGGCAGCGGCCACGCATCGTCGACCCGCACCGCCGTGATCGCCGCGTTCGGCGCGCGCGTCGGCAGCACCGTCAACGCCCCCGTCTTCGGCAGAGCCGCCTGGCCCTGGCCGTCGGTCAAGGTCCACACCGCGGTGCCCGGCTCCGTGGCGATCCGGTCGGCGAGCTTCGCCAGGTCGACATCGAGCGCGCCGACGGGCGGCGGCAGGTCCTGCAGCGCCCTGGCCGATGCGCCATGCCGCCGCTGCACTCCACCACCCGCGGCCAGCACGGTGACGTCGATGTGCGGTGGCACGCTCGCGAACGCGGCGGCGAGCCGTTCGCGCGCGGTGTGGTCGGCACTGTGTGCGCCGACAGCGGCCGCCATGCTCGCCGACTGGTCGAGCACGACGACGAGCCGTCGTGCCCCGTCACCACGCGGCAACACCGGTTGCGCGAACGCGACCGCGGCAGCACTCGCCGCCGCCGCCAACAGCAGGAACCGCAGCCGGTGCAGCCGCGGTGGCCGACGACGTTCCGCGTGCAACGCCGCGCGCCACTGCAGGAGGTGCGGCGACCACAGCACGGCCCGCGGCGGCGGCGGCAACGACAACCACCACAACACGGGCAACACCAGCAGCGCGAGCAGATGCCACGGCGACGCCAACGTCATCCCGCCCCCCGCTGCAGGAACGGCAGCCACGCCGCGATCGCATCGTCGACGGCATGCGTCGCGGGCCAGCGCACGAGCCGCGCCCCGGCGGCGGCGAACAGCGAGTTCTGCGCCGCCGCCAACGCCTGCAGCTGGCGCGCGAGTTCCGCCGCGAGAGCGGCATCGACCACGACGACCAGTTCTTCGCCGTTCACGGGATCGAGCACGCGCAGATGACCCGGCGGCGGTGGCGTGTGGTCGCCGGGCAGTTCGGGCAACCAGCCGGTCACCCGCGCGCCGCCCCGCCGCAGCGCGTGCAGCGGCCGCTCCACGTCGCGCGGCACGGCGAAGTCCGACAACCAGTGCACGCGCCCAGGCACCGCCCGCTGCAGCACGAGCTCGATCGCCGCCTCCGGCGTGCTCGCGACCACCGGCAACGACTCGAGGTGGTGCAACATGGCATCGAGCGAATGCACGCCGGCGAACGGCGCGATCGCGGCCGGGCCGGCCCCCGGCGCCACCACGGCGATGCCGTCGAGTCGCGCCAGCGCGAGACCGCCCAGCACGGCGGCCGCTCGCAGCATCGCCAACCGGCGCGGCGGGTCGCCGACCAACAGGCTCGGCGACAGGTCGAGCAGCAGCGCCGCGGTGCGCCGTTCCTCTTCTTCGAGCTGCTTCACGAACAACGAGCCGGTGCGCGCATACGCGGCCCAGTCGAGCCGGCGCAGGTCGTCGCCGCGTTCGTACGGGCGGTGGCCGACGAACGTGCCGCTCTGGCTCAAGCGCGCCCGCGCCGAGCGGACCCGATCCTCGCTCGGCGTCCCGGCAGCGCGACCTCGTGCCAGCAGCTTCTGCAACAGCGTGCGGAACGTCGGCGGGAACACCGGCGGCAGCGTCGGCAACGGCGGACGGCGGCTCACCGCGACGCCTCGCGCAAGGCGTCGAAGAACGCGCGTACGATCGCCCGTTCGGCCGGCGGCACGTGGCGCGCACGCTGTGCCGCTTCGGCGGCGCGTTCGAACGTCTCGCGCGCCGGGGGTGCTGGCGTGGTGGTCGCAGCGCTGCCGCCCTGCGCGCCCGGAGCTTCTGGTGCATCGCCGGCTTCGGCCGCGTGCATGCGCACACGCCGCGTCGGGCCATCGCCGAGGAACTCTGGGATCAGGAACTGGTTGTGCGCCGGCAGGTCGAGCAGCGGCGGCGGCGTGCTGGCGACCGGAGGTTGCTGCGGCTCGTCCGGCTCCGGCGGCGGATTCGCACCCTGCGGCTCCGGTTGCGGTTGCGGCCGCGGCTGTCGCGACTCCGACTTGCCGTCGTTGCCCGACGGCCCCGACGGTTCGTCGAACAGGGCACTCGCCTGCGCCCGTTCGCGGTAGCCGGAGCCGGCCTCGTACGCGAACACGAACACGGTGACGTGGCAACCGCGGTAGTCCGGCCCCTGGATGCGCTGCACGCGCACGCGCCGGGCGAGACCCCATCCCCCGTCGACCGGCACGTTGCCCGAACGTTCGTGGTCCGGCGCCAACGGCGCCCCGTCGGCATCGGTTGCAAACGTCAGGGTCGCGACCAGCCGATCGCCGTCGTCGAGTCGTGGCAACGCCGCGACGCCGCGCAGCGGATCGCGGGCCATCGCTTCGACCTCGGCGATCATGCGGTCGGCGACCGCCTGCGGCTCCGGCAAGCGCGCATCGGATGGCGTGGTCCGCCCACCGAGCACGCCGCGCCACGGCGGCGACAGCAGGTCGGTGAACAGGAACGCGAGCACCAGCAGCAAGGCCAGCGGCACGAGCCACAGCACGCGGCCGAGGCGTGGCCTGCCGACGCGCCGCACCGCGGCGGCGGGCAGGCTCGGCAGCTTGCATCGCACGTCGTGCGCCAGCCACGCGCGCATCGCCGCATGCCCCGCCGGCCGCCGTTCGAGCCAGGTGGCGAGTTCGTCGCCGATCTCGGCCAGCGTGGCCGCGTCGGCGCCGGGCACCGCCGCCTCGCGCAGCAGCAGGTGGTCACGCCGAGCGGACGCGCGCCAGGCCGCGAGTCCGGCCACGACCGCGAGTGCGACCGCCACCGCTGCCACGAGCCAGGGCCACAGCGATGGCCTGACCCACAACGTCGCGAGCCCCGGCAACAGCATCGCGCACAACGCGCGCACCATCGCCCCGAGCCCCGCCCCGACCACATGGCGCGTGCGCAGCGCCCGCGCGAATCGCGCGAGGTCGGCATCGCCGGCGTCGTTCAGGTGCACCCGCACGCGGGCATCATGCGGTCCCAAGCCGTCGAAGAAAACGGCCGAGGCGGAGGCTACACACCTCCGGCCCCGGCGCGTGCGAGGCGCCCTACACAGGCACCTCGACTCAGAAGGAGGAGACACCCGCGCATCGACGCGAGGGCGCCGGTCCGCGCGCGCGTTCGCCAGCGCCTCGAACGATCTCCGGAAGGCACGCAGCGGAGCGGACGATGGCATGCAGGCCACGGCCACGATCCCGGCGCGGGACCCGTTCGCGCACCCGGCTCCAGTTGCCGCGAGGCTGCGGCCGAGGGCTCACCCGCCCTTCTTCTCGTCCTTGGCCGGGGCCTTGTCGTCGCCGTTCTTCTGGTCGGGCGAGGCCGGATCGAACAGGGTCGCCTTGGCGTCGATCTCGAACGGCGTCACCATGCCCGCCGACCACGTCATCACGAACGCCGACTCGTTGCAGACCACGTAGTACTCGTTCTTGTCGGCCAGCTTGTTGCCGACGCCGAGCTTGAGCACGCGGTCGCGGTCGCCGTCCTTGACCACGACTTCGAGTTCGATCGCCGGATTCGCGAGCCCCAGCTGGCCGAGGTTCGTCGATTGCACCGGCACGCGATAGTCCTGCACTGCCAGCCAACGCAGCCGCTGGACCAGGTTCTCGACCTCGATCTGCCGCACGGCACCGACCCCACCTGGCCCCGCGATCATCTGCCAGCTCGCCTTGCCGGGGCCGCGCTCGAACGTGAACGTGCCGCCGCTGGCGGTGTTCCTCAGCGACACCTTGCGGATCTTCTCGGGCTCCAGCTTCGCCAGCACCTTGTCGAGCCAGCCGTCGGTGGCGACGTCGCGCCGCCAGCCCTTGTCGAACTCGTAGAGCACGACGTCGCTCGAATCGCTCTTGCGCACGAACACGCCGCGCACCGCGTCGGTGCCGCTCTGGCCGATCCCGGCGTCACGGCCGACGAGCAGGTCGGCGACCACGGCCTGGCCCGATTGGTCGCGGCACTGGATCACGAACGCCTGCTTGTCGTCGAGGCCGAATTCGGCGAGTTGCTCCGGCGTCGCGTTCGGCTGCACCATCGCGTCCTTGTCGGCGCGGATGAGGCGCAGATGCTGGAACACATCGCTCTCGACGCGCTCCTTCATGACCGGCGCATTCACCAGGCTGCCGCTGTGCACGACCCACCCCTTGTCGACGCGCCGCAGCTCGATCTTGTCGTAGGCGACCTTCGGCTGCGCGTTCGGCTGGTTGGGATCCGACTTCGGCTGGTCCTTCGCCGGCACGGCGAGCGAGATCAGGCCGACGTTGTCGCTGCTGAAGCCGTCGAACATGGTGGGGATGGCCCCCACGTCCACGAACGTCTCGGCGTCGGCGGACAATTGCATCGTCGTCGGGATCGCGAGCACCGCGGCCAGGACGGCGAGCACCACATTGCTCTTGCTGAGATTCATCGGCGTCTCCGTTCAGTTCAGCGAAGCCAGGAAGGCGCGCTTCTGGGCCCGGCGCGACAGGAACACCAGGAATCCGATCAAGGCCAGCAGCGTGCCGGGCAGCACGATGTTGATGCCGCGCAACCATGCGGTCTTGCTGCGCAGTTCCTGTTCCTGCAGGCGCGGATCGGCACCCGCGATCAGCGTGCCGTCGACGAACTTCAACGTGCGGTCGATGCCGACCTTGCTCTGCAAGTCGATGAGATCGGAGTCGTTCGCCAGCCAGTCGAGCATCTGCAGGAAGAACGGCGAGGCGAACCGCTGCGAGAACGGGCCGCCGGCCCGCGCGTAGTCGCCGCGCAGGAAATCGTCGCGCAGGAAGTCGCTGTCGCCGACGAGCACGATGCGCCCGGGCTGCGTCGCCCGGTCGAGCTTGTCGGCTTCCTTGGCGACGTCGCCGGAGCCCTGCGCATCGGGTTTCGCCGGTTGCGGGCCTTCGTCCGGATTCGGCTTCCTGGCGGGATCGTCCGGCTGCTCCCCCTTCTGCGCCGCTTCGGCCTTCCGCGCCTCGTCCTCGCGGATCTCGCTCGGTCGCTTGGGCCGGTCCATGCCGGCGAAGTACGAGGAGAACGGGCCGCGCACCTCGACCATCAGCGGGATCTGGCGGCGTGGCTCCGCCTTCAACCGATCGCCGAGCTTGGCGAGAAACTTGTTGAGGTTCTCCTGCGACACCCCGGTCTGGAACGGGTTCAGGTTCTGCGGCGCATCTTCGGCGAGTGCGGCCGGACTCGACCACAGCAGCACGCGACCGGTCACCCCCGGAGGCAAGTCGAGGGCCCCAGCCGCCTTCTCGCGCAGACCCACCCAGGTCGGCCAGTAGAAGCCCGGTCCGCGGGCGATCTGCTTGTAGGCGCGGAACAGGAAGTCGTCGCTCGGCATGCCGGGCCCGAACTCCTTGCGATAGCGCGCCGCGAGATCGGCATCGACCTTGCCGTCGACCTTGGCGAATTCGTCGGCCGCCTGGCTCCAGTCGGCGGCGACCGGATGGAAGAAGTACGGGTAGGCGGCGAACGCGTACGCCTGGCCGAAGCCGCCCTGCTGCAGCACCGAGAAGTACTCGTAAGGCTCCTGCAGCTTGTTCGACGGCGTGTGCGCCGCTTGCGCCATGTCGGCGACGAGCTGCGGCTTCCAGTCGATGCCGTAGTGCTCGAGCTGCTTCACGAACGACTGCTGGCTGCCGGCCGCGTCGATGGCCATCGGCAGCTTCTGCATGACACGCTGCGGCCCGACCATGTACTCCGCGGCGTCGACGAACGCGACCAGCGTGCCACCGCGCAACACGAACTGGTCGAGCACGTACTTCTGCCGATCGGTGAGTTCCTTCGGCCGGAACAAGAACAACGTGTCGAGGTCGGCCGGCAGCAACGCCGCCTCCTCGTCCTTGAAGTTCTGGAACTCGTAGCGTTTGGTGGCGTGCTCGGACGCGCGGACCAGGTTCCAGCCGATGCCGCCCGGCTGCTGGCCGCTGGCCTGCACCGGCCACTCCATGTAGCCGAACTTCCGCTTCTGCGCGGTCATCGCCTGCTTGATCACCGGAGTCAGCTCGGCTTCGGCATGGAAGCTCGAACGCGGCTGCCATTGCGCGATGACCTGCTGCTTGCCGCCACCGTAGACGAGGCGGACGCCTTGCCAGTGGCGATTGACCGAGATCGAAGTCGACGACTGGCTGCGGATGTCGAGCTGTTTCACGCCGACGCGCTGGGCCTTGTCGG
>JAEUHV010000083.1 GCA_016794485.1 Planctomycetota bacterium
CTTGATCTCGAGGCCGACGAAGAAGAAGAACAGCACCATCAGGCCGTCGTTGATCCAGTGCGCGAGCGAGTGGCTGATGGTCGACGCGCCGAGCCGGAACGACAGTTCGGTGTGCCACAGGTGGTTCCATTCCGCCGACCACGGCGAGTTCGCGACCGCGATCGCGAGGCCGGCGCAGGCGATGAGCAGCAGGCCCGGGAACGCGGCGGAGCGCACGAGTCGGGCCAGCGGGGACAGCTCGGCAGGCGAGGGGTGGTGCATCCTTCGGCGAGCCTATCCGGACGTGGACGCGCGCTCGACTCCGCGGGGTCCGGCTCCTACCGTTCGCACGCTCCCATGCCCATGTTCCGACGCATCCTGATCGCCAATCGCGGCGAGATCGCCTTGCGCGTGATCCGCACCGCCCAGGAGATGGGCATCGAGACGGTGGCGGTCTACTCCGACGCCGACCGCGCCGCGTTGCACGTGCGCCGCGCCACCCATGCCGTGCACCTCGGCGGCAGCAAGCCGAGCGAGAGCTACCTCGACATCGGCAAGATCGTCGCGGCCGCGAAACGCACCGGCTGCGACGCGCTGCACCCCGGCTACGGGTTCCTGAGCGAGAACGAGGACCTGGCGCAGGCGTGCAAGGATGCCGGCATCGAGTTCCTCGGTCCGCCGCCGCACGCGATCACGGTGATGGGTGACAAGGTCGAAGCGCGCAAGGCTGCGGCCAAGGCGGGCGTGCCGCTGGTGCCCGGCCTCCAGGAGGACGTCGATGCGGCGCGGCTCGTCGCGGCGGCGAAACAGGTGGGCTACCCGGTGATGCTCAAGGCCGCAGCGGGCGGCGGCGGCAAGGGCATCCGCATCGTGCGCGAGGAGAAGCAGCTGGTCGAAGCGTTCGAGCTGGCCCGCGCCGAGGCGCGCAGTTCGTTCGGCGACGAGCGCATCTACCTCGAGAAGTTCGTGACGCGGCCGCGCCACGTCGAGATCCAGGTCATGGCCGACAAGCACGGCAACGTCGTGCACTACGGCGAACGCGAGTGCTCGGTGCAGCGCCGGCACCAGAAGCTCGTCGAGGAGTCGCCATGCGTCGCGCTCACCCCCGAGCTGCGGGCGCAGATGGGCAAGGCGGCGTGCGACCTGGCGCGGTCGGTGGGCTACGTCGGCGCCGGCACCGTCGAGTTCCTGTGGTCCGAGGGCCGGTTCTACTTCATGGAGATGAACACGCGTCTCCAGGTCGAACATCCGGTGACCGAGATGCGGTACGGCGTCGACCTGGTGCGCGAGCAGATCCGCGTCGGGGCCGGAGAGAAGCTGTCGCCGGTGCCCGAGCCGCGCGGGCACGCGATCGAAGTGCGCGTCAACGCCGAGGATCCCGACAAGTTCTTTCCGTCGCTGGGCACGCTGACGCGCATCAACCTGCCGGGCGGGCCCGGGGTGCGGCTCGACAGCGCGATGTACCGCGGCATGGAGGTCACCCCGTACTACGACAGCATGCTGGCCAAGCTGGTCGTGCACGGCGCGGACCGCGATCAGGCGATCGCGCGGTGTGCGCGCGCGCTGCGCGAGCTGCGCATCGTCGGTGTGGTGACGTCGTTGCCGGTGGCGCTGGCCACGCTGCGGGCGCCCGCGTTCGCCGCTGGCGACTACGACACTTCGATCCTGGAATCGATCGACAGGAAGCCGACCGCGCAGCACGAGGAACTGGCCATGCTGGCCGCCGCGGCGGCGCGGTTCCTCGGCGCCGAACGCGCAGGTGCCGCGGTCGAGTCCGCTGGCGCTGCGCGCGCCTCGGCCCCGCGTTGGGCGATGGTGGGGCGAGCCGATCGGCTGCGGAGGACCGGACCATGAAGTACACCACCAAGCTCGGCGGCGTGGAGCGCGAGTTCGTCATCGAACGTCACGGCGACGCACTGCAGGCCCGCTGCGGCGACAAGACCTTCGCGTTGGACCTGCGGCTGGTCGGCGATGGCAGCGCGTTCTCCCTGCTGGTCGATGGCCGCAGCTACGACGTGGTCGCCGACATCGGTCGTGAGGAAGTCGCGCTGCAGATGCTGGGGCAACGCTTCGTCGTGCACGTCGAAGACGAGCGCGAACGGGCCGCGCACGCCGTCGCCGGCAACAAGGTGGGCGGCAAGCAGGAACTGCGCGCGGCGATGCCGGGCATCGTGATCGACGTGAAGGTCGCGGTCGGTGATGCCGTCGAGGAGGGCAAGACGCTCGTCGTGCTCGAGGCGATGAAGATGCAGAACCCGCTGGCGGCCGAAGCGCCGGGCAAGGTGACGCGCATCCTGTGCAAGAAGGGCGAAGCGGTGGCTGCCGGCGCGCTCCTGCTCGAGATGGAGTGAGGCCAGTGGCCTTGCGTCGTCGCCTGGCTGCCCGGGCCGGTCTGCCGCTGCTGCTCGCCGCGTGTGGCACCCTCGATGCACCGCCGGCGGAAGCGACCCTTCTGGCCACGGGCGCGGCGGCGGAGCTGGACCGGGCGACGCAGCGCGCGCTCGACCTGGTCGCCGCGGCTCCCGACGACGCTGCGGTCCTGGTGGCCGCGAGCCGATGCCTGTTCCAGGCCGCAGACTTCCGCCTGCAGCAGGCGACGACGGACTGGCTCGCGGCCCATCCAGCCGCCACCCGCGCCGAAGTCGTCGCCGCCGACGACCAGATCGCCGAGGCGGTTCGCATCGGCATCGCTTCGCTGTGCACCCGTGGTCTCGAACTGGCCGATCGGGCGGCGGCGAAGGCGCCCGGCGACGTGCACGCGAAGCTGCACCAGGCACTGCACGTGTCGCTGCTGGCCTTCGCGAACGGTCCGGCGCGCGCGCTGTTCGCCGGCTACGGGCCGAAGCTGGTCGCCGCGATCGACGCCGCGGTCGCATTGGACCCGACCGTCGAAGGCGCGGCTCCGCTGCGCTTGTCGGGACGGTTCCGCGGCAAGGCCCCGTGGCCGTACGGCGACCTCGCCGCCGCCGAAACGGCGCTCGCGCGTGCGGTCGAACTCGCGCCGGTCGTCGTGAACCACCTGTTCCTCGGCGACGTGCTGCTGCGGCGCGGCAGGAACGGCGAGGCCGAGGCGCATTGGCGTGCGGCGGCCGCGGCGGCCGACGACCCGTCGGCGCAATGGTCGGGGGCACTGCTGCGCGCGCAGGCGCGGGCGCGGCTCGCCGCGCGGCCGTGACGGTCAGTTCGCCGCCGCGCGCAAGACCAGCTCGAGCACGTGCCGTTGCCCCGGGGCCAGTTGCAATGCGTCCTGCTTGCAGTTCGCGGTCTCGATGCAGCAGAACCGCTGCCAGTCGTCGGGGCCGAGTCCGGACAGCCGGGCCGCCTTCGTCGGCCACGGCGTCCACACGATCGCCGAGCGTGCGTTCCGGCTCGCGAGCGTGACCGTGCGCCGCAGGGCCGGTGCGTGCAGTTCGATCGTGTCGGGAGTGCCGTGGAACACGCGGTCCGTCTCGGCGCGGAAGCGCAGCGGGGCGCGCACGTCCCACGGTCCCTCCGGCTCCTTCGCGGTCTCGGTGTGCGGCACTCCCTGCAGGCCGTGCACCGTGGCGGTGTGCACGTCGCCGACCGCGAAGTAGGTGTGCAGCGCCTCCTCGCAGCGGAACGGCGCGTCGCCGCGGTTCTCGATCTCCCAGCGCAACGTCGGCTGCGTCGCCACCGAGATCGACAGGCGCAAGCGGTAGGCGTGGGGCCACAGCGCGCGCGTGGAGGCGTCGTCGGTGGTCTCGAGCACGACGCTCGGCCCCGCACCCGTTTCGGCGACGCGCCAAGCCTGCGTGCGGGCGAAGCCGTGGGCCGGCAGCTTCGGGTCGGTCGGGTGGTCGCCGAACCACGGGAACACCAGTGGGATGCCACCGCGCACCGGCTTGCCCTTCGCGTGTTCGGCGGTGCTGCCGGTGAACAGCAATTCACCGACGGACGTGCGGCACGACAGCACCTGCGCACCCAGCAGTGCTACGAGGATCGTGCCGCCGGGACCGTGCAGGCGCAGGGCATCGCGGCCGCCGGGATCCTGGACTGCTTCGAGACCGGGAGGGAACGTGGGCATCGCGGCATCAGAGCCTGCGGCCGCGGTGGCGTCACGTGCGCGGTCGATGCACGTGCGGCAGATGCAGGCGACGCCGACCGCAGCGGTGGGCACCCGGGCCAGCAACGCCCCCGGGACGTGCACGTCGGCACACCAGCAACCGGAACAGGCACCGGTGCCGGCCGCCAGCGCGCAGGCGTTGGGGCCGGAGCACAGCGGGCAACGTTGCGGGTCGATCGCGGTCACGCGCCGAGCCTACGCGGCGCGTGCGGTCCGGTCAGCCCTTCATCTGCTTGAGCTTGGCGATCGCGCCGAGCACGTTCTTGCCGCCCGACGACCTCGAGCCGGTCGAGTAGGCTCCGCCGTCCGCGGCCGGAGTCGCCGCGGCGGCCGGAGCGGGCGCGGCGGTTGCTGCCATCGCCACGGGTTCCGGCGTGGCCACAGCCGGCGCGCTGGTCGCGTTGGCGACGCGCACGCCGCCCTTCACCGCGGCGTTGATCTGCGCCACCGTGGTGGCGACCCCGGCGACTTCGCGCTGGATGTCGCGCACGGCGGTTTCCAGCCCGTTGAGGTTGCCTTCGCGAAGTTGCGCGAGGCCGTCGTTGAGTCCCTTGGTCGCCGAGTCGACGCGCGCCTGCAGCTGGGCGGTCGCCTTCTGGACCGAGTCGCCGCGCAGCAGTTCCTGCAGCACATCGCGTTCCTTGTGGCTGGCCTCCTCCAGGCGGAGCAGGCTCTTGCGCACTTCGTTGTCCTCGAGCCGCTGCGCGACTGCGGCAACGGTCACT
Organism: Planctomycetota bacterium; assembly: GCA_016794485.1. GTDB lineage: Bacteria > Planctomycetota > UBA1135 > UBA1135 > UBA2386 > UBA2386. Next base: position 4,789 of record JAEUHV010000083.1, read on the forward strand.
TCGAGCCGGCCGATCTGCTGCTGCAAGGGCGCGAGGTCGACGCTGGCCTTCTGCGATGCGAGCGCCTCGATGCGCGCCATCAGCTTCTGCACGGTGCCGCCGAGTTCGGTGAACTCCTTCTGGTTCTGCGGCGCCCGCAGTTGCGATTCGATCCGGCTCAGGCCCTGGCGGTTGGACTCGACCCCGCCTTCGACCAGCGCCTTCAGGTTGGCCATGCCGCCGGCGAGCTCGGTGCCCTGGCCCGAGATCTCCATCAAGGGCTTGCCGTACATCTTGATGGCCTTGGTCAGGTTGTTGATCTTCTCGTCCTGACGCTGCAAGGCCATGAGCATGTGCTGCAGGTCGTCGCCCTGGCCTGGGGCCTTGTCGGTGCTGCCGGCGACCAGTTGCTGCAGGTTCTGGTGCATCGCGTCGGCATCGAGCTGTCGGCGGTTCTCGGCTTCGTCGAGACGGTGCTGCAGGCGGCCGATGTGGCGCTGCATCGCTCCGGCTGCGAACAGCAGCGTGCCGACGACGAACGGCAGGTTCGGTTGCACGCCGTAGTTGGCGGCCTTGGCGGCGACCTCAGGCAGCAGGCTCATCGCCAGGCCGCCGGCCAGCAGCAGTCCGCCGCTGAACATCGCCAGTTTGCCGCCGACCTTGGGCTTCTGGCGCTGGCGGCGCGACGGGGCAGGGGGCATCGGCGCGGCCGCGGCGGCCGGCTCGTCCCCGCTGGACGGTCGCGTCGCCGGAGTCTCGGCGCCTTCGGTGTCGGCCGAAGCTGCCGAGGAATCGTCGACCGCCGGTTCGGTGGTGTCGTCGGCCGCGGCGCTCTCCGCTTCGGTCGTTGCCGCGTTGGCGTTGGCTTCGTCGGCGAGGAAGGCAGGCAACTCGTCGCCTGCAGGTTGGATGTCCGGCGTTCGCTTCATGGCTGCGGGGCCTGGATCGGCTGCGCGACCCCAGGGGATGAAGGCCCGTGTTGCAAACTGCGGCACCGTCGCCGAAAACCCCGTGCCACGGATGGCCCGCAAGCTCAAAGGAATCGCCGCCGCGCGCGGAGTCGCGATCGCACCGATCGTGCACTTCCATGCGGCCCTCGACCACATCCCGACGTGGAAGGTGGCCGAGGCCGACGTCGGGGGCGAGAAAGCCCGCCTTTCGGGGGCCATCGCCGGCGTCACCACGAGCCTGCTCGACCTGCAGCGGGAACTCGCCGGTTCGCTCGGCAACCAGGACGTGCGCATCTACGACGCGCAGGTTGCGATCCTGCACGACCCGACGTTCCGGCGCGACGTCGAGGCCGAGATCGAGCAGCGCAAGGTCAACCTCGAAGTGGCCCTGCAGCGGGTCGTCGCCCGTTACGAACAGGTGTTCGCGGCGATGGAGAACCCGGCGATGCGCGAGCGCGCCGCCGACGTGCGCGACATCGGCCGGCAGCTGGTCGGGGCCCTGCTCGCCACCGAGCAGCAGAAGTACACCGCCAACGGCAGCGACTACCTGTTCGCCGCCGACGAATTCCTGCCCAGCGACGCCGGCCTGCTCGATCGGGCCCACATCCGCGGCATCGTCACCCAGCACGGCGGCAAGTATTCGCACGGTGCGATCCTGGCGCGTTCGCTCGGCATTCCCGCCGTCGTCGGCATCGACCAGGTGATGCTCGAGTCGGTCACGGGCACGCTCGCGATCGTCGACGGCGACGCCGGCATCGTGATCCTCGATCCGTCGCCGGCCGATCTCGACGAGTACGAGCGTCGGTTGCGCGAGCAGCGCGCGATCGACCGGCGCATCGCCGAAGTCCGGTTCCAGCCGTCGGTGACGCCCGACGGGGTGCCGGTGCAGTTGTTCGCGAACGTCGAAGGCGTGCGCGACCTGGACGCGCTCGAAGTCGAGGCCATCGCCGGCATCGGCCTGTTCCGCACCGAGTTCGCGTTCATGGAGCGGCGCCAGTTCCCGACCGAGAACGAGCAGGTGGCGATGTACCGCCGGGCGATGGAGACGTCGCGTGGCAAGCCGGTGACCTTCCGCACGCTCGACGTCGGCGGCGACAAGCCGCTGGGCTACTTCACGATGCCCGACGAACGCAACCCGGTGCTCGGGTGGCGCGGCATCCGGTTGTGCCTCGACTGGCCGGACATCCTGTATTCGCAGATGCGGGCGATCCTGCGCGCTTCCGCGCTCGGCCATGCCCGCATCCTGCTGCCGATGATCACGTCGCGCAGCGAGGTGGTGCGCTGTCGCGAAGTGCTCGACCAGCTCACCGCCGACCTGAAAGCCACCGGCGTCGCGTTCGATCCGCGCATCGAACTCGGCGTCATGGTGGAGGTCCCGGTGCTGGTGCCGGTGTTGCCCGACGGGCTCCCGGTCACCGACTTCCTGTCGGTCGGCACCAACGACCTGGTCCAGTACCTGCTGGCCGTCGACCGCGACAACCAGCGGGTGGCGAAGATGTACGACCCGTTCCACCCCGGGGTGCTGCGCGTGCTGCAGCAGATCGCCGCGGCGGCCAACGCGGCCGGCAAGAGCGTGTCGATCTGCGGCGAGATCGCCGGCGACCACTGGTTCACGCCGTTCCTGGTCGGCCTCGGCTACCGCGAACTGTCGATGGCGCCGGTGTTCGTGCCGCGCGTCAAGCTGATGCTGCGGTCGTTCACCCTCGGCGAGTGCCAGGACCTCGCCACTCGTGCGGTCGCGATGCAGTCGACCCGCGACGTGCGACGACTCGTCCAGGACGAGATCCAGTCGCGCTGGGTGCGCCAGCTCGGCGCCTCGGAGGACTCGCGACGATGACCGGACGCACGAGCCGGCGCGGGCAGTGGTCCGTACAGGAGCTGGAGCGACTGCGCCAGTTGCTGCCCCGCCGGGGTGTGGCGCAGACCGCGGCGTTGCTGCGGCGTTCGCCCGCCAGCGTGCAGAAGAAGGCGTTCCGGCTGTTGCGCGTGCCGCCGCGGCGCGGTGACTGGACCGACAGCGACGACTCGATGCTGCGCGAGGCCTGGGGCGCCGTCGAACCACGCTTGCTCGGGGCGATGCTGGGGCGATCGATCGCCGACGTGCGACGCCGGGCGGTCTGGCTGCGTGCCGCGGTCCGTTCTGGCCCGTGGACCCATGCCGAACGGCTGCGCCTCAAGGACCTGTTCGGCACCCGATCCGACGCGGACCTCGAAGTCTGCCTGTCGCGCCGCCGCGACGACGTCCTGGCGATGGCGCAGGGTCTTTGTCTGGCCAGGGACAAACGCTCCGGCCTGCGCGGTGCCGAGGGCGCCCGCATGCCGCGCTGGACGCCCGCCGAGGTCGAACGGTTGCGGCAGCTCTACGCCGATCGCGACAACCTCGAAGTGGCGCGCCTGCTGGGGCGTACCGTCACCAGTGTCGCCAACAAGGCGAACCTCCTCGGCTTGCACAAGAGCCCGGCCGTGCTCGCCGAGATCGGCCGGCAGAACGTCGGCATCCGCCATGGCACGGCGGCTGCGGCCGCGAACTAGGGGACCCTGCGCCGACGGGCCCCACGGTTTTCGCGAGCCCGGCTCAACTCACGGGTCTGGGCTGGTCGATGCTCCGGCCACACGTGTTCGGGCATTTCGAGCACGCGGACACCGAGGTACGACATGGAAATCGTCGGGAAGAAGAGCCAGGGGCTGTCGGTCACGGCCCTCAAGGACGACAAGACGGTCATCATCTCGTTCAACGATCGCAGCCTGAACTTCTACGTGACGGACTCGCTGAAGGAATCGTTGAAGGAGACCATCAACGGCAAGATCGAGGACGGTTATCAGCACTTCGTGCTGAACCTCGACAACGTCAAGATCATCGACTCCTGCGGAGTCGGACTGATCATCGTCGCCAACAACGTGACGTCGTCGCGGAACTGCAAGCTCTACTTGAGCAACATCAAGCCGTTCATCGTGAAGATCTTCGAGATCATGCGCATCTCGAAGCACCTCGCGATCTACGACAAGGAAGACGACGCGTTGGCGGCGATCAAGGGCGGCAAGTAGTCCGTCGACCGTCCGTCGTGGGCCGTGGGTCGCCTGCCGGGCATGGCCCTGTACCCGCGCAACAGGTCCGCATGGCCACCAGTGCCCGCATCCTGATCGTCGACGGCGATGGCCGGGTCGGCCTGCTGTCGCGATTCGTGGCCGCAGGGGCGACACCTCGGGTCGTCCCGCGCGAGTCGTTGGCGGCAGCGGCGGCGGACGCCGATGCCGTGGTCGTCGGACCGGACGACCTGGCCACTGGACTCGCGGGCTCGCTCGAGCCACTCGGAGTGACCCTGCTGGTCGCCGTTCCCGGCGACCGCACGGTGGCGGTACTCGACCGCGCGCTCGGCTGCGGATGTGCCGGCGTCGTGGGGGCCGACACCGACGATGCCGCGCTGGCGCGCATGCTCCACGCCGTCGCCGAACGCCGCCGCGCGTTCGAGGCCAGCCGCGAAGACGGTCGCCGTCTGCGGTTCCAAGCCGAGGAACTGCGCCAACGTTGTGCGCACCAGGCGGCGCGCTTCCAGGAGCACCAGGAGACCTACTACCTCGACCTGTCCCGGATCATGACCATCATCTCGAACATCATGGACGGCATCGTCTTCGCCGACCGGACGGGCAGTGTCACGCTGATGAACCCGGCGGCGGAGGATCTGCTCGGTGCCAAGTCGTTCGTCGCGATCGGCAAGCCGCTGGCGAGCCTGCAGGGCCGGCGCGATCTGTTGCAGGCCCTCGCCGCCGACCACGGCCGCATGGCGACGCAGAAGGAGGTCGTGCAGACGATCGAGGTGCACCACACCGAGCAGGACCTCATCTACGTCAAGTGCATCACCAGCCGCGTGCTCGACTATCGCGGCGAGTCGGCCGGAACCCTCAGCGTGCTGCGCGACGTCACCGCCGAGTTCAAGGCCGACCAGCTCAAGAACCAGTACCTGTCGATCGTCGCGCACGAGTTGCGCACGCCACTGACCGGCATCAAGACGTTCGCGACGATGATGACGAAGGGCACGCTCGGGGCCTTGAGTGAACGCCAGCAGCGGGTCTGCGACTCGATCCGCGAGCAGTCGATCCGCCTCGAGCACCAGATCGACAAGCTGATCAACCTGGGCAACCTGGAGTCGGCCGACTACGGCCAGGATCGCGAGGTGTTCCCGCTGTCGGAGTTCGCGACGGGCCTGTTGTTGCCGTTCGAACAGCCGGCTCGCGATCGCCGGATCGGCCTGACCTTCGAGGTGGACCCGAACGACGCGAGCTTGTTCGCCGATCGCGCCGATCTGCGCCGGGCCTGCCAGGCGCTGGTCGAGAACGCGCTGAAGTTCGTGGCCGACGGCGGCCATGTCGCCGTTCGCATCGAACGTTCCGGCGACGGCATGCGGTTCCGAGTCGTCGACGACGGCATCGGCATCGACCCGCGCTACCACCGGCGCATCTTCGAGAAGTTCTTCCAGGTCGAGGACCCCCTCACCCGTCATCACGGGGGGGCAGGGCTCGGCCTGTTCGTCGCCAAGGGCATCGTCGAGGCGCACGGAAGTCGCATCGAGGTCTCCAGCCAACTGGGCCGCGGAGCCGATTTCTCCTTTGCGCTGCCCCTGCAGCGGCAGCCTGCACCCGTCGCCACCGCTTCGGGGCACCCGTGAGCGAGAGCACAGTCATGCAACGAACCGTCCTGATCATCGAAGACGAGAAGCTGATCATCGTCTCCACCCAGATGGTGCTCGAAGCCGCGGGCTTCCGCGTCGAGTCCGCGACCAATGGCGAAGACGGCATCGCCCGTGCCAAGGCGCAGGCCCCCGACCTGATCCTGCTCGACATCATGATGCCGGGCATCGACGGGTGGGAGACGTTGACCCGCCTCAAGCGGGACACCGCGACTGCGAACATCCCGGTGGTCATCTTCACCGCGCGCGAACACGCCCGCGGCCATCAGAAGAGCTCGGACATGGGCGCGGTCGACTACTTCCGCAAGCCGTTCGAACCCGACGAGCTGATCGAGCTGGTCGAGAAGCACGTCGGCCAGCGCGCCTGATCCGGCCGATGGCCGATTCGCGCGAACCGATCGCGGCGCTGCCGCCGACGCCACGCGTCGCGGCCGACGCGGATTCGCGGCTGCGGTCGGTGTTCCTGCAGCACCAGCTGGTGGCCGGCCTGCCGCGGTTGCCGGGGGTGGCTCCGACACTGGCCAAGTTCGTCGTCGGCCAGATCGTCGATCGGTTGCTCGACGTTCCCGGCGGGCTGGAGCCGTTGATGTTGCTGCAGCGTGATCCGGCGCTGTTGGCGCGCAGCACGGCGGTGGCCGTGTACGCGGTGCTGTTCGCCCGCGCCGCGGGCTGGCCCGACGAGCGGCTCGCCGACCATGGCGCCGCGGCGATGCTGCACGGCCTCGGCCGGGTGCTCGACGACGGCGCTGCGGCCCGGGCCGGGTTTGCCTGGCTGGCCGCGCGCGGGTGTTCGGACTTCTGGCTGCGCGCCGCGTTGGTGGCGCGGCACGCATGCGGCGGTGCCGCCGACGAGACGTTGCCGGTCGGCGTCGCGACCGTGCGCCTGGCGCACGCCGTCCTGGAACTGCTGGAGCTCGGCGAGACGGGGTTGCCGGTGGCGCTGGTCCGCCATCCCGCCGCTGCCGACGTCGCCCCCGAGCTGCTCGAGCTCGCGGCCGCGGTGTTGGCCGGCGGTCCCTGACGGCTATTCGTGCCGCAGGGCCTCGACCGGGTCCATGTTCGCCGCGCGCCACGCCGGGTAGAGGCCGAACACGACGCCGACCACGGCGGAGATGCCGAACGCGAGCACCACGTGCGGCGCCTGGATGTCGGTCGGTTGCTTGAAGTAGTGCTCGATGAAGTACGGCACCAGCACGCCGAGGCCGACTCCGACGAGGCCGCCGAGCGCCGACAACACGCCGGCTTCGACCAGGAACTGCTGCACGATGTGCTTCTTCTTGGCGCCGAGCGCCCGGCGGATGCCGATCTCGCGCGTGCGTTCGGTCACGGTCGCGAGCATCACGTTCATGATGCCGATGCCGCCGACGAGCAGGCTGATCGACGCGATCACCGCGAGCACGAGGTTGAACATGCGTTCGGTCGCCTCGGCCTTGCGCAACAGTTCGAGCGGCACCGTGACCTCGGTGTCCTTCTTGGAGCGGTGCACCTCGTCGCGCGCCAGCATCGCTTCCAGCACGGCGGCGGCGCCTTCGACTTCCTCGGTGCTCGGCAGCTTGACCTTGATCTCGTGCAGTTCGACCTGCTCCCAGCGGTTGATCAGCGGGTTGCGCACGGTGTCGCCGAAGCGGCGCCGCGAACTCGACATCGGGATGAACGCGCACTGGTCGAGTGTGGTGCCGTTGGGCGATGCGGCCCGGCCCTGGTAGTCGAGCACGCCGATGACTTCGAAGCGGTCTTCGATGCCGACCAGGATCGTCTTGCCGATCGGGTTCTCGAGCGGGAACAGCATGCGCGACAGCCGTTCGCCGAGCACGCACACGTTCGCCTGCCGCTGCAGGTCCAGGTCGGTCAGCCAACGACCTTCGTGCACCTTCATGTTGGTGACTTCGAGGAAGTTGACCTCGGTGCCGAGGATCATCGACTGGCCCCAGTTCTCGCCGCGCATCACCGGCCGCAGGAACTCGCGCACCCGCACCACGGTCGCCTGCGGCAGCAGGTTCTGGATGCGATCGGCCTCCTGGTAGAACAGGCCGTACGACAGCGTGCTCATCATGCTCGAGGACGACGACGATTGCGTCTCCTCGGGCTTCTGGCTGCGCAGCAGGACGTTGGTGACGCCCATGTCGCGGTACTGCTTGAGCGTCTCGGCCGACGCGCCTTCGCCCACGGCGAGCATCGCGATCACCGAGGCGACGCCGAACAGGATGCCGGCGGTGGTGAGGCAGCTGCGCAGCTTGTGCAGCATCAGGCTCTTCAGCCCGAGCTTCACCATGCGCATCGAATCGCCGATCACGGGTGGCCTCCGTGGGCGGTGCCGGCCAGCCGGTTGTCGACGAGCTTCTCGACCTGGCCGTCCTTGAGCCAGAGCGTGTGGTCGGCGCGTTCGGCGACCTTCGGGTTGTGCGTGACGACGACGATCGTGACGCCGTCCGGCCGCAGGTCGTCGAACAGGTTCAGGATCTCCTGCTCGGTGTTGCTGTCGAGGTTGCCGGTCGCCTCGTCGGCGAGCAGGAACAACGGATCGTTCATCAAGGCGCGCGCGATCGCGACGCGCTGCTGCTGGCCGCCGGACAGTTCCAGCGGCCGGTGTTCGAGGCGTTTGCCGAGGCCGACCCGTTCGGCGAGATACTCGGCCTTCGCGCGCGACTCCTTGCCGACGCGACCCTGGTAGAACAGCGGCACCTCGAGGTTCTCGAGCACGGTCAGCTGCGGGATCAGGTTGAACGACTGGAAGATGAAGCCGATCTCGCGGCCGCGCACGTCGGACAAGGCGTTGTCGTCGAGGCCGCTGACATCGCGACCGCCGACGCGGTACTCGCCGGTGGTGGGGCGGTCCAGCGCCCCCAGGATGTTGAGCATCGTGCTCTTGCCCGAGCCCGAGCGGCCCATGATGGCGAGGTAGTCGCCCTTCTTGACCTGCATCGAGACGCCGTTCAGGGCCTTCACGACGTTCTTGCCCATCACGTAGTGACGGTGCACGTCGACGAACTCGGCGATGATGGGACGATCGGCGGGCTGGCTCACGCTGCGATCCTCAGTTGCCGCGGCCGCGTCGTCCGCCGCCTTCGCCGCCGCCGTTGCCCTCGGTGCCGCTGCCGGGAGCACCGCCGCCGTTGTTGTTGCCGCCGTTGTTGCCGCCCGGGCCACGGCCGCCGCCCATCAACGAACGCATGGCGGCGCGCAGGGCGTCCTGGTGCGTCTGGGCCGTGGCGAGGTCGTTGGCGTCCAGCGCCTTGCGCAGGTCGGCCAGGGTCTTCTCCAGCTCCTTCGCCTTCTCCTCGCCGATGCGCTCACGGGCCATGTCGATCATGCCCTGGCTGCGGTCGAGGCCCGACTTCGCCTCGGCGAGTTCTTCCGGGGTCATCTCGGCGAACTTCTTGCGCATGCCGCCGCCGGGACCACCCTGGCCCGGGGTGCGGCCGGGGCGATTGCCGCGCGTGCCGTCACCGCCACCGGGGGCGTCGGTGCTGCCGTTCGCTGCGGGCTTGACGGGCTCCTTCAGCGGCGCCGCCTCGGGCACGGCCGGCTGCTCGAAGTTGGGCGCCGTCACGCCGGCCGGTGGGGTCATGAGCAGGACGTCGCCGGGTTGCACGCCTTCGAGGGCTTCGACCTTCTCGGTGTTCATGCGGCCGACCTTGACCTTGACCGCCTTGGGGCCGTCGCCGGTCTGCTTCCACACGAAGTTCACCATGCGGTCGCGGTACACCGCCTGCAGCGGCACCGGCAGCGTGTTGCGCAGGGTGTCGACCATGATCGTGACGTTCGCCGCCATGCGTGAGCGGAGGCGACCGTCGGGGTTGTCCGAGTCGAGCTCGACCACCGTCGTGTAGACCTTGCGGTCGCTGCTCATCCAGCCGCTGTTGCTGTCGGCGACCGGCGCCACGCTGGTGACGCGGCCGCTGAACACCTCGCCTTGGAACGCTTCGATCGTCGCGTGCGCCTGTTGGCCGCGGAGGACCTTGTCGACTTGCGCCTCCTGCACCTTGATGACACAGCGCATCTTGGTCGTGTCGGGCAGGATGATGATCTCCTGCCGTTCGCGCACCTGGACGCCTTCGCGCACGGCCTCGCCGCCGCCGCGGTTGCGGTCCATGCGGGCGTAGACGACGGTGCCGGGCGTCGGCGCCAGGATCACGCCGCTCTTGATCTGGCGCGTGAGATTGTCGAGCCGTTCCTTCGCGACCTGGTACTCGCGGTCCTTGGCCTCGATGTCGGTCTTCATCTTCTGCCGTTCGGCGTCGTTGCTCGCTTCGACGCGTTCGAGCTCGAGGACCGCGTTCTCGTAGTCCTGCTTCAGCTTGATCTTGTCCTTGTTCAACGTGTAGTTGACCAGCAGCTCGAGGTCGTTCCACGCGATGGTGACCTTCGACGCCTGGCTCTGGAACGCGAGTTCGTCGCGCTCCAGCTCGTTGCGGGTGATGAACTTCTTCGTCGCCAGGCGGCGGCTGTGCGAGACCGTGTCCTCCTTCACCTTCAGGTCGGCCATCGCGAGGCGGATCTGGTCGGCCTGCTGCAGGATCTTGTTGGCCATCTCGCCCATGTCGCGCTGCAGCGGGTCGCCTTCGCCCGGAACGTCGAGCAGCGTGACGACCTTGTCGACGAGCCCCTTGTACTTCTGCGGGTTGATCGACGCCGCGATCGCGGGGGCCGTGCCCTGGTTGGCGCTGCCGTGTGCGTCGGCTGCAGCCGCGCCGGGTTCGTCCTTGGGCTCGCTGACCAGGTCGCGCAGGCGGCGCACCATGTCGGCGTTCTTGCCCTCGCTGCCCTTGCCGTCCTTGGCACCGAGCAGCTTCTCGAGTTCCATGCGGGCGATCTCCAGCTGCGACGCGGCCGTGTTGCGCTTGGTCAGCAGCTCCTTCTCGAGGATCGTGCTCTCGGTGCGCGCCTGCGCCAGGGCGCTCGTGGCCTTCTCCACCGAGATCTCCTGCGTCGCTCGCTTGTCGACCAGTTCACTGACGTCGAGTTCGACCAGCTTCTCGCCCTGCTTCACCACCGTGCCCTCCGGCACGATGTAGATGATCGTCGCCTGGCCCTCGACCTCGGAACGCACGATCGTCTCGCGCAGCGCCTGCAGTTCGGCGTTCTCCTTGACGGTGACCGGCAGGTCGCCGCGAGCCACGGTGAACAGGTTGGGATCTTGCGGGGCGGCCGAGATCTCGCCGTTGGTGCAGGCGGCGGCCACCGCGAGCGCGGCCATCAGGGACCACGGCAGGGGACGGGAAAGGAACGTGGTCATGGGTTCACTCCGCAGGCTTGTGCTGCGGCATCGGCAGCGCCGGATCGAAGCGCAGCCCGCTCGGTTGCAGGGCCACGGCTTCCAGGTCGTTCATGAGTTGCAGGCGTGCGATCGCGTAGTCGACGATCGCGGCGGTCAGGTCGAGTTGCGCCTGCAGCAGCGCGTCCTGCGCGTCGAGCTTCTCGAGCGCTTCGACGCGGCCGGCGGCGTACAGGTCGGTGGTCGCTTCGACGCGCTGGCTGGCCAGCTCGACGGCGATCGACTGGATGCGGTAGCTGTCGAACGCACTCTGGATGTCGCGCAGCGAAGTGCGCACGTTGGCGCCGAGCGTGTCCTCGCTCTGTTCGCGTGCGCGCAGCGCCTGGTCGAACGAGATCAGGGCGCTGCGGTAGGCGTTGCGTTCGACGAGCTTGTCGAGGGCGAGGTCGAGCTCGAAGCCGGCCGACCAGTTCACCTTCGACCAGTCGAGGTTGAGGCCCTTGCCCGACTCCGACGGCACATTCAGCGCGGCGGTGAAGTCGATCGCCATCGTGAGCGCGTCTTCGGCGACCAGAATGCGGCGGCCGGCGTCTTCCACCTCGTCGACGGTGGTGCGGTGGTCGAGGCGGCGCTGCAGCGCCAGCTGCATCGCGTCGTCCTCGGTGAGGGCCAGCGCAGTCACGCCCTGGGCGGTCAGCTTGTCCAGCTCGGCCGGATCGAGGTCGATGCGCGCCGTGATCGGCAGGCCGAGCGTCAGCTTGAAGCGGTCGAGCGCCGCCTGCAGCCGGTTCTTCGCCGAGACGCGCTGCGCATCCGCCGAATACTCGCTCTGCTTGGCGCGGCCGAGGTCGGTGACGGTGCGGCGGCCGGCGTTGAACAGCTCCTCGATCTGCTCGCGGGAAGTGACCAGGCTCTTGTAGTTCGCCTCGACGTTGACGAGGTCGGCGGCCTGGCGCACGACGTTCCAGTAGTCGCTGGTGACCTGCACGGCGAAGTCGGCGCGGAAGCGCTCGAAGTCGCGCACCGCGTAGATCACGTTGCGTTCGGCCTGGGTCAGCGGTTCGCGGGCGATGCGGCGTCCGGCGCCGCGCAGCAGGGGCTGCGTCAGCGTCAGGTTGAGGATCGAGCCGCCGTCGAAGCTGCCGCCGTGGATCACCGACCGCAGGAACGTGTTGACGAAGCTCGCGACGACGCGGGTTCCGGCGGTGCCGGCGGCCTGCGCCGACACGCTGTCCGACAGGCTGGCGTCGGCATCGGTGTCGCTCTGGCCGTCGACGGCGCCGTCGCCGCCGAGGCCGAAGCGCCAGGCGAAGTCGTGCTGGCTGCGCGTCAGGTTCAGGGCCGCCAGGTAGAGGGACTCCTTCTGCCGTTGGAAGTCACGGCTGTTCTCGGCGGCGACGTCCAGGGCCTGGGCCAGGCTCAGGGGCATCGGCTCGTGCGCCTTCAGCAGCTTCTGGCGCAGCGTGTCGACCGGCCGCTCGACCTGGAAGGTGCGTTTGCTGCCGGTCACCTTCGCGGTGGCGTCGTCGAGGATGCCGTAGACCTGTGCGTCGGCCGACTCCTTGTTGTAGTCGGGGGACGAGCAGGCGGCGATGAGGGCAACGCAGGCGATCGGGAACGGTCGGGGAAGGCGCACGGGACAGCGGCCGCGAGCGGCCGGGATCGGGTTCGAAGGCGTGCGTCTTAGATGGGCCCCGAGGTTTTTTCTCCCCCGGCAAAGACCTGTTACTACGATAGGACGGTGGCGGTTACGGCTCTTCTCGGGCCGAGTTTCGACGGGGGCATGGTCTCCATCCTGATCACCGCGGGCCCGACCCGCGAGTACCTCGACGACGTGCGGTTCCTGAGCAATGGCAGCTCGGGGCGCATGGGGTGCGCCCTCGCGGAAGCCGCGCGGCAGGCGGGTTGCAGGGTGACGCTCGTGCTCGGTCCGGTCGAGGTTTCGCCGCCGTCCGGCGTCACCGTGGTGCCGGTGGTCTCGGCGCTCGAGATGCAGGCCGCGGCCGAACGTGCGTTCGCGGACTGTGACGCGGTGATCGCGGCAGCCGCGGTCGGCGACTGGCGGCCGGCGACCCGGGCCGCGGGCAAGCCGGCGCGTGGTCCCGACGAGCTCGTGCTGCGCCTCATACCGAATCCTGACATCGTCGCCGGGCTCGCCGGGCGGAAGGGCCGGCGCATCGTCGTCGGGTTCGCCCTCGAGTCCGCCGCCGCCGGCATG
>JAEUHV010000098.1 GCA_016794485.1 Planctomycetota bacterium
TCGCCTACACGTCGGTGTTCATCGAGACCGTGGTGGCAAAGTGGTCGCTGAAGGATCTCAAGGTCGTCGACAAGATCGACACCCACTACAACGTCGGCCACCTGGTGATGGCCGAAGGCGACACGGTCAGCCCCGACGGCAAGTACCTGATCGCGATGAACAAGTGGGCGCTCGACCGCTACACGCCCGTCGGCCCGCTGCTGCCGCAGAACTTCCAGCTGATCGACATCAGCGGACCGAAGATGGAACTGCTCTACGACATGCCGTTGCCGCTCGGCGAGCCGCACAACGCGCAGATGATCAAGGTCGGCAAGATCAAGCCGCTCGACGTCTACAAGCCGATCGGCACCAACCCCTACACGCACCAGGTCGATCCGACCGCGACCATCGCCGGCAAGGAACGCATCGAACGCAAGGAAGACGGCGTGCACGTCTACATGACGGCGGTGCGCAGCCACTTCTCGCCCGACATCGTGCGGGTCAAGGAAGGCGACACGGTGCATCTGCACGTCACCAACGTCGAGCAGGCGCACGACGCGACGCACGGCCTCGCGATCGGCGGCCAGAACGTGAACGTCAGCCTCGAGCCGGGCAAGCACTGCAACGTCACGTTCAAGGCGGGCAAGGCGGGCGTGTTCCCGTTCTACTGCACCGAGTTCTGCTCGGCGCTGCACCTGGAGATGGCCGGCTACCTGCTGGTCGAGCCGAAGTGACGCCATGAAGGCCGCCCTGACACTCCTGGTGCTGGCGGCCTGCGGTGGGTCCGCGCGCGATGCGGCGGCGCCGCCGCCCCCGGTTCTGCCCGCGGGCGCCCGTACGGTCGCCCCTGGCGAACTGGTTGCGGCCGTGGCCGCGGCGGTTCCGGGCGACGTGCTCCGCCTGCTGCCGGGCGACCACCTCGGGCCCGTCCTGATCGACAAGGCGATCACGTTGTGCGGGCCACGCGACGCGGTGCTGCGGGCCAAGGAGGGGTCGACGCTGCGGGTGCGCGCCGACGGTGCGCGGCTGCAGGGCTTCACCGTGCTTGGCAGCGGCCAACGCTTCGACCTGATGGACGGCGGCGTGCACCTGCAGGGACGCGACCTCGTGCTCGAGGACGTGCTGGTGCGCGACGCGCTGTTCGGCATCCTGGTCGAGAAGTGCACGCGGGCGACGGTGCGCGGTTGCACCGTGCTCGGCACCGGCCTGCCGGCGATGGGCCTGCGCGGCGACGCGATCCGGTTGTGGGAGACCAACGACAGCCTGGTCGAACGCAACGTCGTGCGCGACGCGCGCGACCTGGTGGTCTGGTACTCGTCGCGCAACCGGTTGCTCGGCAACCGCGTCAGCGGCAGCCGCTACGGCACGCACTTCATGTATTCGCACGACAACGTCGTCGAGGACAGCGAGTACGTCGACGACGAGGTGGGGGTGTTCGTGATGTACTCGCGCGGCATCGGCATGCGGCGCAACCTGCTGGCACGGGCCGGCGGGGCGGCCGGAATCGGCATCGGCCTCAAGGAGGCCGGCGACGTCACCGTCGAGGACAATTGGCTCCTGGCCAACACCACCGGCGTCTACATCGACGCG
>JAEUHV010000113.1 GCA_016794485.1 Planctomycetota bacterium
CGTCGACACCTTGCCGCTGCTGCGGGCGCGCATCGAGCGCGGCTGGCACGCAGCGGCGGAGTTGCGCGCGGACTTCCGCGAACTGGACGCCGGCCTCGCGACCTTGGCGGCGGCGTTCGACGCCGGCGAGATCGCCTACGAGTCGTTGCTGCTGACGAAGTCGGAGTGCGCGTGACGACGATCCGCCTGTTCGAGCGGGAAGACGAGGGGGCCTTCTTGAGTCTGCACAATCGGGCCTTCGAGGCCCGATGGAGCCGAACGCGTTGGCGCTGGCGCTTCACGTCCTCGCCCCTGGGGCGCACGGATCTGCTGGGTGCGTTCACCACGGAAGGGCGATGCGTCGCGAGCTATGGCGGCGTCGCCCTGCCGTTCTCGCTCGACGGACGCCGCGTGATCGCCATCCAGCACGGTGACGTCGCCATCGACCCGGACCTGCGCGCCGGGCTGGGAGGATCGCGCCTGCTGGTCGAGATCTCGCGCGCCTACTTCGAGCACTGCAGCCGCTCCGCGGCGCTGATGTGGGGCTTCCCGCAGCCGCCGCTGTTGCGCGTACTGACGAGGTTCGCCCAGGTCGAGGTGTTGCGCGACGTCGTGTTCCTGCTGCGGCCGACCACCGCCGGCCCGCCCGAGTCGACCGACGATGTCGTCGTCGAGCGGCTCGATCGCTGCGGCCCGGAGGTCGACGCGCTCTGGCGGTCGTGCGCGAGTCAGCACCCGACCGCGGTCGTTCGCGACGCCGACTATCTGTCGTGGCGGTACCTCCTGCATCCGGAAGTCGGCTACCGGCTGCTCGCGGCCCGCGATGCCGGCAGCGGCGCGCTGCGCGGGCTCGCCGTGACGCGGCCCGGTGGCTGGTCAACGGCGCTGCTGTCGCTGTGCGACTGGCTGGTTCCGGCCGACGATCGCCAGGCGGAACGAGCGTTGATCGGCGGCGCCGTCGCGCAGGCCAGGGCGGGCGGCCTCGACTATGTCGCGGCGTGGTTCCCGCACTCGATGACCTGGTTCCACCGCTTCCAGGTCGAGTACGGCTTCTTCGCGCACGGGTTGTCGTACCAGCAGGTGGCCCGCACGTGGATCGGCGGCTACCCAAGGCCGTGGTTGCACGAGCACTGGTACCAGACGATGGGCGACATGGACTTCTTCTGATGACCGCGTCTCCCCCCGACGTCTCGGTCGTCATCGTCAACTACAACTCGGGTCAGCACCTGGCGGCGAACCTCGACGGGTTCCTGTTGCCGGGGAATCCGCTGCGCACGGAACTGGTCGTCGTCGACTGCGCGTCGCCGATCGATCAGACGCGTCATCTCGAAGCGGCCCGCCGGCGTGGTGCGCGGGTGATCGCACTCGATCACAACGCGGGCTACGCCGGAGGCCTGAACACGGGGCTCGCGGCGTCGTCCGGCCGCATCGTCATCCTGGCGAACGCCGACGTGATGGCTTTGACGCAGGTCGTGCCCGAGCTCGCCGCCTGCCTCGACGCCAACCCGGACGTGGCCTTCGTGACCCCGCGTGCCTACTGCGATCTCGGCCGCACCTTCCAGGTGCCCGACTTCCGTCTGCCGACGCGGCGGGCGATCGCGGCCGAACTGGCGGGTCGACTGTCGGGCCGCGTCGCGGCCTGGATCGGCATGCGCAACACCCGATCCCGCGTCGCCTACTGGTCAGCCACGGCGGCGACCGAGCATTCGTCGTTGCACGGCGCGTTGCTGGCGACGCGGCGGGAGACCCTGGCCGCGATCGGCGGATTCGACCCGTCGTTCCCTCTCTATTACGAGGACACCGACGTCTTCCGCCGCGCGTCACGGGCGGGCTATCGGTTGGTGTCGCTCCCGTCGCCGCGCATCGTGCACCTGGTGCACCGCAGCTCCGCGACGGTCTGGGACCAGGCGATGGCGAAGCTCGCGATCGGCCGCCGGCTGTACCTCCGTCGGCACCTCGGGCCGATCACGGCAGGCGTCGACCGCCTCGCCGGGCGCGCGATCGCCGCGTGGACCGGACGCCGTCCGGCGGCGCCGGTTCGCCCGTTCGTCGAGCTCGCGGCCACGGCATCTCCGACGTTCGCCTGGCGAAACGCATCGGACGAGGTGGTCGTCGAAGTGGCGCTCGATCCCCACTTCATCGAAGCGGTCGGTCACCTCACCCGCGGAGCCTCCTTCGTGATGAGCGAGCCGACCTGGGATTCGCTCCTGCCGGGGGTCTACTACATGCGAGCGCTGCGCGTGGCGGGGTTGTCCGAGCTGGCGCGCTGGCGTCTGCTGAAGTCGTGAATGGGGGTCTGCCCCATCTCCGGTTGGCGCATCGGCAGCTGCTCCTCTGCCGGCGAGATGCCATTGTCGGCGCCGAGCGGCATGCGTTTGCCGAACAGTCGGTTGAGCCAGAGTTCGAACGGGAACGCGAACACCGCGTGACGCAGGCGCCACTTGGCCAGGCGGTGGAACAACTTGAGCACCTGACGCCACACGGGGCGCCCCTGCGCCGTGTCGAGCGAGTTCTTGTAGAAGACCAGCGGCGCGTAGAACTCGTAGGCGCGGTTGACGGCCCGTTCCCGGCTCGGCGACAACCAGAACATCTCCCCCAGGCTCTCGTTGAAGGGGAGGTTGATCAGCTCGTCGTAGGTGAACTCGGTCCGCCCTTGGTGGCTGCGCGCGGTCATCGCCAGCACCCGCTTGCCGTCCGGTGCGTCCGGGATCGGCGTGAAGCGGAACATCTGGAAGCGCACCGCGCGCAGTCCCATGGCCCGGAGCTCGAGCATCTTCTGGAACGTCTGCGCGAGGTCGCTGCGGGTCTCGTTCGGGATGCCGAGGATGATGTTGGTGCGGACTCGGATTCCGGCGTTCACGATCCGGCGCGCGAGCCGCGGGAAGTCTTCGACGTCGACCTGCTTGTTGATCTGGTCGGAGAGTCGTTGCGAGCCCGTCTCGAGGCCGACCTCGATCTCGTTGCAGCCGGCCCTGCGCAGCAGCTGCAGCTGCTCGTCGGTCATCCGGCGCAGCCCGTGGTAGCGACCGAGGATGTTGAAGCGAAGGTCGAGGCCGCGCTCGATCATCAGCGTGCAGATCTTCTCGACGCGACTGATGCTGGCGCAGAAGTCGGTGTCCATGATCTGCAGCGCGGTGGCGCCGGTGGCCGCCGCAATGGCCTGCATGTCGTCGACGACGCGCTCGGGCGGCAGCGCGGTCCACTTGCGCGGATCGAGGCAGATCACCGCGCAGAACGTGCACCCGCCAGGGCACCCGCGGCTGGTGAAGAAGTTGACCCATCCGTGCGGGTGCAGGTAGCGCTTCGCGCCGAACAGCTCCCACGGGATCGGCTTGGTGTTCTCGACGCGGGGCAGCGGTCCGAGCTCGTTCTTCACCACCTCGCCGTGCAGTTTGCCGAAGACGTTGGTGACGCCTGCGAGCGTGCGGTTCTCCCGGATCCTGTCGGCGACCTCGACGATCGCCTCGTCGCCCGGGCCGATGACGACGACGTCGATGTGCTTCGAGGTGATCGTCTGGTTCGGATAGAGGCTGGGGAACCACCCGCCGGCGACGATCGGGACCGTGGGGTGGTGCTGCTTGGCGAACACCGCGATCTCTTCCATCCGGCGGCACTGACCGCCGAGCTTGCCGGAGATCCCGAGCAGCATGGCGTCGGCGAGCTCGGCGACCAGCTGGTCACGCGTTTCGGGGCCGGCGCGCTCGTCGATCATCACGACCTCGTAGCCGGCGTGCAGCAGGGCGGTGCCGATCGCCCACATGCAGATCGGCGCCCACGTCGGGAATTGCCCTTCCCAGACCACCGGGAAGAACAGCACGACCTTGCCTTTGGTTTCGGTGACGAGCTTCATTGGTCCATCTGCTTCAGCAGGTTGTCCCACTGCATGGGCGCGGCGCTTGTCGCGGCCGTCGGCGCCCATATCCTACCTGGACGCTTGGCCGGTGCCCCGATGGCAGCAAGGGAATGAAGATCCACCTCGTCATGGCTCCGGCCTGGGACAACACGTTCCCGAGCGTTGGTGCCCCCTACGTCGTCGCGTCCCTGAAGGCGGCCGGTCATGACGTGCGGCTGTTCGACGGCAACATCGAAGCCTGGTCGCGCTTCAAGGCGCGGATCGGGCTCGCGTGGAGCCGCTTCGAAGCGTGGGATCCAGGGTTGTACGAGCAGCACCTCGCCGCGGTGATCGATCCGTACCTGGAGGAGCTGGCCGCCGAAGTCGTCCACGCGCGGCCGGATGCGGTGGGGTTTGCGTTGATGGGGACCAACAATCATCCGACGCGCATGTTGGCCAGGCGGATCCGCCAGCTGCTGCCCGAGGCCAAGACGTTCGGCGGTGGTCACGGGATGACGCGTGAGCTCGGACAAGAACTCGTGGCCGCGAACGTGTTGGATTCGGCCGTGATCGGCGAAGGTGAACTGACCACCGTCGACCTCGTCGACAGCTGGCAGCGAGGTGATTCGACGCGCGTCGTGCCCGGCACGATCCAGCGAGATCGCTTCGGCGAGGTCCGGTTCGGGGAACCCCGGCCCGCCGCGAAGCTCGACGAGTTGCCGCCGCCCGACTTCACGGGCATTCCCTTCGAGAAGTTCGAGTACTCCAGCCTCTACGGCATGAAGGGAGCCCTGCCCGTCGTGGCGAGCCGTGGCTGCGTGCTCCGTTGCACCTTCTGCAGCGAGCACGCGATGTGGTCGAAGTACCGTTTCCGGACCGCTGACAACGTCATGCACGAACTGCGGGAACAGGCCCGCAGGTACGGCGCGCAGGAGTTCATCTTCATGGACTCGCTGGTCAACGGCCATCACAAGCAGCTCGTGGAGCTGACGCGGCTGATGATCGAGGAGCCCGTCCGGTACAAGTGGGGCGGACAGGCACGGCTGGACAAGCGCCTCGACGATCGGCTGCTCGGGGACATGGCTCGCGCCGGTTGCCAGTTCCTGATCTTCGGGTTCGAGAGCGGGTCCCAGCGCGTCGTGGACGCGATGGGCAAGAACTTCCAGGTTCCCGACGCCCTGCGGATCATCCGTGCGGCGTCCAAGCACGGCATGCGGGTCTATCTGAACGTCATCGTCGGCTTCCCCAACGAGACGTTCGCGGACTTCCTGCGCACCTTGCGGGCTCTGTTCCGGATCCGCCGGTGCGTCGCCGGCGTGTGCGCACACCGGCTGCGCATGCACTTCGATTCGCCGATGTACCAGAATCCCGAGAAGTTCGACGTCGTCGTCGACGACGACCTGTCGAAGGAGCGATGGCGCCTGTCCGATGGCTGGAGTTCGCGCGGCGGCGCCAACCACGCGCGCGCTCGCGCCTTCCGGTATCGGTTGCTCGTGGCGTTCCTGAAGTGGCTTGGGGTGCCGACGCTGTACCAGCACCTAGACCTCGCCACCGTGAAGACCTGAGCCGGCGGGCCGCCCCCCACCGCGACCCGGCATCCCGCCCACTTCGCCGCCCCCAGCGCAGACCGCCGCCTGCACGCCGTCCATCGCGCCGCCTGAGCCCCAAGCTCCCCACTCCGATACCCAGAGAACTCGATCCCGACCTCCCCCGCGCCGGGTGGATATCGTGGCGCACACCATGCTCGCGCTGCATCCGTGCGTCGTCCTGATGTTCGCCGCTGCGGCAGCCGGGCAGTCGGTGCTGAACGTTCCGGTGGGGTTTCCAACGATCGCTGCCGCCATCGCGGCAGCGCAACCCGGTGACGTCGTACTCGTCGCCGCGGGCAGCTACACACCGTTCACGTGCAACAAGGCGATCACGCTCGCCGCACAACCGGGAGCGATCGTGCAGGTGAAGAACCCGAACGTCGGCCTCGCGGTGACGACGTTCACGATTCCGGTTGGTGGCCTCGCCGAGGTCGTCGGCATCGAGTTTCGCAACGAGAACTCGATCTTCCGACACGCGGTGCGCGTGCTCGGCGGCACCCTCGCTTGCGAGAGCTGCTGGTTCGAGGGCGAGGTGTACGGCGATGCGGGGCTGCGCGTCGACGCCGCATCGGTGTGGCTGCGCAACTGCCGCTGCACGGGCCAGCTAACGTCCGTTCCGTTCTGGAGTGGCGGCAACGTCGGGCAGTGCGCCGGCCTGCGCGTCGACCACGGTGTGGTCGCGGCCGTCGACTGCGAGTTCGTCGGTGGACGCATCTTGCCCGACGGCTACCTCGGGGCCGGAGCCGGCCTGCTCGCGAGCGCATCGTCCGTGCACTGCGTGCGGTGTGTGGCGACCGGCGGGGCGAGCATGACGCTCGGTGGCGTCACACCGAACGGCCACGGCTGCCTCGTGCAGAACGGCGTCGGCACGTGGCTCGCCGACTGCACGCTGCGCGGCGGCAGTCATTTCCTGCATCCGCAGGGCGGCGATGCGCTGCACAACGCGGGCACGCTGCCGGTGCACCTGACGCGGGTCACCACGATCCCGGGTGCCGGCACCAGTGCACCTGGCCACGCCATCGTCGGTCCCGCGCAGCCGGACACCGGCCTCGGACTCGCGAGTCCGACCGTCGAACCGCTGCTCGGCAGCCCCTGGCATGTCGACTACCTGACCGCGGCGAGCACGCCGTTGGCCCTGTTCTTCTCCGACCGCCTGGAACCGCTGCCACCCGCGGTCACGATCGAGCCGACGTGGGTCACGAGCCCGCTCGTGCTCGTCGGCCTGCTGCTCACCGACGCGACGGGCCTCGCGGT
>JAEUHV010000131.1 GCA_016794485.1 Planctomycetota bacterium
GGTCGACAAGGCGTTGTCGGCCTACTGCGTCGAGCAGCACAAGCCGGTGGTCCTGGTCGGCAACAAGATCGACCTGGCGCCCGACCTCGATCTGCAGAAGTGGGACGCCTACATCAAGCAGCAGTTGCCGGGTATCGACCACGCGCCGGTCGCGTTCATGTCGGCCAAGGACGGCATGAACGTCGACGGCATGCTCGAGCTGCTGTTCGAGCTGCGCGAGCAGACCCAGCGCAAGCTGCCGACCGGGCAGCTCAACACGGTGCTGCAGGGCGCCCGCGACAAGCTGCTGCCGTCTTCGGGAGGCTTCCCGAAGCTGTTCTACGGCACCCAGATCGGCACCGAGCCGGTTTCGGTGCTGGTGTTCGTCAACGAGCCGAAGTGGTTCCGCGGCCAGTACGAGCGCTACCTGACGCAGGTGCTGCGGGATGCCTTCGACTGTTCCGAGGTGCCGATCCGGCTCGCGTTCCGGCGCCGCGACAAGATCGTGCTCGATCCTGAGTAGCCGTCTTCAGGCGAGGGCGGCCAGCGCCCGTTCGGCGGCCATCCGGCCGACCACCGGCCCGAACTTGAACGCGTGGCCACTGCACGCGAGCACCGTGGTCACGCCGGCGCGGGTGTCGACGCGGAAGCCGTGGTCGGCGGACATCGTGTAGAGGCATCGCTCGGCGCGGCGCAGGGCTTGCACCGGCGCCGTGAAGCGGGAACGCGCGAGCGCGAGCAGAGCGTCGAGGTCGATCGGCGGTGGCGCCGCGTCGGGATCGATGCCGGCGCCTGCGGTGCGGTGCAGCGCGAGCTTGGGTCCGCTGCCGAGGTGGTCGGGCAAGCCGTACTGGAAGTCGTTCGCTCCGTCGCCGATGCGCGCCCACACCGGGAACGCGCCAGCGCGCAGCGACGCCGCGTCGGTGTCGAGTGCGAAGTAGCCGACTTCCTGGCGGAGTACCACCAGGTCCGCCGCGGCAGGTGCGAGTTGCCGGCTCCAGGCACCACCTGCGAGGACCACGTGGCGGCAGTGGACCGTAGTGCGGTCGGTTCCTGCATCGAGTTCGACGGCCGTCGTCCCCCGGCGCAGCGCGTGCACCCGCGTGTCGAACCGCAGCACGACGTCGTGGGCGCGCAGCCAGCGCCGCAGGCCCCGCATGGTGTCCTCGGCCAGCAGCATCGCCGCGGTGTGGTCGAGCAGGGCTGCGTCGTCGTCGGCCAGGCGCAGCTGCGGAAACCGGGCCCGGGCCGCTGGCACGGGAAGTGGCTCCACGGCGACGCCGGGCTGCAGCGTCGCTGCGCACCAGGCTGCGAACGGCCCGGCGGCGGGACCGAAGAAGAGCCCCGGCGTCGGCACGCACAGGGTCGTGCCGAGTGCACGTTCGAGGGCGGGCCAGCCGTCGCGGTGGGCCCGTTGGGCCATCGCCACGAACCGTGGGTCGTCGTACGACGAGCGCGTGATGCGGGTCGCGCCGTGTGAGCTGCCGCGGTCGTGGCCCTCGCCGCCTTGCTCGAACACCACGAGGGAGCCGACCCCGAGCTGGCGCAGCCAGAAGGCCGTGCAGAGGCCGTGGATTCCGGCGCCGATGACGGCGCAATCGAACGCATCCATGACGCGAGCATTGCGTCGCACGGCAAGGACGGCAACGCCGACCCGAAGCGGGATGGGCCGGGGAACCCGCCATGTCGTCGGTGGGTCGCGCGCAGCCGACAGATTCACTTTCTGCGGGATGGAATCGGCCCCAGTACAGGGCTACATCAGCGGGCTATAGTCCCTCGCCCACTTCGCGCTCGCCGATGAAGGTCACGCTCATCCACCCGCCGGTCTACATCAACAAGAACGGCCTCACGGCTTTGCGCCCGAGTCTGCCCCTGGGACTTGCGTACATCGCGGCGGTGTTGCGGGACGACAAGCACGAGATCACCGTGATCGACGCGCTCGGTGCCGCTCCCGAGCAGATGGTTCCGGACGGTGACATCTGGCGGCTCGGACTCACGCCCGAGGAGATCATCGCGCGCATTCCCGCGGACACCAAGGCGATCGGCATCACCAGCATGTGGAGCTACAGCTGGCCGATCGTGCGCGAGTTGATCCGCAAGATCCGGGCAGCGCGACCGGACACGCCGATCGTGTGCGGCGGCGAGCACTTCACGGCCGTGCCCGAGTTGTCGATGGAGCAGGCGCCGATCGACTTCCTCGTGCTCGGCGAAGGCGAAGAGACCGCGATCGCCCTCTTTCGCGCGCTCGAACTGGGTCTCGACCACGCCGTGATCCCCGGCATCGCGTTCCGCAACGCCGAGGGCAAGATCCACAAGAACCCGCGTCGCGACCGCATCAAGAACGTCGACGAGCTGCCGTGGCCGGCGTGGGAGTACTTCGACGTCGAGGCCTACTCGAGCAACCGGCTCGTCAGCGGCATCTACTACGGCAAGACGGTGCCGATCCTGGCGACCCGCGGTTGCCCGTACCAGTGCACCTACTGCAGTTCGCCGAACATGTGGACGACGCGGTGGTACGCGCGCTCGCCGAAGGACGTGCTCGACGAGATCGAGAGCTACGTCGCGAAGTACGGCGCGTCCAACTTCCCGTTCCAGGACCTCACCGCGATCTTGAAGCGCGAGTGGGTGGTCGAGTTCTGCCAGGAGGTCGAGAACCGCCGCCTGAAGATCACCTGGCAGCTGCCCGCGGGAACGCGCAGCGAGATCATCGACGAAGAGGTCGCCGGGCTTCTGGTGAAGAGCGGTTGCCGTTCGCTGAACTTCGCTCCCGAGTCGGGCAGCGAGCGCACGCGCAAGCACATGAAGAAGATGCTGACCGACGAGAAGCTGTTCCGTGCGGTCAAGGCATCGGTGAAGGCTGGGCTCAACGTCGGCGCGTTCTTCGTGCTGGCCTATCCCACCGACGAGAAGGAAGACCTCGAGGCGACCGTGCGCCTCGCCGCGAAGCTCGGCAAGGCCGGCATCGACGACGTTTCGGCTGGCTTCTTCTTTCCCCTGCCGAACACCGAGATCACGCGGCAGCTCGAGAAGGAAGGCAAGATCAAGTACGACGACGCGTTCCTGAAGCTGCCGATCTACGTGCACAACGCGTTCCTGAGCGACGACCGCAAGTTCAACGAACACTTCACCGCGAAGGAACTGACCCGTTGGAAGTACCGGGTCGTTCGTGCCTTCTACACGCGCAGCCTGTTGCTGCGGCCGTCGCGCT
Organism: Planctomycetota bacterium; assembly: GCA_016794485.1. Lineage (GTDB taxonomy): Bacteria > Planctomycetota > UBA1135 > UBA1135 > UBA2386 > UBA2386. The sequence continues at coordinate 3,188 of JAEUHV010000131.1, forward strand.
GGTTCCGCATCCTGTGGAACTTCGTGCGTGGCAAGGAGACTTCGAAGATGGAGTCGTTCCTGCAGGAGACGCTGCGCAAGTTCCGGCTGCGCAAGAAGCGCCCGACACCGGCCGCGAAGCAGCCGGTCACGACGCCGTAGGCGCGAGCAGTTCACGCACGCGCGCCAACTGCCACGCGGCGACGCCGCGCGGGCTCACGTTCTGGCAGGCGAAGTCCCACGCGGCGCGGCCCGCGGCGGCGGCGGCCACGGGATCACGCAGCCATGCCGCGGCCGCGGCGACGAGCCCGTCCAGGTCGTCGCAGACCTGGCGCGCCGAGGTGGGCACGGCGAGGCCGCGTGCGCCCAGCGGGTTGGTCACCACCGGCAATCCGTGCGCGAGAGCGGACAGGCCCTTCATCCGGAAGCCGGCTCCGGACCAGACCGGCGCCAGCAGCAGCCGGACCTGGGCGAACACGGTGTGGACTTCGGGCACGAAACCGACGATGCGCACACCCGGCATCCGTTGCAGGTCGGCGATGCGGTCCGAGTGCAGGCCCGCGAACCAGAGTTCGCACTCCGGCACCGCCGCGCGCAGACGCGGCAACAACTCGCGCGCGAGGCGCCGGGCCGCTTCGGGGTTGGGGCCATGGCTGTAGTCACCGAGAAACAGGGCGCGCGGTGGCGCCGCGCCGGGGGCCACGGGTTGGCTGGGCAGCGCGCAGACGGGGGGGCGCACGACCACCGGAAGCCCCGTGCGTTCGTGCAGGGTGGCGGCATCCTCCGGCGTCACGGCTTGCAGCAGGCTTGCCGACGGGTAGTGGCGCCGCACATGCAGTTGCCAGAGCCGCCGGTCGCGCGCATCGCCCAGCGACCCGAGACCGGTCTGCGTGTTGGCGGGGCAACCGGCTTCGTGGTCGGTCAACACCGTGGGCAGGCCGCTCAGGAACGGCAGGTATTGCGCCATCTGCGCCATTTCGACGAGGGCTGCATCGGGCCGGAACTGCTCCCGCGCGGCCTGCAGCAGCTGGGCGAAGGCCGGTAGCCAGTGTTTGGCCGCCACCAGGGGCGTCCGCCGCCAGCGCCACAACATGCGGATCCGGTCGAGCCCGCCGCGAAGCCCGCCACGGCGGTCGGGCCGGCGCGCCACGAAGGCCTGCGTCCACGGTCCCTTGGTGTCACGAAGTCGCATTTCCTCGTCGCGTGAAACCAGTGCCGCCAGGCCGACTTCGGCCATTTCCGCCAGGCCGGAGAGCAGGCTCGACACGTAGCTGCCCCCGCCGTGTGCAGCGGCTGGGTCCGGTAAGAAGGGAGCTACGACGAGAAGGCGCATGGGCGAGGCGGGGACCGGCGGCGGCGGATACTGCGGTCCACGCTTGGGCTCGGCAAGCGACTAGCCACAACAGTGCCCGACAAGGCTGTGGCGGCACGACGGGCCAACGGCCATAATGCGAAGCCGTTCCTGGCCATCCGGAAGGTCGCCGGCATGGATGGCGGTTCTGCGAAAAACAGCATCGAACGGTATGAACGACACCCTGAAGACCATTGCCGGGCTGCTCGAAACGGGCAAGCCCGAGCTCCAAGTTGCGTCGGCGCAGATCCTTGGTGAACTGCGCGTCAAAGACGTCGGGGTCGTGAAGGCGCTCATCGCTGCAATGCGGCGTGCACCGGTCCTCGGACGATTCTGCATCGATGCGTTGGCCAAGATCCAGACCGACGAAGCGATCGCCGCAATCGCGCGGGCGGCCGTCGAACTGGACGCGCTGGGTGACCAGGCGGTGCACCTCGTGCACGAGATCGGCGTCGCCGCACATCCGGTCCTGGCACAGGCCTACGCGGGGGTGTCGCTCGAACAGCGCGCCCGCATCCTCGGCATGCTCGGCAAGGACCTCGGCAAGGACGCCATTCCGGTGTTCGTGTCGGCCCTGCTGACGCCGGAGTCGGCGGAAATCGCGGGACGCCTGCTGGTCGCCGCGCAGGCGCAGTTCACGCCGCCGCTGCAGAAGCAGCTGCGCGATGGCCTGCACAAGCATCTCGCCGGAGCCTTGCCGGAGGTGTGCCTCGCCCAGGTCGTGGCAGTGCTCGCCGCGGTCGACGCCGAAGGCTCGCGCGCGTTCCTGCTCGGCTTGACGGGGCCGGGAACCGCACCGTTGGTGCGTTCCGCCGCGTTCCGCGCCTTGCAGGGCAGCCGACTGACTGCAGCGCAAGTGCGCGAGATGCTCGACCTGCTTGAGGATCCGACCCAGAAGGGCGTCCACGATGCCGTTTGCTCGGTGTTGGCGAAGCTGCCCGAGATTCCCGAGGGCATGCTGCCGGTGCTGAAGCGACTGCTTGCGGCGCGCCAGCCCGAACAGCGGCTGTTCGCGTTGCGCATGCTGCGCACCGCGTCGGGTGCCGACCTGGCGAAGGTCGCGATCAAGCTGCTCGACCACGCCGACGAGCGCTTCCGGGCCGCGGCGGCCGATGCCCTCGCGCACAACCGCCAGGCGTTCGAGCCGGTGTTGCGGCTGTTGCTCACGACGAAGACGGCAGGCCTTGCCGACACCTGTGCCGCGATCCTGGTGCGGCATGCGCCGCACCTGGCCACGAAGGTCACCAAGGCAACCGCCGAAAAGGCGTTGAAGCTGTTGGGCACGAATGCGCGAGTGTCCGACCTGCTGTTCGACGTGGTGTTCGCGAGCGGTGCCGCCAAGCTCGTGCCCTTCCTGGTCGAACGTTGCGTGCGGCTGCGGCGTTCGAGCCGGCATGCCGATGCGATGCACGTGCTCGCGCGCACGGCTTCGGCACTGCCGGCCGACGACGAGGTCCGTTACCAGCTTGCGTTCACCAAGCTGTTGCACGACGCGGCGCAGCCTGCCGTCGAGAACGCGCCTCCGGGCAATCCGACGATGGGATTCCTCGCCGCCCTGGTGCGCACCGGGTTCCCGGTGCTCGAGCGTCTGCGCAAGGAATCGGCGATGACGCCGGACCTGATGCTGCGCATCGCGCAGCACTTCGTGTCGGCGGTCGGTCCCGAACGCAAGCTCGCCACCGAGCTGCTGCAGCACCTGGCGACGCGCACCAAGGGGCGTGCCGGCGACGAAGCTCGGGTGGCCTTGCGTGCCGTCGGCGGCTGATCAGCCGGCCGCGGCTCCACCCATGCGCACGACCTGTTCGGGCGCGGCGGCGACGAACGCGGGACCGCTTCGACCGACCAGGGCGATGACCGTGGAGCCGAATCCGAATTGGCCGATCTCGTCGCCCGCCCGTACGTCGCCGTGCTGGCGCGTGATCCGTGTGCCGCCGACGTTGTAGGCGCCCACCAGGACCACCGCGGCGGGAATGTCGCCGGGCAACCGGCAATGGAACACATGCCGGGCATTGCGCGCGAACAGGTTGCGCACGCAGCGCACCGCCGGGGGGTTCACGGGGAACAACGTTCCGGGCAGGGCCTGCACCCGGTCGATGCTGGCGGCGAACGGCGCGTGCACGCGGTGGTAGTCACCGGGGGCCAGGTAGATCGTCGCCTGGGAGCCGCCTTCGAGAGCGGCGGCGAGCGCTGCATCGCCGACCAGGTCGGCGAGCTGGTAGTCGTGTCCCTTCACCTGCGGGATGCGGCCGTGCGCGATCGGGCCCGCGGTGACGATGCGTCCATCGCACGGCCACACCAGCGTTCCAGGGGCGATCGGGCGGGCGCCGGCGCGCAAGGACCGCCGGAAGAACTCCTGCATGCTGCGGAACGAAGCCAGGTCGCCATCCACCTGGTCCAGGTCGGCGCCATAGCGGCGGGCGAACCAGCGGAACAACGGGCCACGCAGCGAACGGGGCAGCGGCAGGCTGCAGAGGAACCCGCAGGCGCGCGACAGCGCCACCTTGGGCAGGCACTCGAGCACGATGCTGCGGGCAGTCGCCATGGGAGCACGCCAACAGTGCGGGGCTCGGGGCGAAGGTGCAAGGTTGGAGTCCGCCGGCCCGGCGTTGCTGGCGGGGGCGCCGCTCGCCAAGATGCCCGCATGCGCCGCCGTGTCCTCCTCGCGTTCGTCGTCGTGCCGTGCGCGTTCGTTGCGTGTGGCGAGAGCCACGCGAAGCCGCGCTCGGGTGACGGCACGCTCGTGCTCGAAGTCGGCGGCAACCAGCCCTCGCTGCGGGAAGCGCTGCAGGCTGCCGGGGTCGAACTGGCGCCGCCGGCACGGCCGAACGTCGATGCGACGCCACAGCCCGAGCCCAAAGGGCCGACCACGCCGCCGCGCGAGCAGTCGCCGCCACCCGCGGTCGACACGCCACCCGCGCCGACGTTCTTCGAAGTCGAGATGAAGGCGGGCGACAGCCTGATCCTGCTGGCGCGGCGTCACCTCGGCAACGGCAACCGCTTTCGTGAACTGCTCGAACTGAACGGCTGGAGCGAGCAAGACGCCCTTTCGCTGCGGCCGGGCACCAAGGTGAAGGTGCCGCGCCGTCCGGCGGCGAACTCCGGCCGATGAAACCCGAGGTGCCGCCGATCGCGATCGAGCCGATCGGGTTCGTGCGCTCCGTCCAGCGACTGCACCACGACGCGCCGCGGCAGAGTGGTCTCGGCCGCGGCAGTGACGGATTCGTCGAACTGCGTCAGGGCTTGCACAACGGCTTGCGCGACCTCGACGGGTTCAGCCACTTGTGGGTGGTGGCTTGGCTGCATCTGGCCCGGGGGCGGCCGGTGCAGGTGATGCCGCCGCGCGATTCGCGGAAACGCGGCGTGTTCGCCACGCGCGCACCGCAGCGCCCGAACCCGATCGGGCTGTCGTGCGTGCGGCTCGTCCGGATCGAGAAGCGGTGCGTGCACATCGCCGACCACGACCTGCTCGACGGCACGCCGGTGCTGGACCTCAAGCCGTACCTGCCGTACTGCGACAGCGTGCCCGAGGCCACGATCGGCTACGTGGCCTCGTTGCCTGCAGCTGCCGGCGACCACTGCGATTGGTGGACGCAGAAAGGCGTCGCCCCACCGCGGATCTACCAACAGCGGCCGAAGCCGAACTGATCAGCTGCGGTAGTCGGCGTTGATCTGCACGTAGTCCTTGGTGAAGTCGCAGGTCCACACGTCGGCGGACGCAGTGCCTACGGCGAGGTCGACCCCTAGGGTCACCAGCGTGTCGTCGGTGAGGTGGCGGTGGGCCGCGGGTTCGTTCTGCGGGTGTGGCTTGCCACCGCTGTAGACGTCGGCGGGGCCGACCCACACCCGGGCGCGTTCGGCCGGGAACGCGACGCCGGCGCGGCCTGCCGCCGACAGGATGCGGCCCCAGTTCGGATCGCGGCCGGCGACGGCGGTCTTCACCAGCGGACTCGTCGCGATGGTGCGTCCGACGAGCGTGGCCTCGTGTTCGTCACGCGCGCCGCGCACTTCGATCGTGACCAGTCGGGTGGCGCCTTCCCCGTCGGCCGCGATCGTGCGCGCGAGGCGCTGCGCGAGCCGTGTCACCGTGGCCTCGAGGTCGGCGCTGCGGGTGCGCCCGCTCGCCAGCAGCACGAGGGTGTCGTTCGGCGACGTGTCGCCGTCGACGGTCACCCGATGGAAACTGCGGTCGGCCACCGCGCGCAGCAATTGCGGCACCGACTGGCCCGGAGTCGCGGCGCCGTCGGTAAGCAGGAAGCCGAGCATGGTCGCCATGTTCGGGTGGATCATGCCGCTGCCCTTGGCAAAGCCCGTGGTTCGCGTCATGCCGCTCGCGTGCAGGGCCTTGGGGTAGGTGTCGGTCGTCATGATCGCCCGGGCGAAGTCCATCGCGCCGTCGATGCTCGCATGCTCCAGCAACGCGTCGAGATGACCGACGATGCGTTCGGTGGGCAGGGGGGCGCCGATCGGGCCCGTGCTCAGCATCAGCACCTGCTCGACCGGGCAGCGCACGCGGGCGGCGAGTTGCGCACAGCAGTGCCGTGCATCGGCGATGCCCTGTTCCCCGGTGGCGCAGTTGGCGTTGCGGGCATTGACCAGCACGGCACGAACCAGGCCACCACTGCGCGCCAGGTGGTCACGGCAGACCGTCACGTGCGCCCCGACGAGTTGGTTCTGCGTGTAGATCGCTCCAGCACCCACCGGTTCGTCGGCGAGCAGGAGGCCGAGGTCCAGCGCACCGTTCTTCTTGAGGCCGCAGTGCAGGCCTGCGGCGCGGAATCCAGCGGGCAACGGAACGTGGTCGGGAGTCGGCTCGAGTTGGACGGTCATCGCGGCGCGGGAACGTACCGCTCACGCCAATGCCCGTCAGCTACCGCGCGCACGTTCGCGCCGGAGCGCCGCGTCGCGCGGCGGTTGTGTTCCGCCGCCATTCTGGGCGGCGCAGCGGGGTTGGCTGCGCCACCTTCGCGGCAATGAGTCCCCGCGTCGCGCCGCTCTCTAGAATCTGAACGGCAGGCGCAGGAAGTGCACCTCGGGCCGCGGCGACGACGGGCTCAGCGACGGCGGCTGGTTGATCGTCGGCTTGTAGGCCATGTCGAACATGATGTCCCACATGACGTAGCGCGGCGCGCCGTTGGCGGCGACCCAGTTCAGGAACGCCGGATCCTCCAGGTTGCTGATGAAGTCGTTCTCGCTGGTCGCCGGGAAGCGACCGACCAGCGGGTTGACCGGGTCCGGGTCCTGGTGGAACGCGAAGCCGAAGCGCACGTTCGCGATCGGGATCGGCTGGCCGCCGATCGGCAGGTAGGTCGGGCCGAGACCCTCTGCAGAGTTGGTGACGACCTTGAAGAACTTGGCCTTGATCTGCACCTGCGTCGCTTCGAGCGGGAGCAACTCGGTGCCAGGGTCGACCAGCAGTTCGTTGCTGCCGTGCTGCAGGATGCGGAAGCTCGCCAGCAGCGAGCCCGAGGCATTCAGCAGCTCCGCTTCGTAGTTGACGTAGCGGTTGGCATCCAGCGCCGCCGCCGGCATGGCCACCTTGTAGGCCGGCTTGCCGAGGAAGCTGGCGTTCGGATCGAGCGTGCCCACCGGGGTCGGGGTGACCACGGTCGGGTAGTTGATGCGCGTGCCCGAAGACCCGAGCGGGAGGTAGTCGACGTAGCCCGGCGTGACGCCGGCGTTGTTCAGTCCGCCGAACTCGAACTTCGGGCCGGCCACGGTCGAGCCAGTAATCTCGATGCCGCGCGGGGCACCGTCTTGCACCGCCAACGCACGACGCTGGCTGCTGCCCGTGTCGATCCAGGTCGAGCGCGCGCGCGACCGGCCACCGAACGGCACCGGAAGGAGGGTCGGTGCTGGGCGGATGTCGCCTTCGTTGTTGCCGATGTTGGTCGGCGTGCCGCTGTCGTCGACGAACGTTCCGCTGGTGTTCGGGAAGCCGCGCCAAGCCAGGAGCTGCTGCTTGCCAGCGCCGATGATCTCGGCGTTGGTCGCCGGGTTCTTGAAGGTGATGTTGTCGTCGAGCAGCGTGTTGGTGCCGTCGAGCAGGTTTTGGCCCGGAGGCACCATCAACTGGACGATGCCCATGCCGCCGAACGCGCCGAGCGGAT
>JAEUHV010000134.1 GCA_016794485.1 Planctomycetota bacterium
ACGAACGCGATCGCGCGAGCCGGTGCGTCGGGGCTCTCGGCGGGTGCGTCCGGTGGTACGTCGGCGGCGAGCGCGTGGGCTGCCTGCCGCGGCGCGAACGTCGCCGCCGTCAACGCGGCGACCACGTCGTCGTCGCTCGCGTGTGGCAGCAGCCTGCCCACCGTGAACGCGCGCGGCGCCGGGTGCGGCCGTTCGTAGACGAAGAACTCGCCGCCGGGCCCGCGCAGTTCGGGCCCGACGCGCACGCCGGCGTTCGCGAGCGGCTGCGTCGCGAGCACGAAGCGCACGCCGAGCAGGTCCAGCAGCGGGTGCGTGAACACGCTGGCAGCACCCGCGACCGGCACGTCGGGCAACGAGCGTTCGAGGTAGCCCTTGGCGCAGAACGCCTTGCCGGGTGCGCCGAACAGCCGTTCCAGCGGCTGCAGCGAACGGCCGTCGAAGTGCGTGTAGAACGCGAGGTCGCGCAGGCCGGGCACCATGAGCTGGCCCGGTGGCAACTGCGCCGGCAGGTCCGGGGCGGCGCTGCCGCGGGCGATCGTGAAGCCGCCGGTCGTGGCCGCCGCCGCCGCTTGCGCGCGCAGGAACGCGTGCACCGGTGTCTCGGGCGAACGTTCGCAGCGAACGCCGCGCGTGACACTGCTGCCGTGCAGGCCGAGCTGCAGTGCGGTGACGCCGCCGACCGCGAGGCCGAGCCACTGCCGCCGCCGCGGCGACGGCACGACCGCGAACGCCGCGAGCACCAGGGCGCTCGCGCCGAGCCACAGGGCCGCGTTCCAGCCTTCGTGCGCGAGTCGGGCGAACGCCGCGTGGAACCGGTCGATCGGCACCGGCGGCACGCCCTGGACGTGGTTCACGACCGCTTGCGTGTCGCACGCGTACTTGCCGGCGAGCAGCCGCTGGATCCAGTTCGGGTCGGCCGCTTGCCACCGCGCGGGGGCCGGCAACACGGCCAGGATGCCGACCAGCAGGGCCAGCGCGCCGCCGGCGAGCACGAGCGGCAGCCGCTTTCCGGCCGCGAGCAGCCGTTCGAGTCCGCACGCGGCGAGCCAGGCCACCAGGATCGTGGCCGGCGCGAGCCACCGCATCGGCACGACGTTCTGCACCAGCGGCAAGTGGAACAGCAGGCGCACTCCGGGCACGAACAGGGCCATGCCGAGGGCCAGCAGCACGCCGAGACGCGCGAAGCCGACGTGGCGACCGCGCGCCAGCACCGCACCGGCGATCGCCAGCAGGAACCCCAAGGTGCCGACGAACACCGCGTACTCGGTGTAGTTGAAGTTCGGCAGCGCGGCCTTGCCGTCCGCGTCGGTGCGCGGCGACAACCACAGGCTGGCGACGTTCTGCTGCGCGTACGGGCACTCGGCCTGCGCCGACGGATGGCCGAACGCGTCGGGCACGAGCCAGCCGAGCAGTCCGTGCGCCTCGAACGAGCTGTGCGCGAGTTCGGCGAGGCTGCTGTCGAGTTTGCGCGCGCTCTGCGGGAAGAACCTGGCCGACGGCAACAGCTGTGGTGCGGCCAGCAGGCCGCCGAGCGCGAAGCCGAGCAGCAGGCGGCCGGCGCGGCGTGCCGTCGCGCGCGCGCCCTCGCCGCGGCCGGTCAGCACGAGCCAGCCGGCGAACGCGGCCCCGAAGCACGACGTCGTGATCGCGTACGGCGGAAACCCGCCCAGCCAGGCCATGCCGACGGTGACGGCCAGTGCGGCGATCGGCAGCGGCCGCGCACGCGGGCTGCGCGCCACCGCGAGCACCGACCACAACACGCCGGGCAACCACAGGAAGCTCGCCAGGCGCATCCAGAAGAACGCATTGACCGCCATCGGCGCCGACAGCTGGAACAGCACGGCACCAAACCACGCCGGCAGCACGCCGAAGCCCAGGGCGCGCAGGAAGCCGAGCGCCAGCAGGCCGCCGAGTGCGAGATCGAGCCACACGACGACGCCGAGGCTCGCGCGCGGGTCGTGCGCGAGCAGGGCCACCCAGTTCGGCGGATGGCACAGCCCGATCAGGCCGTGCGCGTGCAGCGGCGCACCGCCGCGGGCGTGCGGATTCCAGGTCGGCAGGCGGCCGGCCGCCAGTTCGGCCTTGGCCAGTTCGAGCTCGGGCACGAACCAGACCGGCGGCTCGGTGACGTCGTAGTTGGCGCCGTCGCGCATCGCCGCGACCTGTTCGGGCGTGGCCGTCGTCGCCGACGGCGGGAACTCGGCCACGTCGTACGGCACGAACACGCGGTCGCCGAACACCGACGGGAACAACCACAGCAGCGGCAGCAGCACCAGCGACACGATCGCGGCGAAACACGCGCGGCGCCCGGCGACGATTCCGGGCTCGGCCGGTCCGGACGTCGTCGCCGCGTGGCTGGCAGCTGGCATGCGGCAACGATGCAGCACCATCGCAGCTTGGGCAACGGCCCGGTGGCGGCCGCGACCGGCGCGCACCGGCGCGACACGGCGATGGTGTCGCACCGTGCGCGCCGTATCGTGCCGCGTCCCGGCATGAGCCCGCTCCCGCCCGCAGCCTCGTCGAACGTCGCACTGGAACCGGCCGAAGGCTGGCCTGGAACGTCGCGGCGGTGGTTGCTCGCGATCACCGGCGTGGCGATCGCCCTGCGGCTGTTCCGCATCGAGGCCTGGTCGTTCGATGCGGGCGAAGCCGCGACGTACCGCGCGATCACGTTGCCGCTCGACGGCGCCGACGGCTACTTCGCCGATCCGGCCAGCCTGGCCCCGCTGGTGCACCTCTGCTTGCGGTGGTTGGTCGAGCACGTCCTGCCCGGCAACGGCGAAGGTTGGCTGCGGCTGCCGTTCGCGTTCGCGGGCGTGCTCGCGGTGCCCGCCCTCGCGGTGCTGCTGCGCCGGCTCGTCGGTGCGCCGGCCGCCCTGGTCGCGGCCGGCGTGCTGGCCCTGCATCCGCTGCACGTCGCGTTGTCGCAATCGATGTCGCCGGTGGTGGTCGGGGTCACCGCCGCACTGCTGGCTGGACTGGTGCCGGTGCGTTCGCGGGTGCTGACGCTGCTGCCGTTCGTCGTGGCGATCGGTTGCGCGCCGGAACTCGGCTTCGCGGCGATGGCCGCCGTCGCGTGCCGGCTGCGGGAGCCCGTGCGGCGCGCCCTGTTGCTGCTGCTCGTCCCGGTGGCGGTGGTGGTGTGGTCGTGTTCGGTCGCGGCGCTCGGGCTGCCGTTGGTGTTGCTCGCCGGTGCGGCGTTGGCCGTCGTGCGGCCGGATCCGCGCCTGGTGTTGTTCGCGGTCGTGCCGACCGCGGGCCTCGCGGGGCTCGCCTTGGCGCGCGGCGAACGGCTGGGCGACGGACTGCTGGTCCTGGCGTTGCCGGGCATGGCCGGTCTGGCGGCGGTGCTGCTGGTGCCGCTGTTCGGCCGTGTGCGCGAACACGGCATCGGCTCGGCCCGGCTGCGCCAGCTCGCGGCGGCGCTGCCCGGCCTGCTGGCGGTGACCTGGCTCGGGGTCGACGTGTTCTTGCACCTCACGGCGTACCAGGGGCAGCGCGCGCCGTGGCGCAAGGCGGTCGAGTCGGTGTTCGCATCGCTCGGGCCGCGTGGCGTCGTCGTCGCCGCGCAGGGTGGGGTGGGGCCATTGCTCTGCTACCTGCGTCCCAACCACTGGCGGCAGCTCGACCGCGACCTGCATCCTGCGATCGGGGTGGTGCCGATCCGCCCATCCAGCGTCGCCAGCGACCTCGATCTCGCGGCGGCGACACGCCCCGGTGCCGTGCACTGGCTCGTGCTGCAGGTCGACGAACTCGCCGCGCTGCAGGCCGATCCCGCACTCGCCGAACGGTTGCGCCGGTTCCGCCAGGTGCGGGTGGTCCAGGCGCCGCGCGCGCACGGCGACGACACGCTGGTCCTGTTGCGGGCCGACGCCCCGTAGCCGTCAGCCGCGCGGATGCAGCTTCGCGTGCACTGCGCGCAGCCGTTCGTGGTCGACGTGCGTGTAGACCTGGGTGGTCTGCAGCGACGCGTGGCCGAGCATCTCCTGCACGCTGCGCAGGTCGGCGCCGCCGGCGACGAGGTGGGTCGCGAACGAGTGCCGCAGCGCGTGCGGTGAACAAGCGACCGCGAGCCCAGCGCGTGCGCACGCCGCCTGCACCACCTGGAAGACGCGGGCCCGGTCGAGCGGTCGGCCGGTGCGCGACAGGAACAACACGTCGCCTGGGTCGCGCGCGGCGCGCGCGCGCAGGCGCGGCCGCACCTCGCGGCGATAACGTTCGACGGCGGCCAGCGCCACGGCCGCGATCGGCACCAGCCGTTCCTTGCCGCCCTTGCCGAATGCGCGCACCAGCCCGTGCTCGGCGACGAGGCTCGTGGTGCGCAGCCCGATCGCCTCGGAAACCCGGCAGCCGGTCGCGTAGAGCAGGTGCAGCAGCGCCCGGTCGCGCACGCCGAGGTCATCGTCGGGTTCGTGGTCGAGCAGGCGTGCCATCGCCGATCGCGTCAAGGCCTTGGGCAGCTTGCGTTCGAGCTTCGGCCCGAGCAGGCCTTCCGCGACGTCGTCGGCGGCGAGTCCTTCGGCGTGCAGGAACCGGTAGAAGCCGCGGATCGCCGCGGCAGCGCGGGCGATCGAGGCGGGGGCGTGCGTGCCCAGCAGACTGGCGAGGTGCCGGTCGATCGCGCTGCGGTCGGGCAGGTCGGTGCGGCCGCGCAGCAGGCGCGCGAGGTCGCTGCGGTAGGCGGCGACCGTGTGCGGCGACACCTGCAGTTCGACCCCGAGGTAGACCAGGAAGTCGGCGAGCGCTGCGTGCGGGGCTCCGAGCGTGGCCATCGGCAGGCCAACGGTAGCGGGTGCACGTTCCTGCTCCACCCCGCGTGGGGGGGATCCGGCCGTGCCAAAGGCACGACCCGCCTTGACCACCTCCAGGAGCGTCCGTATGGTCCCCGCCCCTTCGTGGCTCCGGGAAGCCGGAACGCGAATCCGCGTGGGGCGCGTCGCGCGGCCCATCGGACTGCTCCTTCGCCAACGATCTCGAGTGCGCGGCCGCTCGCTGGCCCGCCAGGCAACATGTCCAAGCCGAACAAGACCGAGCTGACCAAATACAAGGCCATCCTGGAGAAGCAGTTGGCGTCCCTGAAGGGCGACGTCGGCTCGATGCGCGACGAGGCGCGGCGCGCGTCCGACCAGGACGCGTCGGTCGACCACCTCGCCGACCAGGGCCCCGACAACTACGACCAGGGCTTCAGGCTCGGTCTGATCGAGAACGAGGAGGAGACGATCAAGCTGATCGAGGAAGCGCTCGATCGCATCAAGGGCAACGGCGATTGGGATTTCGGCGTGTGCCCGCTGTGCCAGGAAGAGATCGAGAACGCCAAGAAGCCGGGCAAGGACGGCAAGAAGCCGAAGCCGGCCAAGGCGACCGACATCTGGATCCCGAAGGCCCGCCTCGAGTACCTGCCGTGGGCGCGCTACTGCGTGCGCCACCAGGAGACCGAAGAGCGCAACCGCGAGATCGCCTAGCCATGGCCGAGGCGCCGCAGGCTTCGGAGCCGACGGCTGCCGTGCCAGCGACCGCGGCCGCACCGGCCGTGGAACGTGGCTTCGCCGGCAAGCTGTGGTTCTTCTGCACCTGGCCGCCGCTGGTCGCCCTCGACCTCTGGAGCAAGCACGTGGTGTTCGCGTTCCTCGACGGGGTTGCGAACGAGCGCGGCGAAGCGCACCTGCCCGAAGGCCACCGCACGCCGTGGAACGTGTTCGACGGCTCGCTGCTGCAGTTCGACCTCGTCACGTGGGGCAACCCGGGCACGATCTGGGGCCTGTTCCAGGGCTCGACCGTGCCGCTGATGGTGGTGCGCTGCTGTGCCGTCGTGGCACTGGTCTGGTTCCTGCGCAACACCGCGCGCGCGGCCAAGGTGCAGCAGGGGGTGATCGCGCTGGTGCTGGCCGGGGCGCTCGGCAACCTCTACGACAACTTCGTGCGGGCCGACCGGTCGGTGCGGGACTTCCTGTACTTCACCGGCGAGTGGCCGGTGGCGTGGACGTTCCCGGCGTTCAACGTCGCCGACTCGTGCATCACGGTCGGGGCGATCGGCCTGTTCTTGCTGTTGTGGCGCGACGATCGCAAGCCGAAACAAGCGCCGGTATCCTCCTGACCCCGCCGTGCTGACCACTTCTCTCGCCACGCTGCCGCTCGACAACCCGGTGCTGAGTGCGTCGGGCACGTTCGGCTCGGGTTGGGAAGGGCGGCAGTTCAGCGACCTCGGCCACGTCGGCGGACTCGTCAGCAAGACGGTGACCCGCGCGCCGCGCCATGGCAACCCGCCGCCGCGCATCTGGGAGACGCCGTCGGGCATGCTGAACTCGATCGGCCTCGAGAACAAAGGCGTCGACTACTTCCTGGCCGAGACGCTGCCGCGCATGAAGCAGCTGGCGGCGAGCGGACGCAAGGACGGCAAGCACGGCCCGCGCGTGGTGATCAACATCGGCGGCGAGTCGATCGACGACTTCGTGCACATGGCCGAACGGTTCTGCCAGGCCGGCGTCGACCTGCTCGAGGTCAACCTGTCGTGTCCGAACGTGCAGGAGGGCAAGCTGCTGTTCTCGACCGACCCGCGCATGACCGAGCGCGCGGTCGCGGCGGTGAAGAAGGTCGCCAACGTGCCGGTGTTCGCCAAGCTGTCGCCGAACGTGACCGACATCGTGGCGATCGCCAAGGGCGCCGAACAAGGCGGCGCCGACGGCATCACCGCGATCAACACGTTGATCGGCATGGCGGTCGACTGGCGCAAGCGTCGCCCGATCCTCGGCAAGGTGATCGGTGGCCTGTCGGGGCCGGCGATCAAGCCGGTCGCGCTGCGCATGGTGTGGCAGATCGCCGCTGCGGTGCGCCTGCCGATCATGGCGGTCGGCGGCGTGCGCTCGGCCGACGACGTGCTCGAGTTCGTGTGTGCCGGCGCCAGTGCGGTGCAGGTCGGCACCGCGATGTTCACCGACCCAGGCCTGATGGCGCGCATCGTCGACGACCTGCGGCAGCGGCTCGGCGCCGAGCGCACCAGCATCCGCGAACTGCGCGGCGTGCTGCACCATGCGGCCGAGAACGCTGCCGGAGGGTGTGCGCGATGAGGCTGCCCGCGCTCACTCCGGCGATGCTGCAGAAGGCGATCGCGATCTACCAGGATCTCGCCTACGGCAGCGGTCGGGTGCGGCGCCCCATCGAGCCGCCGGCGGAAGCGGGGCCGGAAGCGTTGCTGGCGATGTTCCAGAAGGAGACGGCCGAGGCGATCCCCGGGCACCCGGTGCATCGCTACACGCTGCGCCTCGGCAACCGGAACTACCCGTTCATGAAGCTGCTGCTGCAGGAGCACCTGCTGCCCGGCGAGTTCTTCTTCGGCGTGGACAGCCACGACCAGATGGAGATCAAGCCGACCTACCCCGACTACGAGCAGTTCATGGCGGTGCGGCGCTTCAACCGCGACCTGAAGCGGCAGATCGAGCAAGGCTTCCAGCTCGCCGGCCTCGACACCTCGGCGCGCTTGCGCCAGATGCTGGTCGAGGCGGGGGCGGCGCCGGGCCGGCCGTGCCGCGGGCTGGCGCTCGTGGTCGACGACGAGGAAGACCTCGCCGCCGCGGTCGAGATCCTGCTGCAGCGGGCCGGGTTCCGCACCTGGAAGGTGCACGACGGCAAGGCCGGGGTCGCCGCGGCGCAGGAGCTGCAGCCCGACCTCGTTCTGCTCGACTACGAACTGCCGGAACTCGACGGCCTGCAGGTCATCGAACGGCTGCGTGCCGATCCGACGACGCAGGGCATCCCGATCCTGCTCAACAGCGCGGCCCGCATCGCGATGGCCGACATCCAGAAGGCCGACGGCTTCCTGGCCAAGCCGTTCCCCGAGGCGCAGCTGCACGACATGGTCGACCGCGTGCTGCGCGCGCGCGAGGTGCGGCGATGACCTCCGCCGAACAACGCGGCCGCGGCCTGCACTGGCTGCAGGCGCTCGTGTTGCTGGTGTTGCTGACCGGCGTCGTGCTGCCGAGCCCGGCGCGCGAGGTCGGCGCCGATCCGGTGGTCGAAGCAGTGCTGGAACGGGTTGCCGTCGGCACCCGGCGGGTGGCGCAGGACAGCGCACCCCGGACGACCGTCGTCGAAGCGAGCGTTCGCGTCGATGCACCGCGGCCGCAGCCGCGGACCCGTTCCGTGCACCGCCGCGGCTTGCCGCCGCCGCGCGCGCCGACGGCCTGAGCGCCGCCGTCGTGTTCCTTCCCGTGCCGCCGGCTTCGCCGCGCGGCGCCGCGGCGGGCGTTCGTCCGCCGCCGTACCCGCATTCCCGTTCCGCATTCCGTTTGCCATGAAGATCGATTTCGGTTCCCTCCCGGCGCGCATCGGCAAGGCCCTGCAGGGCTTGTTCGGTTCCGCCAACCAACGCACCCTCGCGACCTACCAGCCGATCGTGAAGGCCGTGAACGCCCTCGCCGACCAGGTGAAGGCGATGTCCGCCGAGCAGGTCAAGGCCACCGTGGCCGAGCTCAAGCAGCAAGTGCAGTCGGGCCAGAAGACGCTCGACGACGTGCTGCCGCAGATGTTCGCGCTGACGCGCGAGGCCGCGACCCGCACGCTCGGCATCCGCCACTTCGACGTGCAGCTGATCGGCGGCGCCGTGCTGCACGGCGGCAAGATCGCCGAGATGTCGACCGGCGAAGGCAAGACGCTGGTCGCGACCCTGCCGGCGGCGCTGAACGCGCTCACCGGCAAGGGCGTCTACGTCGTCACCGTCAACGACTACCTGGCCAAGCGCGACCGCGACTGGATGGCCCCGGTCTACGAGTACCTCGGGCTCACCGTCGGCGCGATCCAGTCGTCGATGCACCCGAGCACGCGCCACGCCGAGTACGGCTGCGACATCACCTACGGCACCAACAACGAGTTCGGCTTCGACTACCTGCGCGACAACATGAAGTGGCGCGCCGAGGAACAGGTGCAGAAGCGCCTGACCTACGCGATCGTCGACGAAGTCGACTCGATCCTGGTCGACGAAGCTCGCACGCCGCTGATCATCAGCGGCGAGGGCGAAGGCAGCACCGAGCGCTACCTGTTCGCCGACCGCATCGCACGGCAGCTGTCGCCCGAAGTGCACTTCGAGATCAAGCTGAAGGAGCACCAGTGCATCCTGAACGAGGCCGGCATCGACCGGGCCGAGAAGCTGGTCGGCGTCGACAGCTTCTACAAGGACCCGCAGCACATGGAGTGGCCGCACCTCATCGAGACGGCGTTGCGGGCGCACCACATCTACGAACGCGACAAGCACTACGTCGTCGTGCAGCCGAAGAAGCCGGACGGCTCGACCGGTGAGCCCGAGGTCGTCATCGTCGACGAGTTCACCGGCCGCCTGATGGCCGGCCGCCGTTGGAGCGACGGTCTGCACCAGTGCGTCGAAGCCAAGGAAGGCCTGCCGCCGCGCGAGGAGAACCGCACGCTGGCGACCATCACCCTGCAGAACTACTTCCGCATGTTCGGCAAGCTGGCCGGCATGACCGGCACGGCGATGACCGAGGCCGCCGAGTTCTCGCGCATCTACAACCTCGACGTCGTGTCGATCCCGACCAACCGGCCGGCGCAGCGCAAGGACGACAACGACCAGATCTACCTCGACGCCGACAGCAAGTACGACGCGATCTGTGCCGAGATCGTGCGCGAGAACCAGCAGGGGCGTCCGGTGCTGCTCGGCACCACGTCGATCGCCAAGTCGGAGGCGATCTCGGAGCGGCTCACCAAGGCCGGCATCGTGCACGCCGTGCTCAACGCCAAGCACCACGAGCGCGAAGCCGAGATCATCCTGCAGGCCGGCCGCAAGGGTGCGGTCACCGTCGCCACCAACATGGCCGGCCGCGGCACCGACATCGTGCTCGGCGGCAAGGCCGAGGCGCTGTGGCGCAGCGAGATCGCGCAGAAGAACCTGGCCGAGGACAGCGACGAGGCCAAGGCCCGGCTCGAAGTGCTGCGGGCGCAGTGCAAGGCCGAGCACGACGAGATCAAGGCGCTCGGCGGCCTCTACGTGATCGGCACCGAACGGCACGAGGCGCGGCGCATCGACAACCAGCTGCGCGGCCGTTGCGGCCGCCAGGGCGACCCGGGCCACACCAAGTTCTTCCTCAGCTTCGACGACGACCTGATGAAGATCTTCGCCCGCGACTGGGTGAAGACGATGATGGAGCGCATGGGCCTGAAGTCCGGCGAGGTCATCGACAGCCCGATGGTCACGCGCGTGATCGCCAAGACGCAGAAGAAGGTCGAGGCGCGCAACTTCGACATCCGCAAACACCTCCTCGAGTACGACGAGGTGATGGACAAGCAGCGCAAGTTCGTCTACGCGCAGCGGCAGGAGGCGCTCGAGTTCAAGGGACTGCGCGACAAGGCGCTCGGCATGTTCGAGGAGGTGCTCGACCCGATCGTCGAACTGCACTCGGGCGACAAGGACAAGCCGGTCGACTACGCGGCGCTGACCAAGTGGCTGCGGCACCGCTGCGGCGACGAGCTCGACCTCGCCGGCATGGAGCAGGCGCCGCGCGAGGGCTTGTTCCGCTGGCTGATGGAGCGGGTCGAGAAGCTGCACGACGCGCGCGGCGCCGAGTACGGCGAGCCGTGGGACACGATGGTGCGGCTGCTCGTGATCGAGACCATCGACCAGAAGTGGAAGGACCACCTGTACGAGATGGAGGTGCTGAAGCAGGGTGTCAACCTGCGCGGCTACGCCCAGGTCGATCCGAAGAACGAGTACAAGAAGGAAGGCTTCGAGAAGTTCACGCAGCTCAAGGCCGCGATCG
>JAEUHV010000136.1 GCA_016794485.1 Planctomycetota bacterium
GAACGACCCGAGCTGGTTCAGCCCGACGCGCATCGCCGCGTGGTTCAGCGCGCCCCCGCCCGCGAGCCCGGCACTGCCGGCGACGACGTAGACGGCGCCCTCGTGCGATGCCTTGCCGGCCGTTCGCTTGCCGTAGTACCCGTCACCACCGTCACGGCCGTCGCCGGAGTCCAGGACCATGGTGGGCAGCAGTGTCGCACTCGCGCCGTAGTGGCCGTCGAGCAGGAACGAGCGCTCGTACGAATGGCTGTGCCCACACAACACGAGGTCGACGCCGCCGGCCTCGAGCACGGGCAGCGCGACCTGGCGCATGTCGGTCATGCGACCACCGCTGTCGGCCAACACGTCCGACGTGTGCGATCCGGCGCTGTACGGCGGGTGATGGAAGAACGCGACGACCCACCGGGCCTGCGTCGCGGCGAGATCGGCGGCGAGCCAGGTCAGCATCGCCCCGGTGGCACTGCGGTCGCTGTCCATCGAGTCCAGGCAGACGAAGTGAACGTGCCCGCGGTCGAACGAGTAGTACGCCTCGGTGCCACTCGGCAGACCTCCCGCCTCGCCGGCGCGCGGCAGCGTGAAGGCGTCGTAGTAGGGCCCCGTGCCGACCGCGGTGTTGGCCGAGGACGCGTCGTGGTTGCCGAGGGCCGACCACGCGAATGTGCCACGCAGGCTCGCGCCGTAAACGTCGAAGACGCCGTTCTGGTACTCGCGATCGGTCCCCGCGAAGTAGGCGTTGTCGCCCAGCATCAGGATCGCGTCGACCGGCGTCGCGCCGTTCCACGCGATGAACGCGTCGCGCACCTGGTGCTGGCTCGACGTCGCGAAACCGGCGTCACCCAGTGCCCAGACGCGCATCGGCCGCACGGCGCCGATCGGCGGCAGGGTGCGCAGCGAACCTGGAGCCACTGCCGCGAAGGGCCCACTGGCGTCGCCGATCGCGTACGCGAACGTCGTCTCCGCCGGCAGGCCGGCCACCGAGGCGGCGTGCTCGGTGCGCGGCGTGGCGTCGTAGAACACCGACTGCAGGCCGCCGCCCGAAGCACCGAGCCACAACTGCGTCGCGCACGGCTGGTCGGTGCGCCACCGCACCACGCCGCCGCTCGGCGTGCCGTTCTGCAAGTAGGGCCCGCGCACGACTTCGATCGGGCCGTCGCCGGCCAGCACTTCGCAGTCGAAACTGACGTCGGAACTCGAGGGCGACACCTGGTGCACCGTCACCGCGATCTGGTTGCGACCGTCGACCAGCAACGCCGGATCGAACGGAAACACGTGCCACTGCTGCTCCGCCGGACCGGAGACCGCCACCGACCCAGGCGACCAGGCCCCGGTGGGTCCGTTGTGCACGTTCCATCGGCCGACTTCGACGCCGTTCACGAACACGACCGCGCCGTCGTCGCACAACACCCGCACGCGTGCAGTGGCGAACATCGGCTGTTGCCACACGAACTGATGGCGGAACCAGCTGACCAGCGGTGCGGCCCCCGGCGCTCCGGAGGCGATGACCGTCGCTTCGTCGCCGTCGCCGTACCCGAGCTGCGCCGGACCGGAGTTCCAACCGCTGTCGTCGAACATGTCGGTGGTCCAGTTCGCGGCGGGAGCGACGCCGGTGTCGAGATAGCGCCAATCGGCCCCGGTGGGCACCAACACGGTCGGCGTCGGCCGCGGACCCGGCGCCGACGCCGGCGCCACAGGACCGAGCAAGGCACCGACCGCCGGCAGGGCGCGCCCGGCCGTGGCTGCGGCGGCGAGGTCGGTGCGCCCCACCGCGCGCCACACCGCAGCGCAACGCAGCACCAGGAAGTCCTCGCGCTGCACGAACGGCCGCAACGCGTCGTAACGGCGCACGGCCTCTTCGGGACGTCCGTTGCGCACATCGATCGCCACCGCAGCGTCGACCAACGACACCACGGGGCCGAGTTCGGCGAGGCCGCGTTCCAGCACGGCCAACGCCGCCGCGTCGTCACCGGTCGCGACCAGGGCCTGAGCCAGTTCGAGGGCATGCTCCGGCGCGTGCGCCCTGGCCGCAGCCCAAGCCGCCGCGAATGCGGCCGCCGCCTCGGCCGGGCGCGCGAGTGACGCCAGCACGTGGCCGCGCAGACGCAGCACTCCGGCGTCGACGACGCCGAGCGCTTCGGCGCGCCGGCACGCCTGCAGCGCAGCGACGAGGTTGCCACCCCGCTGCTCGACGAACGCCAGCAACCGCACCGCCACCGGATGCATCGGTTCGCGCCGCAGGGCCACGTCGACGTCGGCACGAGCGAGCCGCAAGTCGTCCAACTCCAGCGCCAGCCGTGCCCGTTCCACGCGCAGGGCCAGGTCCGTCGGAGCGCGTTCGATGCGGGTGCCGAGTTCCGCGAGGCGCGCGGCCGGATCGTGCGGCCCCATGCGGACGCCACCCGCCAACGCGATCGCGAGCAACGCGACGAGGTCGATCGAGACGAAGCTCACGGCGGGCTCAGTAGTCGTTGCGGATGCGCACGCCGTTGCTCGCGTCGAGCGGCAACACGCCGGGCACCGCCCAGTCGAGCGTGAACGCCTGCAGGAAGGCATCCAGGCCCGGCACCGGCGGCACGCCGAGAGCGAACGCAGCCGTGCCCTGGGGCCCGAGCACGAAGGCCGCGCTCGCTTCGGCGCTGGTCAGCAGCGTGCACGCGGCCCACGGCGGCGGCAGCGGCACCGCGGCCTGCGCCGTGCCGAGCGCCAGCACCCCGAGCGCCGACGGCGCGGCACCGGCGACCTGCAGGTTGGCGACGTGGCTGCCGTCGGGCTGCGGCGACAGCGCACCCGTCATCACCACCGCCACGCACGGCGCCGAGTACGACGCCAGGCTCGCGGTCAACTGCAGGCCGAGGTGGTCGAACAACGCCAGCCCCATCTGCGCGCCGACCGCGCGATAGTCGGCCTCGGTGTTCCAGGTCACGGTGTCGGGGCCGCGGCCGTAGGTGCCCTCGAACGTGATCGCCATCACCGGCGACTGCAGCCCCGGCGCGTTCAGCCAGCCGTTCACCGCGGTCCAACGGTCGTGGCACATCGACTCGACGAACGGCCGCGACGTCAGTGCACTGCTCTGCGTCGTGCCGAGGTCGACGAACGGGCTGCGCGCCTTGAACTGCACGATCCACTGGCCTTCGACCAGGTTCACCACCGGGATCACGCCGGTGTTGTTCGTGGTCGCGTTCCAGTTCGCGTTGCTCACGTGCTGGAAGTGGAACGGGTAGTTCACGCCGTGCGAGCTGTGCAGGTTGAGCAACACGCGGATCGGGTTGCTGCCCGGACTCGCGACCGTGCCCATGTAGCCCTCGATCGCCGTGCGCAACGCGACGATCTCCGGCTGGGTGCTGGCGTACGGCGCCGCCCACTCGTTCTCGAGGTTCGAGGAATTGGCGTTGGTGCGGTAGTTGCCCAGGAACACACCGTCGGGATTCACCATCGGGCACAGCTCGACGAGCGCGTGGTCGAGCAGCACTTCGGCTTCGGGACTGCCCGACAGCAGCCACTGCACGAAGCCCTCGACGGTGAAGTAGCTGGTCGTCTCCGACGGATGGATGCCGGCGTGGATCCACACGCGCGTCTTGCCGGCATCCGGCACGCTGCCGTCGGTGAGTTCGATCTTGTGGATCGGCCGACCCTGCTGCGACGCGCCGAGCGGAACGATGCTGCGCACGCGCGGATGGCCGACCAGCGACAGGAGCCAGAGGTCCTTGCGCGCGACACTGTACGGGAAGTACTTCGCCAACCGGATCGCCGGCGTGCCGGGCGGCACCACCAACGTGAAGCGATGCGTCGTGCTGCCCTGCAGCACCGGAACGGCCGACGTCGGCACCCGCGCGTACGAACCGAACGTCGAACCATCGGCCGACAGCGCCCACACCGGCAGGATGATGTCGGTGTATCCGGCGTTGGTGACCGAGACGTTCAGCGTTGCACCCGACACGCCGAGGTTGCCGATCTCGCAGTGCCACCAACGGCGAAAGCTCGAACCCAGGCCGGCATTGCCGTTGTCGTTGCCCATCTGCAGCGTCACGTTCCAGCTGCCGGCCGTGCCGGCAGTGACGTTCGCCGATTGCAATCGCATGGTCTCGCCAGCCCACGTGACCACGGGGGTCTGTGCTTGCAGGGCACTGGCGAGGAACGGCACGACGGCCGCGGCGAGGCGAAGACGCATGGCAGCCGGAGAAGGTCGCCGAGGAGCGTGCGGTGGTCAACCCACGACGAAGTCGGCCACTTCCGCCGCGCAGCCCCAGGCGAGGGTCCAGCCCGAGCCGCCGTGGCCGTAGTCGTGCACCAGACGCCCTTCCGGCCGCGGCTCGAGTTCCACGCGCACGGTCGGCCGGTAGGGACGCAGCCCGACCTTCACCCCCCGCACCACCACCTCGCGCAACTGCGGAACGCGCTCGCCGATGCCGGCCAGGATCGCCTCGGTGTCGGCGATGCGCGGCTGCAGGTCGGCATCGCCGCGCTGCGCCGTGCCACCGAGCACGACGTCGGTCGACCGGGGAATCGCATAGAACGGCGGCAGGCCGCTGTCGTCGATCCAAGCCGGCACGTCGCCGCTCCGTTCGACCAGCACGACCTGGCCGCGCACCGGCACCAGCGAAGCGTCGGCGCACAACGCCGCGGCCCCGAGGCCCGCACAGTTCACGACCGTGCGCGCCACCGCGAACGCCGGCGCGAACGACGCCAGCACACGCGGCACGAAGCGCACTCCCTGCGACTCGACGTGGGCCCGCAACCACGCGAGGTGCACCGGCACGTCGACGATCGGCACCACGGTCCGGATCGCCGAACGGCACGGCGCGCGTACCGCCGCCGCCGGCAGCCGTTCGATCGGTCCTGCCGCCGGTGCCCACCACAAGTCTGGGGCGGCTTCGGCGAACGTCGCGGTGACGGGTGCCATCGCGATGCCGCAGTCACGACGCCGTGCCAGCGTCGCGAGGCGCTGGAACGTCACGGCACTCCAGCCGAGCACGCGCTCACGTGGCTCGGCGAGGAACGGAAACCAGATCGCCCCGGCGACGGCCGACACCGTGGCCATGCTGTCGTCGCGGGCCCAGACCTCGACATCGAGGCCGCGTTGGCGCAGTTCGGACGCAACGCACAGACCGTTCACACCGGCACCGACCACGACCACGTCGACCATCGCCCTTGTCTACCCGCGCGAAGTCCGGGGGGAAGTGGCCTCGGCAAGACGAACGGGCCATGCTGCGCACCGCGCATGACCACGAAGCCCGCCGTCCGCCGCCCGCTGTCGCGCCGCCGCCGCGTGCTGTTCGCCCTGGTGCCGCTGCTCGCGGTCTGCCTCGTCGCCGAGGTCGTGATCCGCCTCGTGCGCGCGCCGACCCACTTCGGCAGCTTCCGCGAGTTGCGCACCGACCTGCTGAAACGCAACTACCCGGCCCAACGGCACCCCGTGCTCGGCTACGTGCCGCAACCGGGCGCCTCCGGGCGCGACAACCACTGGGGCACGCTGGTGTCGATCGACCAGGACGGCATGCGCAGGAACGGTGACGGCCCGACGCCGGCCGGCGACCGCGTGCTGGCTGCGGTCGGCGATTCGTTCACGTTCGGCGACCAGGTCGACGACGACGCCTCGTGGCCGGCCTGTCTCGAACGGCGACTGCAGCAGCCGGTGAAGAACGGCGGCGTGTTCGGCTACAGCCTGGCGCAGGCCGTGCTGCGCGCCGAGGACATGCTGGCCCGTTTCCCCGTCGGAACCCTCGTCGTCGCGTTCATCCCCGACGACCTGACGCGTTGCGAGTACTCGCGTCGCTACACGCCACAGCCCGTGTTCGAACTCGACGGCGACGGACTCGCACTGCGCAACGTGCCGCTCGACCACGACGCCGTGGCCAACGACGCCGGCAAGGCGTGGAAGGACGCCCTCGGCCACAGCGCCCTGGTCGACGCGATCCTGGCCAACACGCTGCGCGCGTGGTGGTTCGAGAACGAGAAGCAGGTCACCGCCCCCGGCCTCCAGGGCAAGGGCCCCGAGATCGGCAAGCGTCTGCTGGCGCGCATCGCCGCAGCCTGCAAGCCGCGCGACGTGCGGCTCCTGGTCGTGCTGCTCGGCGACAAGCCGACCGACGCGGCGATCGACGTGCTGCGCGACGCCGCCGGGCGCGGCATCGCCACGCTCGACCTGGCCAGCCGGTTTGTCGAACTCGAACGCGCCGACGCGTCGCTGAAGGCGAAGTGGTTCGCCGGGCACATGACGCGCCACGGCAACGACTGGGTCGCCGGCGAGATCGCCGCCGCGCTGCGCACGGTCCGCTGAATCGCGGCGCCGCGGCCGTTCACTTGCGGTCGGCGAGCCAGCGGCGCACACGCGGATACCACGAACTCGCCCAGCACTCGCGCACCAGCTCCTCGTACTTGCTCCAGCCACCGTCGCGGTCGTTCTGGTTGAACTTCGCCCGCGCTTCGCCGGCCAGCTTCTTGGCCGGCGCTTCGTGCTCGGCCCGCAGCGCAGCGAACTTCGCCATCACGTCGCGGGCCGCATCGGCGAACTCGAACTTGTTCCGGAAGGCGAGGAAGTCGTCGATCCAGGCGCCGTCGCCGGGACTCGCCAGGGCCGCCGCGAATCGCTCGGCGTCGGCGACGACGTACTCGTCGACCTTCGCCGCGATCGCCTTCGCCGCCGCATCGGCGGGTGCCAGCGCCCGCAGCCGCAGCACCGCCGCGGTCGCATCGCGGAACCGATCCTCGTCGAGCGCCTGCTGCCCGGCCGCCGCGACGACCTTCGCGTCCGGACTCGACATCGCTTCGAGCCATTCGACGGCTTCCTGCCACGGCAACGCCGAGAAGCCGTGCCCGGCCCCGTTGGCGAACAGGCGCAACGTCGGGAACCCGTGCTCCAGGCACGATTGGAACGTGGCCTCGCCCTGCGTGAACGCGACCACGTCGTCGTTGCGCCCGTGCACGACGGCGATCGCGACGCGCCGCTGCCGTTCGCGCAGGCCCGCGTCCGCGAACACGTCCGGCTCGCACTGCATGGTCATGCCCGACGACATCGGGAAGATGCCGTGCACCAGTTCGGGGTAGTGCATCGCGAAGAACCACGCCAGGAACCCGCCCTGCGAATGCCCGCCGACGAACGTGCGCGGACAACCGTGCTGCTGCTGCAGTTCGGCCAGCACCTCGGCGACGAGGGCCGGGCTCTCGCGGTGCGTGTTGGGGAAGCCTTCGTAGGTGCTCTTCCCCATGAAGTTCACGTAGGTGTAGTTCTGCCGCGGATCCTTCGGCTCGCTCGACTCGCTCCAGCGTTCGCCGTCGATGCCGACGACCAGGAAGCGTTCGCCGACCGGCGACTCGCCGATCGACTCGACGTACGGGCGGCTGCAGTAGTTCGAGCCGTGCAGGAACACCAGCAGCGGCAGCTTCTGGCCGGGCTTCCACGCCTTCGGCGCGCGCAGCCAGTAGACCAGCCGGTTCGCAGCGAGCCCCGCGACGACGGCGCCGGGCTTGGGCGTCGGCTTGCGCACGTGCCCGTCGAGCCGCTGCGCCTGCAGCGCTCCCTTGCCCTGGGCCCAGGTCGCATGGCCCAGGGCCGACTTGCCGTCGGGCTCGACGTCGAGCAGGAACGTGCCGGCCCCGAGCGGCGACTCGTAGTCCAGACGCACGGTGCGGCCCTGCAGCGTGCCGCGCACCGTCGTCCAACCCTG
>JAEUHV010000147.1 GCA_016794485.1 Planctomycetota bacterium
GTTGCCGCGCGGCGTCGAACTGTGCCATCTGCCGACGCCGTTCGCATTGGCGCGCGGCGGCGCGCTGTCGGGGGCCGTGCTCGCGTACGAGCGGCAGGGGCCGGCCGGCGCGCCGACCGTCGTGGTGCTCGGCGGCATCTCGGCCGGCCGGCACGCGAGCGCGTCCGCGGCCGTGCCCGAGCGCGGCTGGTGGGAGGGCATCGTCGGTCCGGACGAGGCGATCGACACGACGCGCTTCGCCGTGCTCGCGTTCGACTGGCTCGGCGGCGTCGGCAGCTCGACGGCGCCCACCGACGGCGAGCCGTTCCCGTTCGTCGACGCAGAGGACCAGGCCCGCGCCCTGTGGCACCTCGTCGACCAGCTGCAGGTCGAACGGGTGCACGCCATCGTCGGCAGCAGCTACGGCGGCATGGTGGCGCTGCACGCGGCGGCGCAGCGGCCCGCGCGTGTCGGCCGGCTCGCGGTGCTCGCTGCGGCGCACAAGAGCCACGCGCAGGCCAACGCCTGGCGCGCGGTGCAACGGGGCATCGTCGAACTCGGCCAGCGCACCGGCACCGAGCCCGCGGCGCTGGCGTTGGCGCGCCAGCTCGCGTTGACGACGTACCGCACGCCCGGCGAACTGGCCGATCGCTTCGGCCAGCCGGGCCGGGTCGACGGCGCCGAGGTGCGCTTCCCGGTGCAGGACTGGCTCGACGCACGCAGCGCCGACTTCGCTGCGCGCTGGAACGCGGCGGCGTTCCTGTGCCTGAACCGCTCGATCGACGCGCACGGCATCGACCCGCGCACCGTCACGGTGCCGGCCTGGGTGCTCGCGTTCGGCGGCGACCAGCTGGTGCCGCCCGAGGACGTGCGCACGCTGGCGTTGGCGCTGCCCGAGCTGCGCTGCCATCGCGAGGTGCGGTCGCGTTACGGCCACGACGCGTTCCTGAAGGAGACCGGGCCGGTGGCCACGTTCCTGCGGGAGGTGCTGTCGTGAGCTTCTCCCCGGACACCGTCGCGGTGCGCAGCGGCATCGCCACCGACAAGGCGTACGGCGCCGTGGCGCCGTCGCTGGTGCTGTCGGCGAACTTCTCGTTCGCCGGCTTCGGCCAGAAGCGCACCTACGACTACACCCGCAGCGGCAACCCGACCCGCGACGAACTGGCGCAGGCCCTCTCGGCCCTGGAGGGCGGTGCCGGCGCCGTGGTCACCGCGCCCGGCATGGCGGCGATCACGCTGGTGCTGCACCAGCTGCGGCCCGGCGATCTGCTCGTCGTGCCGCACGACGGCTACGGCGGCACCTGGCGCATCGTCGACGCGCTGGCCAAGAAGGGCCATTTCGAGGTCGCGTTCGTCGACCAACGCGATCCGCAGGCGCTCGACGCAGTGCTCGCGCGGCGGCCGCGCCTCGTCTGGTGCGAATCGCCGAGCAACCCGCTGCTGCGGCTCTGCGACCTGAAGAGCCTGGCGGCGGCGTGCCGGCGCGTCGGCGCCCTGCTCGCGGTCGACAACACGTTCCTGTCGCCGGCCCTGCAGAACCCGCTGGCGCTGGGCGCCGACCTCGTCGTGCACAGCACCACGAAGTACGTGAACGGCCACAGCGACGTGGTCGGCGGGGCCGTCGTCGCCAAGGACCCGGCGCTGCACCAGCAGCTCGCGTGGTGGGCGAACGCGCTGGGCATCACCGGGGCGCCGTTCGATTCCTGGCTGACGTTGCGCGGCCTGCGCACGCTGGCGGTGCGCATGCGCCAGCACGAGGCGAACGCGCACGCGTTGGCCGAACGGCTCGCGGCGCATCCGGCGGTGCGGGCGGTGCACTATCCGGGCCTGCCCACGCATCCCGACCACGCGCTGGCGCGGCGCCAGCAGCGCGGGTTCGGCGGCATGCTGTCCTTCGAACTGCAAGACCCGGCCGCGGTGCCGGCCTTCCTCGACGGCCTGCGCTGCTTCACGCTGGCCGAGTCGCTCGGTGGCGTCGAAAGCCTGGTCGCGCACCCCGCGACGATGACGCACGCGTCGATGACCGCCGAGGTGCGGGCCAGGGCCGGCATCACCGATGGCCTGCTGCGCCTGTCGGTCGGCATCGAAGCGATCGAGGACCTCGCTGCCGACGTCGATGCGGCGCTGCAGCGGGCCACGGCGGTGCGGTCGGAGATCGTGCCGAACTCGTTGCCGGCCCAGGCACCTGGCGTAGTAGCGTGCGCCCACCAGAACCCGCGGCCATTGGCGCCGCCGACCCCATGATCGATCCCAGAGCCGCGGTAGATCCGTCCGCCACCGTCGTCGATGCCACGGTCGGCGCGTTCGCCGTAGTCGAAGCCGGAGCGGTCCTGCATCCCGGCTGCATCGTGCGCGAGCACGCAATCGTGCGGTCCGGCTGCGAACTCGGCCCCGGCGTCGTCGTCGACAGTTTCAGCGTGGTCGGCGGGTTGCCGCAGATGCGCGGCGGCGTGCCGGCGCCCGGTCGCGTGCGCATCGGGGCGGGCACGGTGCTGCGCGAGGGCGTCACGGTGCATCGGCCGACGAAACCCGACGGCTGCACGGTGGTGGGCGCGGACTGTTTCCTGATGGCGCAGAGCCACGTCGGCCACGACTCGGTGGTCGGAACGGGCGTGACGCTGGCGAACAACGTGATGCTGGCCGGGCACGTGCAAATCGGCGACGGCACGTTCGTCGGCGGCGGTGCCGGCGTGCACCAGTTCGTGCGCATCGGCCAGGGTGCCATGGTCGGCGGCAACGCGTCGATCTCGTACGATGTGCCGCCGTTCGCGATCGCCGCGGAACGCAACCAGATCCACGGCCTCAACGTGGTCGGGCTGCGGCGCAGCAAGATGCCGCACGCCGACGTCGCCGACCTGAAGCGCTGCTACCACTCGGTCTACTGCGGTCCGGGCGACCTGCGCGCGCGCGTGCAGGCCTTGCTCGCGGATCGGGGGTGTTGTGTCGACAACCCGGGCCGGCGCTTCCTCGAGTTCTTCGCCGGCGGCAAGCGCGGCTTCTGCCGGCCTCGCTTGCGCCGCGTCGGCGGCGATGGCGAGTGCGGCGCCGAGTGATGCCGCGCGCCCGCGACGGGCTTCAACGCACTTCGAGTTCGACCGCCGCGATGACCTGCCGCGTCCGCAGCACGGTGCGCTTCATCGGCCGGCTCCGCGCTCGCCGTGCAACCGGGTGACCAGCAACCCGGTGGCGACGCAGACGGCCGCGCCGAGCAGGTTGTACCAGAGGTAGGCGATGTGCATCGTCCGGTCGACGGCGAAGGTCGTGGCGAGCCCCACGAACAGTCCCGCGGTCGCGGCGAAGCCGGTCGCGCGCGGAGCCGCGAGCGCCAGCAGGAAGACGCCGAGGATGCTGCCGTAGAACAGCGAGCCGAACTTGTTCACCTGCTCGAGCAACGGGCGGTCGCCGAGGAAGCTGGCCACCGACGTAGCCATAAGGCCCCAGAAGGCCATCACGATGCGGCTCGTGCGCAGGGCGCTGCGTTCGTCGGCATTCGGCCGCAGGAAGCGGCGGTAGAAGTCGATCATCGACGCCGACGTCAGCGAACTGAGCGCGCCGGCGGCGCTGCTGACCGCCGCCGCGAAGATCGCGGCGATCATCAGGCCGAGCAGGGGCTTCGGCACTTCGCGGAACAGGTACTCCGGGAAGATGTAGTTCTGGTCGCTCTTGCCGCCGATCGCCGCGCGTGCCTCGGCCTGGGCCGCCATCGCCTGCTGGACCGCGCCCTGGAACCGGACGAGGTCACCTGGGGCCGGACGGTCCGCGGCGATGCGCTGCATGGTCTCGCGCCGGGCCGCGACGGCGGCCTGGTGGGCGGTGGCCGCGGCGGCGTAGCGATCCTTGGCGGCGCCGTCGAGCCGTTCCACCTTGGCGCGGTCCCCGGGGCTGAACAGCAGCGGTTCTTCGCCGAGCGAGTGGTGCAGGAACAGCAGGCCGCCGAGGAACAGCACCATGAGCTGCAGCGGGATCTTCGTGAACGCCGACAGCAGCAGGGCGCGGCGCGACGCGTCGGCCGACTTGCTGCTCAGCAGGCTCTGCACCTGGACCTGGTCGCAGCCGAAGTAGCTGAGGAACAGGAACAGCGTGCCGAACAGCCCGGTCCACAGGTTGTACTCGTCGGACCAGAACGACGTGCGCTTCGCCGGCTCGTCGAACGCCGGCTGCATCGTCCACTCCGGGTTCGTCACGTCGACGGCGTTGAGCTTGCCCGCCGCGCCGAGCGCCTCGAACACGCCGGACAGGCCGAGCTGGCCCACGGTGTCCCAGAGCAGCAGTACGAGCGTCGCCGTGATGCCGACGACGATGATCACCATCTGCTTCACGTCGGTCCACACGACGCCGCCGACGCCGCCGGCGACGGTGTAGGACGTGGTCAGGATGCCGACGGCGAACACCATCGGCGTGATGGCGATGCCGGTCATGGTCGAGAACACCACGGCCGGCGCGTAGAGCACCACCGCAAACGCCAGGCAGCGCGAGACCAGGAACGCCAGGCTCGTCGCCGACCGCGTCACCGGTCCGAAGCGCCGTTCGAGGAACTCGTACGCGGTGAGGATCGGGTGCTGCCGGTACATCGGCACGAACCAGATGCACAGGATCACCATCGCGAACGGCAGCGCGAAGTAGAACTGCACCCACTCGAGGCCGCCGAGGTAGCCCATGCCGACGCCGCCGATGATGGTGATCGCCGACAGCTGCGTCGCCATCACCGACAGTCCCGCGGCCCACCACGGGATGTTGCGGCCGGCGGCGAAGAAGCCTTCCATGGTCTTCGCTCCCATGGTGCGGCGCACCCCGTCCCAGATCGTGTAGGCCGTCACCAGCAGGAACACCGCCCAGGCGACGAGGGTCATCGTGCGCTCCCGAGCGGCACGTTGCCGAATGCGGTGAGCAGCCACAGCAGTGCGATCACGGCCACCGCCAGTACGAGCGACGCCGCGTAGGTGCGCGCCCAGCTGCCGAACGGGGGAGGGGGATCCTTCGGAGTCGGGCTCGGGTCGGACTGCATGGACGTAGCGAACCGCCGATCGACGCCGCGATCCAGCCGCGTCGCGTTCTTCCTGCGTGGTGGCGACGCCGCGATGGCCGCCTATGCTGGCCCCGCCTTGAACGACGATCCGATCTTCCAGGACCTCAACGACGAACAAGCCGCCGCGGTCGCGCACGGCGAAGGCCCGCTGATGGTGCTGGCCGGGGCCGGGTCCGGCAAGACGCGCGTGGTGACCCGGCGCATCGCCCGGCTGCTGCAGTCGGGCGTGCGGCCCGGCCAGATCCTGGCGATGACGTTCACCAACAAGGCCGCCGGCGAGATGGCCCACCGGGTGCAACAGCTCGGCGGCGAGTTCGTGCGCGTCGCGACGTTCCACTCGGCCTGCGCCCGCTTCCTGCGCAAGGACGGTCCCCTGCTCGGCTACCCGGCCGACTTCTCCATCTACGACACGCAGGACCGCGATGCGCTGATCAAGGAGCTGATGGAGGACCTCGGCATCCCCTCGGCCAAGGTGAAGCCGTCGCTGCTGGGGCAGTGGATCAGCAAGTTGAAGAACGCGGCGATGAAGCCCGGCGACCTCGGCGGCGGCGACGACGTCGCACGCTTCGTCGAGCGCATCTGGACGCCCTACCACGAACGCATGCGCAAGGTCGGGGCGATGGACTTCGACGACCTGCTCGGCGTGTTCCTGCAGATCCTGCGCGAGCACCCGGCGGTCGCCGAACGCTACCAGCAGCGTTTCCCGTGGCTGCTGGTCGACGAGTTCCAGGACACGAACCTCGTGCAGTACGACCTGTGCAAGCTGCTGTGCCCACCGCCGGGCAACGTGTGCGTCGTCGGCGACCCGGACCAGTCGATCTACAGTTTCCGCGGCGCCGAGGTGCGCAACATCCTGCAGTTCGAGCAGGACTACCCGGGCACCAAGGTCGTGCGCCTGGAGCAGAACTACCGCAGCACCGCGAACATCCTGCGCGCGGCCGAGACGGTGATCGCCAACAACCGGATGCGCAAGGACAAGCGGCTGCGCACCGTCGCGCCGCCGGGCGCGCCGATCCTGCGCTTGCGCGCCGCGACCGCCAGCGAGGAGGCGAGCACGATCGTCGACGGCGTGAAGGCGCTCGGCGAGGAGGGCGTGCCGTTCGACCAGGTCGCGATCTTCTACCGCGCGCACTGGCTGTCGCGCGGCCTCGAGCAGGCGCTGAAGGACCAGGGTGTGCCGTACGAGATCGTCGGCGGCCTGACGTTCTTCGAGCGGCGCGAGATCAAGGACCTGCTCGCCTACCTGCGCGTGCTGGTGAATCCGCTCGACGACGTCAGCATGGCGCGCATCGTCAACGTGCCGCCGCGCGGCCTCGGCAAGGCCGGGCTGGAGAAGCTGCGGCAGATCGCGTTCGAGCAGGGCATGTCGCTGCGCGAGGTGGTGGCCGAACCGTCCCTGCACGGCGAACTCGGGCCGAAGGCGCGGAAGGGGCTCGCCGAACTGGCGCGCACGCTCGACGTCGCGGCGCAGCAGGCCGGCAACGGCGCGCACGGTCCGCTCAAGCTGGTCCTCACCGGCACCAACTACCTGCAGCACGCGACCAGCTTCGGCGACGCCGAGGACAGCACACGCGAGGAGAACATCGCGGAACTGGTCAGCGACACCGTGCAGTACGACAAGGCGCCGCCGGTCGCGGCCGACGCGGACGACGGCGACGACGGGGTCGTGCAGGCCACGGGGCTCGCCGGCTACCTCCAGCACGTGGCGTTGCTTACCAGCGCCGACACGCAGGGCCAGGGCCCGGCGGTGCGCATGATGACGGTGCACGCCGCCAAGGGGCTCGAGTTCGACCACGTGTTCGTCGCTGGCCTCGAGGAGGGCACCTTCCCGTCGGTGCGCGTGCTGGACGATCCCGAGCAGCTCGAGGAGGAACGTCGACTCGTCTATGTCGCGCTGACGCGGGCGCGCAAGACGCTGTTCCTCAGCACGGTGCGCGACCGCATGGTGAACGGCGAGATGCAGTCGCTGCGGCCGTCGCGCTTCCTGAAGGAGCTGCCGCAGGACGTGCTCGAGAACTACGCGCCGTCGTGGCGTCGCTACGAGGCCGACGAGGACGGCGCGCGCAGTTCGGGGTGGAGCGTGACGCCGGATCCCGAAGCGCTGGCCGGGTTGCGGCCCGGGGTGCGCGTGCGGCACGACCTCTACGGCAATGGCCTGATCCGCAGGCTCGCCGGGCGCGGCATGAGCACGCAGGCGGTGGTGCGCTTCGACGACGGGGTCGAACGCGTCTTCATGCTCGAGTACGGCGGGCTGAAGCTGCTGGAGGACCTCCAGTTTTGAGCGCGCGCGACGACATCCTGGCCGCGTTCACCGCGTTGCTGCAGCGCGCCACGACGGAAGCTCCGGACGTGCTGCCGGACCTGCAGACGGCGTTGCAGCAGGCATTCGCAGCCTTGCCGGCTTTGCCGGTGGCGGCCGCCGACGAACCCTGGCACGGCCTCGTCGGGGCGTGTCCGGCGATGTTGTCGCTGCGCGACCGCATCGCCAAGTACGCGCCAGCCATGGCGCCGGTGCTGATCACCGGCGAAAGCGGCACCGGCAAGGAACGTGTCGCCCATGCCCTGCACGCGCTGAGTCGACGGGCGAAGCAACCGTTCGTGGCCGAGAACTGCGCCGCGATCCCCGACTCGCTGATCGAGTCGGTCCTGTTCGGGCACAAGAAGGGCTCGTTCACCGGCGCGATCAAGGACCACCCGGGCCACTTCCTCGAGGCCAACGGCGGAACGATCTTCCTCGACGAGATCGGCGAGATGAAGTTGCCGATGCAGAGCAAGCTGCTGCGCACGCTGCAGGAAGGCGAGGTGCGTGCGGTCGGCGACACCAAGACGAAGAAGGTCGACGTGCGCGTGATCGCCGCGACCAACCAGAACCTGGAGGCCGCGGTGAAGGCCGGCCGGTTCCGCGAGGACCTGTACTTCCGGCTCAACGTGCTGCGGCTGGAGCTGCCGCCGCTGCGCGACCGCGGGCACGACATCGTCGTGCTGGCCCGGCGCTTCCTCGTCGAGGGGGCCGCGAAGTCCGGCCGCGCGTTGCGCCTCTCGGCCGAAGTCGAGCAGGTGCTGCAGCGGGCGAAATGGCCCGGCAACGTGCGGCAGCTGCAGAACGAGATGCAGCGGCTCGGGGCCCTGTGCGACGGTCCGGAAGTGCGGGTCGCCGACCTGTCGGCGGACGTGCGGGGCTGACCGTTCAGGCGCGCAGCAGCACGCGTCGGACGAGCCATCGGCCGACGCGGCCGCAGGCGAGCAGTGCGGTGGTCGGTCCCGGGCACGCGCGCCACAGGTCCTTCACCCACAGGCTGCCGGTCG
The DNA here is from genome assembly GCA_016794485.1 of Planctomycetota bacterium. Classification (GTDB taxonomy): domain Bacteria; phylum Planctomycetota; class UBA1135; order UBA1135; family UBA2386; genus UBA2386. The sequence continues at coordinate 8,312 of JAEUHV010000147.1, forward strand.
CGCGGGCTTCGTCCAGCGCCGCATCGCGCAGCGCGAACGAACGGCGCAGGCGCCGGCGCAGCACGGCGCCGCGGCGCCACCACGGCAGCTGGTGCAGTTCGGCGCACAGGTCGATCTGCCAGAAGGCGAGGCACACGGTCGGGTACTCGGCGGGCGCCTCGCGGTAGGCCGCGCGGCAGGCGGCCCACTGCCCGCGCCGCAACGCGATCTCGGCGCGGTCGCGTTGGAACCACCAGAACGAGTGGTCGTGCGGGATGGTGTCGTGCGCGTACTGGGCGACCTGTTCGGCTTCGTCGAAGCGCTCCAGGTCCACGAACGCCGACGACATGTTGGCCAGCATCCAACCCTCGACGTCCGGACGGCGCCAGTGGTCGGCGAACAGGCGCAGCAGTTCCCTTTGCTCGGCCTTCTCGCCGCAGAGCAGGTACATCAGCTCGCCGACGAGGCGGATGTCGGTGATCGGCTGGCGCACGTGCCGCCGGGCCCAGCGGTCGAGGCCGACGAGCTTCCGGTCGCGGCTGACGTCGACGATCGCGCGCACCAACGGCAACAGGTCGTCGCGCGCGGCCGGGGCCGCGTGCGCTCGGTCCACTTCGCGCCAGAACGAACGGTCGTCGCCGCGGCGGGACAGGATGCGCAGCCAGTTGGCCCACACCGTGAGGTCCGTGCAGCGATCACCGACCACCCGATGCAGGACCGTGTCGAGTCCGCGCGAATCGCGGCCACGCAGCAGTTCCGCCAGTTCCGGAACGTCCATGCCGCGCCCCGTCGGGTCGCGCAGCAGGCGTTCCAGCGCCGCGTACGAAACCGCGAACCGGCCGAGGTGGACGCAGGCCTTGCCGACGATCACCGCCTGGCGCCACGGCAGCCGTTCCGGATGGGCGTGGTCGGGCAGCAGCTCGAGCACCTTGGCGTGGTCGCCGCGGTCGTGGAGCAGCTCACTGAGGGTGTCGCGTGCCCAGGTGTAGCCTTGGTTCTTCGCCAGCGCCTGTTCGAGCGCACGGCAAGCGCCGTCGACGTCGCCACGGCGACGCAGGGCGTCGCCGGCATGGCCGTACAGCACCGGGTCGTCGCGCAGGGCCGCCGGCGGGTCACGGTGCAGCGCCAGGATCTCGTCGTCGAGTCGCTCCTCCTCGCACCACGACAGCAGGCGACGCCAGCCGAACTCGTAGTCGGGGTGCCGGGCCAGCAGTTCGCGCAACTGCGCCCGAGCCTCCTCGAGACGTCCCTGGGCCCGGACCAGGGTGACCTGGCGCAGTTGCAGCCTTGGATCGTCGCCCAGCAGCTCCAGTCCCTCGGCCACCACGGCAGCGGCTTCCGCGAAGCGCTTCATCCCGATCATGGCGTCGACCAGCACGAGTCGCGTGGTGCCCAGGCGCGGCGAGAGGGCGAGGGCCTGCTGCAAGGCCACGATGCGCTCGTCGTGACGCCCGACCGCGGCCAATGCGGTCGCGTGCAGGTCGTATGCCGTCGCCCACCGCGGATTGTCGGCGACGATGCGGGTGGAGAGGGCCACGGCGTCGGCGTTGCGGCCGAGCTCGACGAGCCAGCGCACGCGGGCGTCGAACGCCCAGGCGTAGGCCGGGTCGAGTTCGCAAGCCCGGGCGGCGGCGGCCAGGGCCCCGTCGGGTTCGCCGAGCCGCCAGCGGGCGTCGGCAAGCATGCCGTGCAGGGCCGCGTAGCCTGGAGCGGCACGCAGGCCTCGTTCGAAGGCGGCGACTGCCTGGGGCAGCCGGCCTTCCTCGTCGAACGATTCGCCGAGTTCGACGAATGCCTGGGCCTGGGTCGGATCGAGCCGCAGCAGGTCCTCGAGGGCGGTGCGTTCGTCGTTGCGCCGGTTGCACGCCCGCAGGCAATGGGCCAGCAACATGCGATGGTCCGTGCGCCATCCTTCCCGCGCGACCAGCCGTTCGGCGATCGCCAGCGCCTCGGTGGGGGAGTCGGCGCGCAGGTGGTTGCACCGAGCAACCGCGATCGCGGACTCGTTCGGAAAGTTGTCGCCGAGGCGCTGCAGGAACGCGTCGAACTCGCCGTCCGGCAGCACGTCGACGACGCCGACCAGGCCGGCCAGGTCGTGCTCGCTCGGCGCTTGCGGCCGTTCGAGCAGCAGGCGCAGCACCAGCCGCACGGCGGCGACCGCCTCGTCGCGGTTGCGGGCGAGGTTGAGCAGGTTGCGCAGCGCCGAGCCGTCGGCGGGGGCCAGTTCGACGGCGCGGGTCGCGTGTGCGCGGGCAAGGTCCAGCTGGCCGCGCGCGTGGGCCAGGTCGGCGGCATCGACCAGCACGGCGCTCGAACGTGGACTGGTGCGCAGCAGCTCCTCGACCAGCGGTTCCGCCTCGTCCAGCGCCCCGCGGGCGATGCAGTGCCGAGCGAGGCGGCCCTTCAGCCAGTGCTGGTCGGGGTGCGATCGCACGAGCTGGCGCAGCAGCGCGCCGTTCCGGGCGTGGTCGTCGATGCGCCGATGGAACGCGGCGATCTCGACGAGCAGCTTCGGATGGTCGGGGAAGGCGGCGACGAGCCGGTCGGCGTGCGCGACCGCGGCCTCGACGCCGTCGCCGGCGAGCAGGTCCTCCAGCAACGCCAGCTGGGCGCCGACGTGGGTCGGCTGTGCTTCCACCGCGGCCTGCAGGGCGGCGCGAGCGCCGGCCGCATCGTGCCGCGCCTGGGCGAGCTGGTGCGAACGCAGGGCGTGGTCGACCGGCGCGAACCGGTTCGCCTCGGCGAGCAGGGCCGCGGCCTCGTCGTGGCGGTGGTGCCGCAGCAGCAGCTGGCACAGCCGGTCCCGCTGGGCCGGTGTGTCGTCGCTGGCCAGCGCCTGGCGCAGTGCGGCGATCGCTTCGTCGGGTTTGTGCAGGCTCTCGAGCGCTTCGGCGAGCGAGCCGGCCGGACCGGCCGAACGGCCGATGGCGACGTCGGCCCGCCGGCGCAGGAAGGCGAGCCCTTCGTCGGTGCGGCCGATGCCGCGCAAGGCGCGGAAGTAGCTGCCGGCGAGCCACTCGTCCATCGGCGCCAGCATCGCGGCGATGCGGTAGCAGCCCGTGGCTTCGTCGCGGCGGTCGTCGTCCCACAGGTAGCTGGCGTGGCGATGCCAGGTCCGCGGTTCGCGCCCGAGGCGGCGCAGGGCCCGGCGCATCATGGCCAGCGCCGCGGGGCGCCGGGTGGCGTCGTGCGCCCACTGGTCCGCCAGCATGCGGTGCAGGAACGGCGACGGGCTGCCGGGCGCGGTCTGCTCCAGGAACGTGCGGGCCTCCTGCCAGCGGTCCTGGTCGAGCAGTTCGGCGGCGTACTGGTACTGCCGGTACGGCTCGGCCGGGTTGCGTTCCCAGGCCTGCCGGTAGAGCTCGAGCTGGCGGTTGCGGTCGCCGCGTTCGTGCAGCACGCGGGTCTCGATGTCGAACCGCAGCGGCCCGGTCGCGACCGCGAGCAGTGCCTCGACGCGGCGGGGGACGTCGTCGAGGCGGCGGGCCTCGATGTCGAGCCGCAGGTCGAGCCAGGCCGTCGTCTCGGCTTCGGCCGGCAGGGTGGCGGGGGCGCGGCTCGCCGCCGCCGACGCCGGCAGCAGCAGCGTGCAGTCGCCGCCGCGCTGCATCGTGCTTTCGAGCCACGCGGAGTCGACCTCGCGCCGGAAGTGGCCGGTGGGATCGCGCAGCAGGAAGCTGTCGAGCACCCGGTCGTAGCCGACGACGGCCTGCCGATGGCCGTTCGTCTCGAAGCGGGTCGAGATCGCGAACGGCAGGCCGCGGTCGAGCAGGTCGCGCGCGGCGTCGGCGTCCCACTGGAAGAAGCGGACGACCAGCCCGCGCTGGCGGGCCCACTTCAGTTCGTCGTGGCTCGCGGTGCCGTCCCAGGTGATCTGCGCCGCGATCTCGCGCTGCGCGACCTCGATGCCGAAGAACGCCAGCAGCGAGGCCATCGTCGCCGGCGAGCAGGTCTGGTGGTCCTGACGGACGAACGGCACCGGCAGCACGACACGGGTCGGCTGGTCGGGCGGGGCGGCGAGGTGCGACCGCAGCCGTTCTGCGGCCTTGGCCCCGGCGCGGCCGGTGGCTTCGGCCCACTGCAATGCAGCGGCGTCGTCGCCGAGTTCGCGGCAGATGCGCACCAGGCCGAAGCTCCAGGCGATGCGCGCGTCGCGTTCGAGCCAGGGCAGGGCGAGCACCGCTTCAAAGGCCGTACGCGCCCCGGCCAGGTCGCCGCTCTCGTGCAGCAGGTTCGCGTGCACCGCGTCGAGGTAGGGGCTCTGCAGCTGCCGGCGCACTTCGGCGAGGTGCTGCTGCAGCCCGGGCACGTTCGCGTCGTGCCGGATCCAGCACTCGGCCAGCGTGACGGCGGGGTGCCCGCCGAACCGGGACGCCGCGGCGGCCGCGAGGGCGAGGGCTTCGTCGATCCGGTCCGCGGACTGCAGGGCCCACAGGCGCTCGACGACGACGGTCGGTTCGTCGGGGGCGAGCCGCGTGGCGACGTCGAGCAGGGAACCGGCGGTGTCGTGGTCGCGCAATTCGTGCGCCACCCGGGCCCGCGCCAGCAGCCACGGCACCGACGTGTCGTTCCGGCTCGGGTCCGGGAGGCCGGCGCGGGTCGCCTCGAACGCGTCGGCGAGGCGGCCGCGGCGCACCAGTTCGAGCACGGCCCGCGCCCGCACGGCCTCGTGCTCGGGGGCCCGCCGTTTCATGACGCGGCCGAGCAGGCGGCGGCGCGTGTCGAGCCCGAGCCGCAGGCACAGGTCGTGCATCCAGAGCAGCGACTCGACGGAGCCGGTGCGCAGCAGGCGGGGGAAGTCCGCCGCAATGCCGGTCCAGGCCGCGATCCAATGGCCGCGGGCGGCGAGTTCGACGGCTTCGCGTGGCAGGTCCGGTGGGTGCATGGTCTTCCGCGGCGGCGGGACGATAGCGAACGGCACGGACGTGGCCAGGGGCCGGTCGGGCGGGACGACCCCTGGCCCACGGCGGCGGCCCGGGCCACGATGTCGCGATGCCCGACATCGTGCTCGCCACGCAGAACGCGAAGTGGATCCACGCTTCGTTCGGCCTGCGTTGCCTGCGCGCCAACCTCGGCCCGCTGCGCGACCGTTGCGCGATCCGCGAGTTCGAGATTTCACAGCGGCCGGTCGACGTCGCCGAGGCGATCCTGGCCGAATCGCCGCGCATCGTCGGGCTCGGCGTCTACGTGTGGAACGCCGTGCAGGCCCTGCAGCTCGTGCGCACGTTGAAGCAGGTGCGGCCCGAAGTCCGCATCGTGCTCGGCGGCCCCGAGGTCTCGCACGAGACCGGACTGCAGGCGATCGCGGCGCTGGCCGATGTCGTCGTGCGCGGTGAAGCCGACCTCGCGTTCCGGGACGTCTGCACGCGGCTCCTGGCCGGCGAGCCGGTGCCGCACGTCGTCGACGCCCCGTTGCCGCACCTGCACGAGCTGGCCTGGCCGTACGACGAGTACACCGACGTCGACATCGCGCACCGCATCGTCTACGTCGAGAGTTCGCGCGGCTGCCCGTTCACCTGCGAGTTCTGCCTGTCGGCGCTCGACGTGCCGGTGCGCAAGGCCGACACGCCGACGTTCCTGCGGCAGATGGAACGGCTGCTCGCGCGCGGCGTGCGGCACTTCAAGTTCGTCGACCGCACGTTCAACCTCGGCATCGCGTCGGCGGCGGCGATCCTGCGGTTCTTCCGCGAGCGCTGGCAGGACGGCATGTTCCTGCACTTCGAACTGATCCCCGATCGCCTGCCCGACGAACTGCGCGCCGAGATCGCGGCGTTCCCGCCCGGGGCGCTGCAGTTCGAGGTCGGTGTGCAGACGCTCGACGACGCCGTCGGCGAACGCATCAGCCGGCGGCAGGACGTGGCGAAGATGGCGGCGAACCTGCACTGGCTGCGCACTTCGACCGGTGCCCACGTGCATGCCGACCTCATCGTCGGCCTGCCGGGAGAGGACGAGGCCACGTTCGGGCGCGGCTTCGACCGGCTGTGGGCGATGGGGCCGCACGAGATCCAGGTCGGCATCCTGAAGCGGTTGCGCGGCACGCCGATCGTGCGCCACGACGCCGAGCACGGCATGGTCTACGCCGCCGAAGCGCCCTACGAGGTGCTGCAGACCGCGGCGGTGCCGTTCGCGACGATGCAGCGGCTGAAGCGGTTCGCGCGGTACTGGGACCTGGTCGGCAACAGCGGCAACTGGAGCGCGATCCTGCCGTGCATTCTCGCCGGCGAGTCGGCGTTCGCGGCGTTCGCGGCGTTCGCCGAGTGGCTGCACGCGACCACGCGGGCCACCGCCGGCATCGCCCTGCATCGCCTCGCGGAGTTGCTGTGGCAGTGGACGACGGTGCAGCGCGGCCAGGCGCCGGAGCTCGTCGGTGCGGCGATGGCGGCCGACTACGCGCGGTGCGCGCGGCACGACTGGCCCGAGTTCCTGCGGCCGTTCGTGCACGCATCGTCGGGCGTGACGGCGCGGCCGGCCGCGGCAGGCGGAACGCGGCAAGCGCGGCACCGGCACGGTTGAGCCCGGCGGGCGGAAGCGTCACTTCGCGAGGGCGGGCAGGCCCAGCGCCTTGCGTTGCGCGTCGGTCAGTTCCGGCAGCTGCACCATCGCCGGTGCCTGCACGTCGACGTGGAACTCGAACGTGAAGTGTGCGGCATTCGCGAGCTTCGGCAGGCCGCGCGGATGCTTGGCGGCACCTTCCTCGGCTGCGGGCTTCGGGTCGAGCGAGGCCAGGCGCACCGTGGCGGCGAGCATGACGCGCGTCGCCGGGTCGTAGACGATGTTGGCGTCGACGACGAACTGCGAGTGGCCCCGGCGCATCGCGTTCTCGACGGCGTCGATGAGCGCCTGTTGGCGCGCCCCCGGGAACGCCGTGGATTCGACGACGTAGGCCGCGACCTGGTGGGGCCAGGTGACGTGCGCTTGCATCGCCGGCCGATCGGCGTGGGACGTGGCCTCGGCCGAGTCGACGGTGGCGTGCGGCAGCAGCGCCGACAGGTCGCGAGGCGACAGTGGACAATCCGGTGCATCGCCCTGCGGCTCGGTGAACGGGCCATCGCCCTTCTTGTGCAGTTCGACCTTGCGGTCGGTCAGCACGTGGAACTCCTGGCACCAGAACTGGTCGGTGCGGCCGTCGTAGGCGCCGCGGAACGGCAGCGTCACCGGATCGAGCGAGCGGCTGCGCGCGATCGCGAACGTCGCTTCGCCGAGGAACGTGTGCGGTCCGGCCAGCGACGCGGCGACCTTCTGCAGGTCGTCGCGGGCCCGCTGCAGCGCCTTGTCGGTCGGTCCGGCCGCTGGGCCGGGGACCTGGGCCGCGAGAGTGGACGCGAGCAGCACGACCGGCGACCACGGCAGATGGCGCATGGGCCGCATCGTAGCCATCCGCCAACGGGTGGCGTCAGCGGCCGAGCAGCTTCTTCGCGGCGGCATCCAGCTCCGGGGCGAGCTTCTGGCCGTGGTCGCGCAGCCGGATCGTGCAGTCGTTCACCGTGGTCTTCTTGCGCGGCCGCACCGGCAGGCCGTGCTCGTAGGCCAGCGGCGCCTCCTTGGCCGGCTCGGCCTTGCCGTCGTCCTCGTCTTCGTCCTCGTCGTCGTCGCCACCACCCGCGGGCAGGGCGCGCCCGACCACGACGACGCCCGCACCGCCCGCGAGCCGCGCTGCGCCCGCGTTCGCCTTGGCCCAGCCACGGAAGTGCAGCTGGTGCACGACGCCGGTGGCGGGGTCGAGATGGATGGCGAGGTCGATCTGGGCTTCCGGTGCGGACGGGACCGGCCGCGCGCCGCCACCGCCGCCAGCGATCATCCGGAACACGCCCCCGCCTTCGGCGGACTGGGCCATGGTTTCGGGCAGCAGTCCGGCCCAGATCGCTTCGACGACCTGGTCCGGAGCCAGGGTGACCGAGACGATTTCGACCGGGCGATCGTCGAGCGAGCCGACGGCGCGTTGGGTGACCGCGAGGTCCCACGCCGCAAGGCGCTGCAACAGCAGGGCCGGGTCCGGCATGAACGGTAGCGTGCCGCCGTCGGCGTACCGGTGGGCGCGCACCTGCCAGGGCGACTTGGCGTCCTTGGCGAGCTGCATGCGACCGGCGAGCAGCAGTTCGTCGCCGTTGTCGCCGTCGAGGGCCACGTGCAGCAGGTCCTGGTGCCAGCTGCCGGTGGCCTTGCCCTTCGTCGCCACGCCCCACGCCATCGCGAACGCCATCGCGTCGTCGTTCTTCTTCTTCTTGCCGTCCGGACCCCAGGTGAAATCGAACGCGGTGTCGCGCAGCGCCGCGGCCTTCTGCAGCGCCGCGGACAACTTGGCCTTGGTCGCGGCGAGGTCGTTGCCGGCGGCGGGGGTCGGGGTGGTGGCCGTGGGGGCAGGAGAGGTCGCCTGGGCGGGCAGCATGGCGCCGAGCCCCAGGGTGACGACGAGGATTGGGATGCGCATGAGGTGGTGCCGGACGGACGAGTCCGCGAAAGACTCTACGGTCGGCTCCGGCTCCGCGCTGCCGTCACGCCGTCGGCGGAGGCGGATTGCCCGAGTCGGGGGGGGCGGGGGACTCGGCCGGGGCGCCGTCGGGCTTCTTGACCAGGTCCTTCAGCAGTTGGTTGAGGCGCACCGCGCCGGCGACTCCGCCGTCGTACACGAACTCGAGGCGTGGGATCGTGCGCGTGTTCAGCGAACGGCCGACCTCCCGCTGGCAGAACCCGCGGGCCCGCTGCAGCACGGCGTCGCTGTCGGCGCGAGCCCGTTCCTCGCCCTTGCCCGACGTCGCGATCACCGACCAGTAGGCCTTGCACACGGTGAACTCGGTGTCGAGTTCGACCCGCGAAATGGTCACCATGCCGAGCTTGGGATCGGCGAGATCACGCTGCAGGATCTCGGCGAGCCGTTCCTTGATCTGCTCCTGCAGCCTCTGGATGCGGCGCTCGTTCATGGGGTGTCTGGGCTGATGATTTCGAGCTGGTGGTCGGCCAGGGAGCCGTCGCGCCACTCGCGCAGTTCGTTGAGCAGATGGTCCATCGTGCTGTTGAGGTGGGCCGTGTCGCTGCCGGCGACGACCGCGCCGAGCGTGCCGACGAGTGGGTTGTCCAGGTCGTCGATCTCGCTGATCGACACGTTGAACGAACGGCGCAGGCGGTCCTTCAAGGCCTTGATCGCGTTGCGTTTGTCCTTGAGGGACTCCGCATACGGGATCTCGAGGGTGAACTGGAGCACGCCGATGTACAGCACTGGGGTATCGCCTCTGGGGCGCGTCGCTCGGGGAGGGCCGGCCGATCAGCCGCCGAGCGTGCGTTTCACGAGTTCGACCTGCACGAACTCGAGGATGTCGCCGACCTTGATGTCCTGGAAGCCGTCCAGCGTCATGCCGCACTCGAGGCCGGCCTTGACGTCGCGCACGTCCTCTTCGACGCGGCGCAGGCTGCCGAGCTTGCCGGTCCACACCACCACGCTGTCGCGGGTGAGGCGGGCGGTGGCACTGCGGCGCACGATGCCGTCGGTGACGCGGCAACCGGCGATGGTGCCGAACTTGCTCGACTTGAAGGTCGCCTTGACCTCCGCGTGGCCGATGATCGACTGCACTTCCTGCGGTGCGAGCAGGCCTTCCATGGCCGCCTTCACCTGGTCGAGCAGCTCGTAGATCACGTCGTAGTAGCGGATCTCCACGCCGTCGACTTCCGCCGCCTGGCGGGCACTGCTGTCGGCGATCGTGTTGAAGCCGACGATGACGGCCCCCGAAGCGTGGGCCAGCGACACGTCGGTCTCGTTGATGCCGCCGAGGGCGGAGTGCACGAGGTTGACGCGCACTTCCGGCGTCGACAGTTCCTCGAGGCACTTCTTCAGCGGCTCGAGCGAACCCATCGCGTCGGCCTTCAGGATCAGCTTGATCTCCTGGATGTTCTTCTCGGCGAGCTTCGCCGACAGCGTCTCCAGCGTGACCGCCGAACGTTCGGCGCGCGACAGTTCGCGCACGCGGCGTTGGCGCTCCTCGACCACTTCCTTGGCCTTCTTCGCGTCCTCGACGGCGAACAGCTTGTCGCCGGGCGACGGCAGGCGGTCGAGGCCGAACAGCGTGACCGGCGTGCTCGGGCCGGCCTCTTCGAGGTTGTTGCCCTTGTCGTCGATCATCGCCCGCACGCGCGCGAAACTCTCGCCGCAGACGATCTGGTCCTTCAGGCGCAGCGTGCCGTCGGTGACGAGCAGCGTGACGACGACGCCCTGTTCGGGCGACTGGCGCGACTCGACGACGATGCCCTTGCCGGCGGCGTCCGGACGGGCGCGCAGGTCGAGGATCTCGGATTCGAGGTGGATGCGTTCGATCAGTTCGGCGAGACCCTTCTTGGTCACCGAGCTCACTTCGACGACGCCGATTTCGCCGCCGAAGTCTTCGGCCTGCAGCCCCTTGATCATCAGCTGCTGCTTGACCTGCATCGGCTTGCTCTGCGGCAGGTCGCACTTGGTGATCGCCACGACGATCGGCACCTTCGCGGCCTTGGCGTGGTTGATCGCCTCTTCGGTCTGCGGCATCACGCCGTCGGCGCCGGCGACGACCAGCACGCCGATGTCGGGGAGCTGCGCGCCGCGGGCGCGCAGCGCCGTGAACGCGGCGTGGCCGGGCGTGTCGAGGATGACCGTCGACTGGCCCTGTTCGTTGGTGATCTTGTAGGCGCCGATGTGCTGCGTGATGCCGCCGGCTTCGTGCTTGGCGACGTCACTGTCGTGCAGCGCGTCCATCAGCGAGGTCTTGCCGTGGTCGACGTGGCCCATGAACGTCACCACCGGCGCGCGCAGCATCTGCTGCTCGCCTTCGGACTCCTCGACGAGCTGCTCGACGAGCTCGTCCATGGCTTCCTTGTGCTCGACGATCTTGATGTTGCGTTCGAGCTCCATGCCGACCAGTTCGACTTCTTCGTTGGTCAGCAGCGAGTTGATGTTCTTGCCGGCGATCTTGAGCCGGAACGCGAACGTCGTCAGCAGGTCGGTGACCTTGACGCCGAGCGCTTCGCTGAGCGCCTTCATCGACACCGGTTCTTCGACTTCGACCACGCGGGTCGGATCGAGCGCGGGGCCGGTCTTCTGCTTGCGCGGGCCGCCCGGGATCATCTGGCCCGTGCGTGGGTCGCGCATGCCGCCTGGACCACTGCGCATGCCCGGACCGGCCGGTGGCCGGCGCGTGCTGCCGCCGGTCGGCGAGGTCGGTCGCATGCCGGTGCGCTGCTGCATCTTCTGCAGGGCTTGCCGGCGCAGGTCGCGCGGTGCGGCCGGAGCCGAACGGCGG
>JAEUHV010000158.1 GCA_016794485.1 Planctomycetota bacterium
AGCCAGGAGTGAAGATCAGCGACCTGTACGCCGCGTGCGCGGAGAAGCTGGTGGCGCGCGGCTACCGCAACGACCACGGCTGCACGCACCACGTCGGCCTCGCGGTGCACGACCCGTCGGTCGACACGCTCGAGGCCGGCATGGTGATCACCGTCGAGCCCGGCGCCTACCTGCGCGACAAGGGCATGGGCTGCCGCATCGAAGACACGATCCTCGTCACCAAGGACGGCTGCGAAGTGCTCAGCAGCGGCGTGCCGTCGACGCCCGACGCGATCGAGGCGCTGATGCGCGAGCCCGGCATCCTGCCGAAGCCGACGATGCTGCCGGCGAAGTGAGCGGCGCGGTCGTCAGCGCCGGTGCAGGTGGCCGGTCTGCTCTTCCCAGTGGCGACGGCACAACGACACGTACATCGACTTCTCGACCGCGATCTGCGCACCGGTCGTGGTGACCGCCCCGGTCGGATCACGGCGCAGCACCATCGTCGCCTTGCTCCCGCAATGGCAGATCGTGCGCACCTCGCGCAGGCTGTCGGCGATCGCCAGCAGCACCGCCGAGCCGGGGAACAGTTCGCCGCGGAAGTCGGTGCGGAGGCCGTAGCACAACACCGGGATGCCCAGGCGGTCGGCCACACGCGCCAGCTGCCAGACCTGCTCCGGCGCCAGGAACTGCGCCTCGTCGACGAACACGCAGTCGACCTTCTGCCCGCGATGGCTGCGCTCGATGGTCGCGAACAGGTCGTCGCCGGCATGGAACGCGATCGCCGGCGAGCTGATGCCGAGCCGCGAGGACACCTGGCCGTCGTGCAGGTCCTGGTGCAAGGCCGACGTGAAGGTCAGGGTGTGCATGCCCTGCTCGCGGTAGTTGTGCGCCGCCTGCAGCAGCAGCGTCGACTTGCCGGCGTTCATCGTCGAGTACGAGAAGTAGAGCTTGGCCATGGCGGTGCGTCGTCACCATGGGCACCGGCACGTTCGCCGTCAACGAAGCGAACGGATCAGCGGCCGAGCGCCGCCGGCATCACCCGCTTCAGCACCACCGCGAACGTGCCGTTCGGATTCGGCCGCACGACGGCGGGAGCCGGGCAACTGGACAGGTAGCGCACCGCGACGAAGCCGTCGAGCGTGTCCTGGTCACGGGTGCCGAACGCCGCCTGGATCGCCACGTCCGTGACGCAGTCCGGCGCGTCGAAGAACTCGAACACGAACCGCCAGAAGCGGCCGTCGGCGACGTTCTCGTAGCGGTCGTTCGGCACGGCCGGGTTCCAGACCGAGTAGAGCAGCTGGTTCTGGGTGACGTCGTAGGCGCGGCCCCCGCTGATCGAGACGACCTGCCCTTCCTGGATCGACAGGAACGTCAACGCCAAGGGGTCCGGGCCCGGCACCGGCTCGGCGCTGTCGATGCGGGCGATCGCGTCGACGATCCAGTAGCCGTCCATGTCGATCGCGACCTGACCGCTCTCCGGCGGCGGCTGCAAGGTCGGCGGCGGCGCGTCGTTGCCCGAACTGCACGCGGCAACGATCGGCAACACGGTGAACAGGGCCAGCAGGCCGAAGCGGATGGGGCGCATGCGGGGTGTACGCGGTGAGTGCGCCAGGGTAACAAACTCGCCCGAATCGTGTTCATCGCGCGAAGCCGACCGCCTTGGCGAATGCCGCGCTACCGCGGTGCCGGTAGTCGCGGCCCGCCCAGAACTCGTCGTAGTCCCCGTGCACGGCCAGCGCGGGCGACACTCCCACCGCCGGCTCGTGGTACGCCATCAGCGCCGGCGCAAGGCCGCAACCCGCGGGTCCGCGTGCAATGGTCGAAAGATCGCGTCGCCGAAGTCCAGAGGCCGCCCGCGCCGCACCGACTCGAGCCACAACTGCAGTGCTTCCTCGCGCAGGGCCGCGGCTCGCGTCGGGTCACCCACGGCGGCCGCGCAACACATCAGGCCGTGCGCGCCACAGAGCGGCAACAGGGCATCGCCCGCCATCGCCCCGACCTGTCGAGCCAGAGGCTCGAGGGCCGAATAGTCACCGAGCTCCTTCAAACACTGGACCAGCTTACGGCGATGACGGCCGAGATCGGCGTCCGCACGGGCCGAATCCCACCCACGCACCTGCGCGGCGAGCTGGTCGTCACACGCACGCTCGAGCAGGGCGCGAGCTGCCTGCCAGCGGCCGTGTTCGACATGGAGGAGCGCCAGCGCATGACCGGTGACGGCCCGGGCCCGGCGCGCCGATGGTTCGTCGGGAAAGTCGTGCAGGAAGGCGTCGAACAGCACGAGCGCCCGGCCCAGGTCGACGATCGCCTCGTCCGTGCGCCCCGAAACCTGCAGCGCGCGACCGCGCATCCTGCGGGCCATGGCTTCGACGTACCCAGGTGTCGGCCAAGGGTCGGACCGCACCCCGGGAGCGGCAAGGTTCTGCAGCGCCGCGTCCGCCATCGCGACCGCAGCGGCGTGCTCGCCCCGCTCGTCCAGCACCGCACCGAGCTGGGTCTGCTCGGCTGCAACACAGAGATTTTCACCGGCCTCGGAGTACCAGCGGACCGCCGCGCGCAATCCCGCTTCTTGGGCAGCGGCATCCCCCGCCGCGGCGGCCAGCATCGCGAGATGGCCGTGCAGTCCGGCCAGGTTGATCCTGGCCTGCATGCGCACCTCGGGCAGTTCCGTCAGCGGTTCGAGGTCGCGGCGGCACGCCGCGATGAGCGTGCGGGCCTCATCGCCGAACCCGCAATCGATCAAATACCCAGCCAGGATTCGCTCGGCTTCCGCGTGGCGCAAACGGGCCGCCGTGGCCAGGTCGCTCGGATCGCACAGGTGCGCCGCCAGCCGGGCCGCGGCCAGCGCGGCATCGAGCCTGCCGCGCGACTTCTCGACGTCGGCGAGGCGCTGCAGCGTGCGGACGCGCAGGGTGAGCACCCGTTCGCCTTGGGCCGAATCCGTCGAGAGTTCGTCGAACCGTCTGTAGGCATCACGCAGCATGTCGGCGGCGACGGCTTGGCCGCCGGGCACGTAGAGCATGCGTTCGCGAGCAACCGCCGCGAGCAGGTTCTCGATCGCATCGACGCTGACCTTGGCGCAGTGGTCGGAACGTCGCACCTGTTCGGACAAGGCCGCGTTCGCGCGGTGTTGTTGCCACAGCAGCAGGGAGGGCAAGACCAACACGAACCCGGCGATCGACGCGAGCAGGGTCGAGAACGCGCGATGACGCCGCGCGAAGCGATGCAACCGAACACGCACCGGCAGCCCGCGGGCGGCAATCGGCCGGCCGTCGAGCACCGCTTGCAGGTCGTCGGCGAAGGCTCCAGCACTCGGATGGCGCCGGGTCGGATCGACGTCCATCGCCTGGTCGACAACGAGCCGCAGCTCGGGTGGCAGTCCGGCGCGACGCAAGCTGCTTCGCTCGCCGACCAGGATCTGGTTGCGCAACGCTTCCACATCGGTGGCCACGAACGGCGCCTGCAGCCCCAACAGACTGTGCAAGGTCGCCGCCAGGCCATACACGTCGGTGCGTTCGTCGGCCGCTTCGCCGCGCACTTGTTCGGGCGACATGAACGCGGGCGAGCCGGCCGCCGCCCCCGTTCGGGTCAGCCGCGCATCACCCCGCGCCACCGCCAGGCCGAAGTCGAGCACGATGGCCCGGCCGTCCACGGTCAGCATCAGGTTCGACGGCTTCAGGTCGCGGTGCAGCACCCGGCGAGCGTGCGCATGCGCAATGCCACACGCGGCTCTCTGCACCAGCCACACCACGGTTCGCCAATAGGGCCCCGCGAACGTGGCCTCGACCTCGCCGTCGTCCCCCGCACCCGGGGAGTCGGCGCACAACAGAGTGTGCAGGTCGGCCCCGCGCAACTTCGCCGGATCACGGCCGGACAGCGCGCGGCACACGGCATCGGCACTGCGCCCGCGGAGGCGCGGCATCGCGTAGTACGGCACACCCTCGGCATTGCCGGTGGCGAGGATCGGCACGATCGCCGGATGTTCCAGCCGGGCGACGGCATCGATCTCGCGGCGAAAGCGTTCACGGGCGCCTTCGAAGAACAGCAGTTCGGGCCGCACCACCTTGAGTGCCACTTCGCGGCCGAGCGAGGTCTGCTCGGCGAGGTAGACGATGCCCATGCCGCCCGCGCCTAGCGTCCCGCGGATGCGAAACTCGCCGAACCACTCCGGCGCAGTCGCGGACGAAGCCTGCAGACATTCGATCGCGTCGAGATCGGCCAACGCTTCGCGCAGGGCCGCGGCGTGCTGCGGGTGCCCGGCCACGAAGGCATCGACGGCGGCCTGGCCACCGTCGTCGTGGGCCTGCATCGCCGCCGTGAGCAAGTCCTCGAGAGCGGCGCGATCCCTGGGGCTGCTGATGTCTTCGCTCATGACCGCGCGGCGCACGATACCGTAGGCACCGCATGAGCGAGTCCAGCCTCCCCCTCGTCACCCGCGCCCGAGGACAGGACGCGGCAGCCGTCGAAGCGTTGCTCGTACGGCACCTGCCAGGCCTGCACGGCTGGCTGCGCTTGCGCATGGGAGCGGCACTGCGGGCGCGCGAGACGCCCGAGGACCTGGTGCAGTCGGTGGCGCGCGAAGTGCTCGCCGACCTCGGCCGGTTCGAGTGGCGCGGCGAAGCGGCGTTCCGCCATTGGCTCTACCTCAAGGCGCAGCACAAGCTCGTCGACAAGGCCCGCTTCGTCGCCGCCGACTGTCGTTCGCCGGCGAATGAACGGCCGACCGACGATCGCAGCGATGGTGTGCTGGCGGCCTTGGCCACGGGAACCACACCGAGTCGGGATCTGCAGAGCCACGAAGCCGTGGCCCGCATCGAACGTGCCTTCGCCGAACTGGCCGCCGACCACCAGGAAGCCATCAGCCTGCGGCGGCTCTGCGGCATGGACTACGCGGCGATCGCCGCGCACATGCAGCGCAGCGAAGGGGCGGTCCGCAACCTCGTGCATCGTGGCCTGTCGCAACT
Source organism: Planctomycetota bacterium (assembly GCA_016794485.1). GTDB lineage: Bacteria > Planctomycetota > UBA1135 > UBA1135 > UBA2386 > UBA2386. Next base: position 4,944 of record JAEUHV010000158.1, read on the forward strand.
CGCGCTGCGCCTCGGCGAACTGCGCCGCAGTGCTTCGGGTGGCGGCAACTGACGGGGCGCCGCCCATGGGCTAGAAGGCACCGATCGTCAGGGTGAGCGCGTTGCTGCTCGTGACGGCCGTGAACGCCAGCAGCGCGTCCACTTCGATCGACACGACCTGATGGTGGAACTGCAGCCCCGCCAGGGCCGCTGAGTTCGGCAGCGGCAGTTGGGTCTGCACAGCGCCACCGCTGGGCACCAGCAGGTCGATCGCGTCGAGCGACACGAACAGGTGGTTGCCGGCGACCCCTTGCGGCAGCAGCGCCGCCAACGGGATCGACACCAACGAGAAGCCGGTGATGGCGAGCACGAACGAGAACGTCGGCATGCCGGTCGCCGATGCTCGGAACGTGCCGCCGGTCCAGGGCAGGGTCGTGGCCGTGAGCACATTGAGGCCGCCAGAGCCGATGCCGCCGGTGCCATGGACAACGGCCGTCGCCGGACACGTCGTCGTGAGTCGCGCCACGTGTTCGGCGGCAACACTCCCCGCGTTGGTGAACTCACCGCCGACGATCAGATCGCCCGACGGCAGCGTGGCGAGAGCATGGGCCACCGAATTCAGGCCGACGTCGATCGACGACCATGAGGTGCCATCCCAACGTGCAATGGCGTTGGCGGGCACACCGCCGGCGTTCCAGAACCCACCGGCGGCCACCAGGTCGCCGTCGCCCAGGGTGGCGATGGCGAAGACGCGGTGGTTGATGCCCGCACCATAGGGGTTCCAATGCGCACCATCCCACCGCGCGATGCGGTTGGCGCTGACACCACCCGCAACGGTGAAATGTCCGCCGGCCAGGATCTCACCGTTGGCCGTTGCATGCAGTGTGTAGACGTCGCTCACCCCCGAACCGAGGGCCGACCACGACGTGCCGTTCCACCGCGCGATACCGATTGCGGCGACCCCACCCGCGGTCGTGAACGCACCGGCGGCGACGATGTCGCCGTTCGGCATCGTCGCAAGTGCATCGACGCTGCCGTTCATGCCCGAACCGAGCGGCACCCAGAACGTGTCCGCCCAGCGCGCGACGTGGTTGGCTGGCGAACCATCGGCGGTGGTGAACGCGCCGCCGGCGATGAAGTCGCCGTTGGGCAAGGACGTGAGGGCATGCACGGCGCCGTTCATGCCGGTGCCGGCGGCTTCCCACTGCGCGCCGTCCCAGCGCGCGACGTAGTAGGCGCTCGAGCCATTGGCCATCGTGAAGTCGCCGCCCGCGACGACGTCGCCCCACGGCAAGGTCGTGAGAGCCAGGACCCTGTCGTTCATCCCCGAACCGAGGGCCGACCACGACACGCCGTTCCAGCGGGCAACCCGCCCAGCACTCACGCCGGCCACGGCGGTGAAGTCGCCGCCGGCCACGACATCGCCGTTGCTGCGCGTGGTCAGTGCGCGCACGGCGGCGTTCGCACTCGGACTGGCGCCGATGGCCGACCACGACGTGCCATTCCATCGCGCCATCGAGACGGCACCCACTCCCCCTGCGGTCGTGAAGTGCCCCCCCACGATCAGGTCGCCGTTGGCGAGCGTCGTCGTGGTGGCGGCATTGCTGTTCACGCCCGCGCCGAGGCCAGACCACGACGTGCCATCCCACCGCGCGATGTTGTTGGCGGACGCGCCACCCGATCCGGTGAACTGCCCGGCCGCGACGAGGTCGCCGTTGCCGAGGATCG
>JAEUHV010000191.1 GCA_016794485.1 Planctomycetota bacterium
GATCGTCGGCCAGCCGCCGGTGCCGAAGCGCTGGTTCACGTCCGGACGCCGTACGGCGTCGACGTGCACCGGCACGAAGGCCTCCTGTACGAGTTGCACCACCTGCGGGTCGGTGAACGACGTCGCCAGCAGCTGGCGGCAGTGCTGGCACCACGGCGCGGTGAGCAGCAGCAGGATGGGGCGGTCCGCGGCGGCGGCGGCCTTCAAGGTCGCCGGTTCGAAGTGCTGCCAACGGATCGGGTGGTTCATCGCGGTCGCCGGGGCGAAAGTATCATCGGCGGTCCGGGGCGCCGATCCGAGGCGAACCCGGCGGCTGGACCATGCTCGCTCAGTCGGCCGAGCGCGTGGGGTCGTCGGGCTGGAAGGCGCCGAACCCGTCCAACGTCGGTTGACGGACCTCGGTGCGGCCGGTCTCGGTGCGCGCCTGCGGCGTGAACGGCAGCCGCGGCACGTCGGCCCACAGGTCCTCGAGCGCGTAGTAGGCGCGTGCTTCCGGGAGGAACAGGTGCACGACGACCTCGTCGAAGTCGAGCAGCACCCAGTTCGACTCCTCGGTCTCCATGCCGCCCGCGTTGCGCTTGCGGCGGCCGCGCAGGGCCTTGTGCTCGAGGTCGAGTTCCTTGGCCAGGGCCTGGCCTTGGCGGGTGCTCGTCACCGTCGCGACGACGAAGTAGTCGGCGATCACCAGGGGTCCCGACACGTCGAGAACCACGATGTCCTTGGCCTGCTTCTCGTCGAGTCGCTGCGCGATCTGCAGCGCCAGGTCGCGGACGGCGGGGGCGGGAGTGCGCACGCGGCGCGGCGGAGTCGCAGGGGCTGGAGTGCTCAAATCGTGGGTTCTCGGGTCCGGGGTTGCGGCCTGCGCCGAAGGATAGCCGCTCGCGCGGCGACGGTAACCCCCTCGGTGCCGCTCGCACTGTCCCGGGACCGCCGGCGCGCTGCCATCGGCCCCGGCGAACTTCACGGCACCTTCTCGGCGCGGTCGTGGTTCAGCTGCGGAACAGGGGCAGCGCGATCAGGGCGGCGATCGTCATCAGCTTCATCAGGATGTTGATCGACGGGCCGGCGGTGTCCTTGAACGGATCGCCGACGGTGTCGCCGGTGACCGCCGCCTTGTGGGTGTCACTGCCCTTGCCACCGAGGTGGCCGGCTTCGATGTACTTCTTGGCGTTGTCCCAGGCGCCGCCGGCGTTGGCCATGAACAGGGCCATCATCACGCCCGACGCGGTCGAGCCGGCGAGCAGGCCGCCGACCGCCGCCTTGCCGAAGAACATGCCCATCAGCAGCGGTGCCACCACGGCGAGCAGGCCGGGCACGACCATCTCGCGCAGGGCGCCTTCGGTCGAGATCGACACGCAGCGGGCGTAGTCGGCTTCGCCGCCGGTGCCGTCCTTCAGGCCCTTGATCTCGCGGAACTGGCGGCGGACTTCCTCGACCATCGCGTTCGCGGCCTTGCCGACCGCCTTCATCGCCATCGAGCTGAACAGGAACGGCAGCATCGCGCCGACCAGCAGGCCCATGACCACCAGCGGGTTGTCGAGGCTGAGGTCGACCTTCGCGGCCACCTTGTAGGCGGCGAACAGGGCCAGCGCGGTGAGCGCGGCGGAGCCGATCGCGAAGCCCTTGCCGATCGCCGCGGTGGTGTTGCCGGTCGCGTCGAGCGAGTCGGTGCGCTTGCGGACTTCCGGCGGCTGGTGCGACATCTCGGCGAGGCCGCCGGCGTTGTCGGCCACCGGGCCGTAGGCGTCGACGCCGAGCGAGATGCCGAGCGTGCTCAGCATGCCGACCGCCGCGACGCAGATGCCGTAGATGCCGGCCAGTTCGCTGCAGCCCCAGATCGCCAGGGCCAGCAGCACGGTCGGGATCCAGGTCGAAGCCATGCCGGTGGCGAGGCCGTAGATGATGTTGGTCGCCGCACCCGTCTGCGATTGCTGCGCGATCGTCTGCGCCGGCGCCATCTTCTCCGACGTGTAGTACTCGGTGACCTTGCCGATCACGACGCCGACCACGAGGCCGATCACCATCGCGAAGTAGACGCTCCAGTGGCCGTAGGCCCCGGCGCCGTGCGCGGGCGTCGGCTGCATCACGAGCGTCACCAGGGCTCCGCCGAGGATCAGGAACGCCGACGCGGCGATCAGGCCGCCGAACAGTGCCGCCGACAGCCTGGTCTCGTCGTCCGCCTTGACGCGGAACGTGCCGAAGAAGCTGGCCACGACGCCGATCGCCGACAGCACGATCGGATACAGCACGAGGTTCGTCTGCATCGTCGCGGCGTCGTCGCCGGTCAGCGTGACCGGCACCAGCGTGAAGCCGATGATCGCGGTCGACAGGATCGCGCCGACGTAGCTCTCGAACAGGTCGGCGCCCATGCCGGCGACGTCGCCGACGTTGTCACCGACGTTGTCGGCGATCACCGCCGGGTTGCGCGGGTCGTCCTCGGGGATGCCCGCTTCGACCTTGCCGACCAGGTCGCCGCCGACGTCGGCAGCCTTCGTGTAGATGCCGCCGCCGACGCGCGCAAACAGCGCGATCGACGACGCGCCGAAGCTGAAGCCGAGCACGTAGTTCACGAACTCGACGCCGTCCTGGCGGTAGAGCATCATCAGCAGCGTGATGCCGACGAGGCCGACGCCGACCACCGTCATGCCCATCACCGTGCCCGACTTGAACGCCACGTCGAGCGCCGCCCCGAGGCTCGACTTCGCCGCCTGCGTGGTGCGCACCGCGGCGCGCGTCGCGCAGTGCATGCCGAAGTAGCCGGCACCGGCCGACGCGGTTGCACCGAGCACGAACGCGATCGCGGTCTTCCAGCCGAGGAACTGGTCCTTGCCGTTGTTCGGGCCGAGGCACAGCGCCACGAACACCACCCCGACGAACACCGCGAGCCAGCGGTACTCGGCGTGCAGGAAGGCGCGGCCACCTTCTTGGACGGCACGCGCGATCTTCTGCATGCGCTCGTCGCCGGCGTCCTTCTGCATGATCTGCTTGAACAGCTGGACCGCGTACCAGATGGCTGCGGCGCCGACGAGCAGGGAGAGGATGTTCCAGAGGTAGTACATGGGGCGTGCGGGCCGTGTGGCCTCGATCCAAAGGGGCGAGCACGTTAGCCGGGGCCGCCGGCGTGCAGCAAGCGCGCGAACGCGAACGCGGTCAGGCGGTGGGGGCGGGCGGTTCGCCGGGTTGCGCGGGGTCGGGCTCGGGCGGCGCGTCGGGGACCGGTTGGCGCGGCTGCACGAAGGTCTCGGGCGGGCGCTGGCTGCGCGCGAGGCGCCGCCGGCGCCGCAGCCACAACCAGGCGGCCGTCAGTACCAGGGCCGCGATCGCACCCCAGAGGATGCCGCGTTCCGCTCGTTCGACGGTCGCGACCATGTGGTCGATGAACCCGGCGCTGCGGTAACCGAGCCAGGTCAGCAGCGGCACGATCAATGCGATGCCGAGCCCGTCGAGGAACAGGAACCGGCGCCACGGCATCTTCATCGTGCCCGCGGTGAAGAACGCCACCACGCGGATGCCGGGCAGGAACCGGGCGATCAGGATCACCAGGTCGCCGCGACGGCGGAACCAGCGGTCGAAGCTCGCCAGGCGCTGCTTGG
>JAEUHV010000199.1 GCA_016794485.1 Planctomycetota bacterium
TCGCCGTGGCCCAGGAACCTGCCGCGAGCCAACTCCAGGATGCGGCGCGCGGTGCGGCCCAGGATGCCGTCGACCGCATGATGCGCATGCCCGCCGATCGCGGCGCCGTCTGGGAGGACTTCCAGCAGCGGCGCCCCGGCCAGTGGCGCGCCCACTGGAACCACGCCACCGGCACGCCTGGCGCCGTGTTCGGCACCGGCCTGTCGATCGCCGACTGGCGCGGCAACACGATCGAGGAAGCGCGCCGCCACGCGCTGCAGGTGCTGCAGGACGAGGCGGCACTGCTCGGCACGGCGAACGTCGACTTGCGCGAGAGCATCGGTGCGCGCATGGGGCGCACCTGGTCGTTCGTGTTCGACCAATACCATCGCGGCCTGCGGGTTGTCGGTGGCCGTGCCGACGTGCGCGTCGCCATGAACGGCCGCATCGCGATGTTCGGCAGCACGGTGTTCGCCATCCCGGCAGGGTTCGTCGTCACGCCGACGCTCACCGCCGAAGCGGCGACCCTGCGCGCCTGGCAGGCGCTCGGGGAAGCGCCGAGCACCGACGCGCAACCGGCGGTCGCGGCGCCGCGCCTCGTGGTGTTCGGCGACCACGAGGCCGCCGTTCGCACCGAGGCCCGGTTGGCGTGGGAGGTCGCGGTCAGCAACCTGCGCGCCGGCGGTGTCGGCACGATGGGGCGCTGGTTCGTCGACGCGCACACCGGCTTCGTGTTGCGGTTCGTGAGCGACAAGCACGAATGCGGTCCGGGCTGCGGTCACGAGCCGGCCGAAGTCGCGAGGACGAGTGCGCCGCCGACGCCGACGCCGACGCCGGCGCCGACGACCATCACCTTTCGTGGCTGGTCGCGCAACGGGATCGACGCGGCGTCGTCCCTGCAATTGGTGGACATGGTCGGCCTCGAGGTGGCCGTGCCCGGCCACGGCATCCAGGTCACCGACAACCTGGGACGCATCACGGTCGATCTCGCGGCGCCGGTGCAGATCACCGTCGGACCTCTCGACGGGCGGCACCACGGTCCGATCGCCGGAGCCAGCGCTCCGACGCAGACGGTGACGGTCTCGCCCGGCGCACCGCAGCTGGTCACGCTGTTGAGCAGTAGTGCGACCCCGGCCCAGGCGGCGCACACCACGACGGCGACGTGGATCGACCGCATCCACGTCTGGGCGAGCCAGACGCTCGGCAACTCGCCGCAGCTCGCCGCCGCGAGCGCGATCGGGGTGACGGTGAACCACGCCGACACCTGCAACGCGTTCTACTCGAGCAACAACTCGATGACCTTCTACGCCGCCGGCGGAGCGTGCGCGAACATGGCGTTCCCGTCCGTGGTCATGCACGAATGGGGACACGGGCTCGACGACCGCTACGGCGGCATCTCGCAGACCAACGGCCTGAGCGAGGCGTGGGGCGACATCCTCTCGATGTATCGACTGGGCAACCAGGTCATCGGCTCGGGCTACGCGGGTGCGGGCACCTACGTGCGCACCGGCCTCAACACGCGCCAGTTCCCGTCGGGCTCGAACGTGCACGAGCAGGGCGAGACGTTCATGGGCTTCGCGTGGAAGTTGCGCACCCAGCTGCAGACGACGCTCGGTTCGGGGCCTGCGGGTGCGGCCCTGGCCAACGAGATCGTGTTCGGCTCGATCGTCGCCAACTCGCTGAACCAGACGTCGGCCGTGCTCGAGGTGTTCCTCGCCGACGACGACGACGGCAACCTGCACAACGGCACGCCGCACTCGGCCGACATCACGTGGGCCTGCAACCAGCACTCGCTGCCGGTGCCGCAGCCGAACACGCCGATGAACGACGACTGCATCGGTGCGGTCACGGTCGTGCAGGGCGTCAATGGTCCGTTCTCCAACGTGGCTGCGACGCAGTCGACGCCGTTCCCGTCGTGTGTCGCCACCAGCGCCGACGTTTGGTTCAAGTGCACGGCGACGTTGCCCGGTCCGCTCACGGTGAGCACCTGCGGCCAGACGACGATGGACACGATGCTGGAGATCTTCTCCGGCACCTGCGGCACGCAGACCCTGACCCTGCTCGGCTGCAACGACACCTCGGCGTGCGGCGCGCAGGCGTCGCTGACCGTGAACGTCGCACCCGGCACCTACTACATCCGCGTCGGCGGGGCGGGTGCGGCCACCGGCACGTTCAGCCTCGACATGGACATCCCGAACATCATCGGCGCGACCACGCAGTCGCACGGCTCGGGTTGCTACGACGCGTCGACCGCGTTCTACGAGTCGTTCGCGTCCGGGCCCGACCTCGTCGGCCAGGCGATGCGGCTGCGCAACCGCGGCACGCACTACGACGTCGAACAGGGCGGCGCCTGGATCGCGCCGTCCGGCAACACCTTCCTGACCTCGCACGGTGACGACTCGGTGCTGAACTTCGTGCTCAGCGTGCCGATGCCCTATCCGGGCGGCAGCGTGCAGGCGCTCGAGGTCTGCTCCAACGGCTTCGTGTCGGCGGGCACCGGCAACGGCGCGCCGTTCGCACCGACTGCGGCAGGTTGGCTCACCGGCGCGCGCCAGCGGTGGGGCACGTGGCACGACTTCGACCCGACCGCGCCTGGCTCCGGCAAGATCCAGTACGACTTCCACGGCCCGATCGCCGTGGTCACGTGGAACAACGTGTTCAGCTACGGCACGTCGTCGCCCAATCGCTGGCAGATCCAGTTCGACCAGTACAGCGGCGACGTCACGATGGTCTGGCAGACGTGGACGTCGCCCGCCGGCGCCACGCTGGTCGGCGCTTCGGCCGCGGGCACCAACCGCGACCTCGGCAGCCGCGACATCTCGGCGACGCTTGCCGGCGGCTTCCGCACCTTCCCGTGGAACGGCGCGCCGCTCGCGGCGACCAGCACGCTGCCAACGCTCGGCTCGACCTGGACGATCACCGCGACGGAGTTCCCGTCGACGAGCCCGGTCGGCCTGCTGACGGTCGGCATCCAGGGCTACTGGAACGGGCTCGATCTCGGCGTGATCGGCATGCCCGGCTGCTACCAGTGGAGCGAGATCCTGGTCGCGCACACGCTCGTGCCGGTGGCCGGGCAGGCATCGTGGTCGATGCCGATTCCGTCGCCGGCCAACTTCGCCGGCTTCCAGCTGAAGGCGCAGGCGGCAGCGCTGGTTCCCGGCGCCAACGCCGCCGGCCTGATCACGTCGAACGGCGTCTGGGCGCAGGTCGGCATCTGAGCCGACGGCAGGGCGTCAATCGCCCTGCATGCGGCCGCGCATCGTCGCGAGCACGATCGCGGCCCACTCGTGCACTTCGTGCTGCCAGCCGAGCACGAGGTCGGCGGTGGTGCGCGCCGGTTCGACGAACCGTTCGTGCATCGGCCGCACCGTCTCGAGGTACTGCTGCACGACCGACTCGACGGTGCGGCCGCGTTCGGTGATGTCGCGCTGCACGCGGCGCAGGGCGCGAACGTCGGCCGGCGTGTCGACGTAGACGCGCAGGTCGAAGGCGTCGCGCAATTCGGGCACGGCGAGCAGGAGGATCCCCTCGCACACGATCACCGGTCGGGGTTCGACCAGGGTGGCGACGCGGGTGCGCGTGTGCGTGGCGAAGTCGTAGCGGGGGCGCTGCACCGCGCGGCCGGCCCGGAGTTCGGCGAGGTGCCGGGCCAGCAGGTCGTTCTCCAGGCTTTCGGGATGGTCGTAGTTCGTCGCCGCGCGTTCGGCCGGCGGCAGGTGCGACTGGTCCCGGTAGTAGGAATCGTGGTCCAGCACCGCGCACTCGGTCGGTCCGAGCTGGCCGACCAGGGCTCGCGTCAGCGACGTCTTGCCGCTGCCGGAGCCGCCGGCGATGGCGAGGGTGAACGGTGGCTTGCGAGGATGCACGTGGCTGCAGGGTAGCATCCGACCCGGTTGCGGGCGACCGATGGGGCGGCGGCGCGGTTTGCCCGGACGAAGGGCTTGAGCCGGCGCCGTGCGCTGCCCTAACCTCCGGCCACCGGAGACCCCGGTTCGAGACCCGCACCGTTGACCTACGACCCGAGCAACGTGTTCGCGCGCATCCTGCGTCGGGAGATCCCGGCCCCCTTGCTGCACGACGACGAACACTGTGTCGCCATCCGCGACATCGCGCCGCAGGCACCGCTGCACCTGCTGGTGATCCCGAAGGCGCCGATCCGTTCGCTGGCGGACGCCACGGCCGACCAGTCGACGTTGCTGGGGCATCTGTTGCGCACCGGGGCGGCTCTGGCGCAAAAGCTCGGGCATGCCGACGCGCGGCTGGTGATCAACAACGGCGCCGGTGCCGGCCAGAGTGTGTTCCATCTCCACGTCCACGTGCTGGCGGGCCGTGACCTGGCCTGGCCCCCGGGCTGAACCACGATGGGTGAACGCAATCGGCCGTCGAGCTCCCGCGACCCCGAGGTCATGTTCCTGCCGTTGGCGGTGGCGGGAGGGCCGCCTTGGCACGACCTCGAACGGCAGACGTGGGCACGCCGCATTCCCGACTTCCTGCACCAGGTGCTGAACGAGGGCGTGGCCGGCCCCACGGCCATGCTCGAACTGCAAACGGCGACCGGCGACGGTCCCGTCGGGTGGGTGCATCTCGAGGCCATGCCCGGCCGCGAGGAAGCGTTCGCATTCCTCCCCGACGATCTCGACGTGCGCGCCGTCGTGGCCGGAGGGATCGAGGTCGAGGACGACAACCTTCGGCTCGAGTTCGCCGTGTTCGACGACGACGAGGGCGAGGAATACGTCACCGCGAAGGTCGAAGGCGTGGTGCCGGTCGCGGACCCGGTGCCTGGCCTGATCCAGCTCGCGCGGCATCTGGCCCGCGTGCTGGAGATCGAGTTCCACGAGCCGAGCCGCAACCTGCTGACGCGGAACGGCGTCGCGTTCCGGCATTTCCTGCGCGGCCTCGACGGCGCGATGCTGCTCAGCGGCGACCTCGACATCCGCATGCCCGACGACCGTGCCGCGCTGGTGCAGCCGTTCGCGGAGGCGTTGGCGCTCGACCCCGAGTTCGGCCTGGCCCTGCGGGTCGCGAACGCCGCGGCGACGGTGGCCCTGCAAGTCGACCGGCTCGACCGCGACGTCGTGCGCGCGTTCCTCGATCGGTGCTACGAAGCGCAGCCGGTCGATGGCGACGGTTGCGTGGCGATCGCCGACCAGTGCACCGAGATGGGCGACGACGACCGCGCCCTGGCCTGGCTGCAACTGGCGGCGCGGTTGGATCCGCCGCCGTCGCGTGGCCTCGAGAACCTGGGCATCCTGCTGGTGCGACGCGGCGACCGCGGCGAGGCGCGCGGGCTCTGGCAGAAGGGGCTCGACCTCGACGGCCACCCGGACTTCTTCTCGCACCTGGCGCAGCTCAGTTTCGCCGAAGGGCGGCTCGACGACGGTTGGGCGTTCACGCTGCGCGGCCTGCGCCGACTGCGCGAACGCACGCTGCGGGCCGGCGAGTTCGACGACGGCGAACGCGGCGCGGGCGTGCTGCTGGAATGCCTGCACGCCGGGCTCGGCCGGCGCGACGCTCCTGCGGACGTGGTGCAGGCCCTGCTCGACCTGCGCACGCTGCTGGTCGCCGAGGAGCGCGTGGCGCTCGGGCTGTGCCTCCTGGCCTGCGGTGAACGTCGCGACGCGCGCGTCGAGCTGGCGGCCGGGTTGCAGGGCACCACCGATCCGACCGTGCGCGATCGCGCCGTTCGGGCGCTGTTGCAACTCGACGTCGCCGACTTCGAGCAGCGGTTCGCGCGCGCCTCCGATCGAGCCGTACGCGGACGCAATCCGGCGGCGGCGCTCGCCGAGTTCCAGTTGTGGCTGCACCTGCAGCCGGAGTTCTGGCCGGCGCTGTATTTCTCGGGGCAGGCGATGGCGCGGCTGCGGCGCTCGGACGAGGCCCTCGACCTGTTCGCGGCAGCGCTCGAGATCGCACCGTTCCAGCCCGATGTCTTGTTCGCGCTGGCCGAAGGGTTCGACCGGCGGCGCAATCCGAAGCGGGCGCTGGAGCTGATCGACGACGCCCTGCGCGAGCGCGCGAACGAGTCCGCGTTCGTCGCGGCGCGCATCCGCTACCTGCACCACCTGGGCCGGATCGAGGAAGCTCGCGACGGGCTGCGGGCGGCGCGTGCCGCCGGCGTGGAGAGCCCCGAGCTCAACCGGTTGCAGCGACGGTTGCGGCGCTGACGCAAGCCGTCGAGGATTTTGCGCGCGCAGTGCGACCGATCGCCGGTCGCCGGGCACTGGGGCAGCATGGAACCGATCCGTTCCCATGACGCCCTGTTCCGGTTCGTCTTCGGCGAGCCGGAGCAGATCGCCGACCTGTTGCGCAGCTGCCTGCCGCCGGAGCTGGTCGCGGCGATCCGATGGCCGACCCTGCGCCGGTTGCCGGATGCGTTCGTCGACAAGGCCCTGGGCGAGCGCCGCAGCGATGTCCTGTACATCGTCGAGATCGGCGACAGCGTGGCGCTGGTGCATCTGCTCAACGAACACAAGTCGTGGGTCGACCGGTTCACGGCATTGCAGCAGGCGGGCTACACGGTTCGGCTGCTCGAGGCATGGCGGGCCGAACATCCGGCAGCCAGGACCGTGCCGGCAGTGTTGTCGTTTGTCCTCTACCACGGCGACGAGCCGTGGTTGGCGCCGACGAGCCCGCACGAACTGGTCGACACGACCGGCTGGGACGCCGCCACGTTGGAACTCCTCCTGCCCCGGCAATTGCGGCTGCCGTTCTTCCTGCTCGACCTGTCGCAGTTCGACGAGGCCCGCCTGGACGCCCTGCGGACCTCGGCGGTCGTCGGGTTGACTCTGCGTTTCCTGCAGTTCCTGCGCCACCTCGGGGTGCTCGCCGCCATCGATCCGATCCGCCGTTGGCAGCACCTGATCGCCGCGGTGCTGGAGCATCCGCGCGGGCACGACTTCCTCGTTGCGTTATGCTCGTGGTTGCTGGGCAAGGAACCGGCGGACCACGACACCTT